>CBINOT010000190.1:0-11809 GCA_966252355.1 uncultured Opitutus sp. | reverse complement strand
GGGCAACCCGCCCCAGTCCTCGGCGTAAAAGGCTTTGTGTCCGGCGGCGCAGACCCCGCGTTTGACTTGCGCCGGATCCGTGACGCCAGCGAGCACGGCCGGCACCCAATCGGAAAGCTCAACCCACGAGTACGCGGCGGTGAAGACCTTCGGATCGACGTTCAGGCAGTGCCAGAGCTTCGACCAGAACCACTCGGACGAATAGGTGTTGCCGCACTTGGCGATGTATTGCGGCCGGTGCTTCGCCGCGAGTTCGGTGATCTTTGCCGCCTCACGCACGCTGGTATGGTCTTTCCAGAGCCAGCACTGCGCGTTCAGATTCTTTTTCCACTTGCCGTCCAGCGCCAGCGGCCGGTTGCGTGCGTCGACTGGAATCGGGCTCGAGCCGGTGGTGTCGACGCCGATGCCAATGATCTTGGACGCGTCGAAACCTCGCTTCTTCTTGGCGGCGGCGATGGCGCCTTTGACGCTGCGCTCCAGCCCAAACAGATAATCGCCGGGGTGTTGGCGCGCCAGGTTATGGTCCTTGGGATCGAGCAGAATCCCTTGATGCCCGCTGGGGTAGTTGACCACGCACGAGCCGAGCTCCTCGCCATCGCTGCAACGCACGACGAGGGCGCGGACTGAGTTGGTACCGTAATCGATTCCGAGGGTGAACATGGGCTGAAAAGGCGACGCGGGCGCGTGCGAGGGAAAAGAGCGCCACTCTGCAAATCGTCCGAAAGGCGGACGACTCGGCCGGCACATGACAGTCAAGACGATCCCCTGGCAAGCCCTCTAGCGGCGGTGGACGAAGAGATTACGCTTACGAGCACGATGATTCAGTCGTAGGGCGGGGTTCGGAGCCCCCCTACATTTTTAAGGTGTAGCCCTCGCGCGATCCCCGGCGCTAATTCACTCGCGACCAAATCTCGCGGTAGGCGCTGACCAAGCCCCGGAAGTCCGAGGCGTTCGTTCGCAGCAAGCCTTGCACTCGGCGGAGCAATACGGGCGACGTCAACACACCCGGTTCCCACAAGAGCAACGGCAGCGCGGTCAGCACGGCTTCGCGGGGGTGGCGCACCGCTCGCGGGCTCAGCGCCACGCGCGCGCCGAGTTGCTTCGCATTCACCAAAACGTTCCGCAGTGGCGACGTTTCGGGGCATTTGTTCTTTTCGGTTTCCGCATACGCACACACCGAATCAAAATTGGCGCCGAGCCGGCGACCCTCCAGCCGAAGCCACACGTCGCGGCAGAACGTCGTGACGGCACGGTGCTGTTGCGCGAGCGCCTTACGGCCCGCCGCGCTGCGCGTGGGGTGTAATTTGAATTCCGTGCCGAGGGCATGGTGGCCCAGCAGCGCGGCGTACCAGGCGTTCTTTTCGCCGCGCGCACGTTGCTCGAGACGACGATGCCGCTCGCGGACACTCCAGTGATATTGCGCCTGCGCCGTAAGCACGGCGTCGCCGGCGCCGAGCTGCGCTTTCGCGATATTCCGGGCGACAAAGTCGGCATCGGCCGCGGTGAATACGGCGCGGGCCAGGCGTTCCTGTGCGAGCAGGAGGCCGGTGCAGCGATTCATCATCAAGCGGGTGGCTTCGGCGCTCGGTATCGCCGCGGCATCGCGGTGGTGCTGGCAGTGCGCGAGCAGCGCCTCGTCGCCGATGAGCCAGCGATGACCGCTGACCAAGTCGTACGAAAACATGCTTACCCCGGCCGCTTCGAATTCCGGCAGCGAACTGATGCGGAACTCGACGTCCATGCCGGCCTGCGGGGTGAGAATCTCGCCGAAAACGTGCAAGGCGTGACCGTGGACCCGCTCGTTGACGTGCCGATTTCCGCGCAGGAAGACGTAAAACTCCAAATCGTTGTACGGCCGATCGCCGTCGGGTGTTCCGCACACGCCGCCTTCGCCGCGGCCATACCCGCCGCCGAGCAGCACGCCTTCCAGCTTCCGGGCCGGCAATAGACCACGGAGACCGGCAGCGATGCGATCGCACGTGCGGCGGAGGTGCTCTTCGAGTTTGGGATCGCCATCCAACGTAAACCGCGGCGCCGATCCCGGTGCCGGCGTCTCAGCGCGAGACAGCGGTCGATCGGGGCGCGGCGTTTCTACGACGACAGAGGAGGGGGACGCGGGAGCAATCATCGTTGAAGTCGGTAAACTCAGGCCTGCCCGATGCGCTCGTTGGCGTCAGCCGGCAGCGGAAGCCGTGAGGCTTTCGGCGAACCGCTCACGCGTTCCGTTACGCCCGGTTCACGTCTATTCTGAGCCGGTGCCGCCAGGCTGCCGCCGTGCATCGCCCAGCCGGCACTGAAGCCCGCGCGTCGTCCCAGACGTTGTTCCCATCGGATCCGCACGGCATGCGGCCATTCGCGGAGTCGCCGATTTCGCCGGCAATACGCGAGATCCCGGCGCGCATCGTTGGCCCAACCGAGCAGCAACTTCGTCGGATTGGTCAGCGCGTCCGGATCGCCGTGCCATACCGCGGCGAGCGCCCAGGCTTCGCCGAAGCTCCGCTTGTACGCTTGGCGGGGACCGTAGTTGTGCGAGTGCATCACCACGGAGTCCGGACAGTACACGATCCGATAGCCTTCCGCCCGAGCCCAACGGGTGTACTCGTCGTCCTCGGAGTATTGCATGTCCTCCAAAAATCCGCGTTTCGCCCAAATGTCTTTTCGCAGCCCGCTGCTCACCATGCTGAAGAAATGATCCCAGTGCGCGGATTCCCGCTCCGGGCCGAAACACCGGTCGTAGTCGTAGGCGAATACCGCTTGGCAATCCGGCCGTGGAATTTGGCGACCAAAGACGGCGGCGACGCGCGGATCCGCCAAACCCTCGACGAGAGGGCGCAGCCACCGGCCGTTTTGCGGCGTGGCGTCGGCGTTGAGAAAGATGACGCGCTCGGTTTGCGCCAGTTCCATGCCCTGGTTCAGCACGCGGCTCGGTCGATATTCGTGCGGCAGGAGTTGGACGAAATGCTTCGGCTGCGCGGCCCGGATCAAATCCACCGATCCATCGGTCGATCCGGAATCGAAGACCACGAGTTCCCAATCGCGATATTCCTGCGTCTGCAGGGCCGGCAAGGTCTCGCGCAGCGCCCACGCTTCGTTGAACGAACGCATGACGATCGTGACTTTGGAGTCGCTCATGAAAAAGCCGGAGCGATGGCCGTGGCGGACAGCGTAACTGAGTGATAGAGCGCGCAGAATGGGGTCAGACCCGCCTCGCGCGTAGGTGCGCACCTACTCAACGCCACGTCCCGGGACGGGTATGGTAACGACTCGGCCAAACGTGCCGCTCGCATGAGCAAGCCCAATCCTGCCAAATCTGCCCGCCACGCCACCCCTCCTTCGGACGCGATCGCCCGGCGGCAAGTCGCGATGATCGAAGATTTTCGTCGCTGCATGCACGAAGGACTGCGGGAAATCAAACCGGACAGCACCGTGCTGGCCCTCGGCTGCGAACAGGCGTTTCTCGCCGCTCAATTGTCGGAGTACTCCTCGGACGTCACCGTGCTCGACACCTCGGCGGTGCAAATCGCGCAGCTGGCCCGGCGATTTCCGGAGATTTCATTTTTACAGCATCACGTCGCGCAACCGCTGCCATTTCCGCGCGACACGTTCGATGTCGTCTGGTGCTGCGAGTTTCTCGATCGCGTGTTCGACCCGGCGGCCGCGTTGCGCGAGGTGAATCGCGTGCTCAAGCCCGGCGGTCGGTTCTTGGCGACGGTGCCGGATCACGGGCGGATGCGCAGCGTGCTGATCGCGCTCTTTCGCTGGGAACAGCATTTCTCGCCGGCCAATCCGCGCATTCGCCATTTTACGCGCACCTCGCTCGAACGGCTGACGCGCGAGGCCGGGCTCGCCGACGTTCGAATCGCGAAACGCGGCGCCGTTCGGCGCCTCGCCGGGCGGCTGGTGCCGCAGACGCTTTGGCTCAGCGCGCGGAAAGAATCGAGCACCGGCCGGCGGCAATCGGCGGAGGGCCGGTCCTGATCGCGTCCTTTGAACACCGCTTAAGTTTTCTCCCGGTATGAATATCGAAACCAAGCACATCCTGGCGCTCATCTTCTTGGTGGCGTTGGGCTCCGCCGGATTCTTCGCGACGCTGATTTCGCAACGGGTCCGGGACGTGGCGCTCTTCTTCCTCGTTTTTGGCGCGGTGCTCATCCAGAAGATGGACGTCACCTTTGCCGGCGTGTACTGGTATCGCGGCACCTCGCGCGGCATCGAAATTTCGGCGTGGGACATCGCGCCACTGTGCTTGCTGATCGCGACCTTGCTGCTGCCGCGGTACGAACGCGGACGGTTTTATTGGCCCGCCGGCCTGGGCCTGATGCTGCTGTATTGCGGCTATTGCACCGCTTCGGTCATGCGATCCGAGCCGCAGATGTACGGGGTGTGGGAACTGGCGAAGATGGCTCGCGGCTTGATGGTCTTGCTCGCGGCCGCGATTTTCGTGCGGACGCGGCGTGAACTGGGCATCGTCGTTTTCGCTCTGGCTTGCGTGGCGTGGATGGAGGCGCTGAACGGCCTCGAGCAACGTTTCTTCAAGGGCGTCTTTCGCGTCCCTGGCACGTTCGATCACGAGAACACCTTGTCCACCTATCTTTGCACCATCGGCCCGGTGCTGATGGCCGCGACGATGGCCAGTTGGTCGAAAGGCCTGCGGTGGTTTTGCGGCCTGGCGTGCTTGTTCGCGGCGGGCGCCGAGATGTTGACTTTGTCCCGCATGGGCGTGCCGGTCTTCACGCTGTGCGTGGCGGCGACCGCCATTTGTTGCACGTCGTGGCAAATCACGCGGCAGAAGCTCGCCATTGTCGCGGTCGTGCTGATCGGCGTCGGCGGTTTCGTATTCGTGTCGTGGGACGGCCTGAAAGCCCGGTACACGTCGACCAATATCTCCGCGGAATTCAAGGATGCGAACGCCGTCGAGACGCGGGGCGTCTACTGGCGGCTCGCCATGCTGATGCTCAAAGAACACCCGTATGGCGTCGGGTTGAACAACTGGTCGTATTACGTCGGCAAGACCTACGGGCCCGCGCTGGGCTATGCCTATACCGATTACGACGACATTACGTGGACGCCGCAAAAAGAAGATGCGCGGCAAATCTTCCTGGCGCCCGCCGCTGACTCTCTGCCTGCGCTGATGCTCGGAGAGCTCGGCACGGCGGGCATGGTCTTGCTCGTGCTCATCTGGCTGCGCTGGTTCCAGATGTCGGGCTCGTTCCTGCGCGGCCGTTTGAATCCGGACCCGATGCATCGCATGGCGATCGGCCTCGGTTTCGGCGCCTTCGGTATCTTCCTCCAGAGCATCACCGAATGGACGTATCGTCAGACGCCCGTCATGTTCACCTTTCACGCCATGATGGGCGTGCTCGCCAGCCTTTACTATGCGCGACGTCGCACCCGTCGCGCGGCCGCGACGGCAAACGCGGCGGAGCGCGCGGACGAAATCGTGGTCGACCCCATCCCCGTCACGGCAGCCCGACTCGCCAAATAGCTCCATGCACATCGCGCACCTGCTGCGAAAATATAACCCGGCGGAGTGGGGTGGCACCGAGACGGTGATTCGCCAGCTTTGCGACGGCCTCCGGCGCGAAGGCGTGGAATCGACCGTCTATTGCCCGGCGATCCCCCCGACCCATATCCGCGATCCCCTCGTGGAGGCGGGGTGCACGCTTCAACGCTTCAACGCGTGCGTGCCAATTTGGGGCATCTCCGCCGAGCAGAAACGGCAAATGATCGCCGTGGGCGGCAACCTGATGTCGTTCGACCTCGTCCGACTGCTTTGGGCCGCCCGCAACCTGTCGTTGATCCATACGCACACGCTCGGCCGAATCGGCGGCATTGGCCTCACGATGGCGCGGCGCAAGGGCGTGCCGCTGGTCGTCACGATCCACGGCGGCGTCTACGATTTGCCCGAATCGCTGCGCAAGAGCTTCGATTCGCCGCAGACTGGCGGGGTGGAATGGGGCAAGCCGTTCGGGCTGCTGTTCCGGTCCCGGCGCGTGCTCGCGGAGGCCGATGCCATTCTCACCTGCAATCGCCGCGAGGCGGAACTCGTGCGCGAACGTCATCCCGATCGGCGCGTGATCGTCCATCCGCACGGCGTGCCCGCGAAAGTCTACGGCGTCGATCACCGCGCGGCCGCACTCGAGGCGTTCCCGCGGATTCGGGGTCGCGACGTCGTCCTCTCGCTGGGCCGGATCGACGCGGTGAAAAATCAAAGCTGGGTGGTCGAGCAGATGCCGGAGCTGCTGCGACGTCATCCGAACGCGATGCTGGTGCTGGCCGGCGCTTGCACCGACGAAGTTTACGGCGAAGCCTTGCAGCGGCGGATCACGGCGCTCGGGCTCGAGCCGCACATCCTCATCACGGGCAAGCTTCCGCCGGCGGATCCGCGGCTCATCGGCCTACTCCAGGTCGCACGGGTCGCGATGCTGCAATCGGTCTCGGAGACGTTCGGCCTCGTCATCCTCGAGGCCTGGGCCGCGGGCACGGCGGCGATCTCGAGCCGCACCTCCGGAGCCAGCGCTCTCGTCGAGCACGGCCGCAACGGCTGGCTTTTCGATCTCGACCGGCCGGCGTCTTTTCACGAAGCGGTCGACCTCGTGCTGACCAACGAGTCCCTGCGCCAGCAATCGATCGTCCTCGGCCGGCAACGCGTCGTGAACGAATACGACACCCAAGTCCTCGCCTCGCGAGTTCGCCATTTGTACGCCAATCTAGTGGAGGAAAAAAATGCGCTACGTCATTCTGCGTGACGACGACACCAACGCGCTCACGCCCGTCGAGTGTCTCGAGAAACTTTACCGCCCGTTCCTGGCGCGCGGTTTGCCGGTCAATCTGGCAACCATTCCCGACGTGCGCACCGACGCACGGACGCCCGACGGCAAGCGCGAAGGATTTCTCCTCGCGGCCCGCGCCAACGAGCCAACCACCGTGCCCCTGGCTTCGAATGCGGGGCTGACCGCGTACCTCCGCGCCAATCCCGGATTTCGGATCGTGCAGCACGGCTGTTTCCACGAGCCGTTCGAGTTCGACACGCACGATCGCGCCGAAATCGTGCGCCGGCTCGAGCATGGCGCGGAGTGCCTGCAACAGGCGGGCATCCGGCCCACGGCGGCGTTCGTCGCCCCGCACGACAAGTTTTCTCCCGAGGCGTATCGCGAAACTGCGCGCCGCTTTCGCGTGATTTCGAGCGGCTGGTTCGAATGGCGCCGCGTGCCGATCGCGTGGTGGCCGCAATACGTCATGAAGAAGCTGATGCGGCGGCCGCATTGGCGCGTGGGCCAAACGCGACTGCTCAGCCATCCGGGCTGCTTGTTGTCGTACACCCGCTCGCCTGAAACGATCCTGCCGAGCATCAAGCAAGCGATCGAGCGAGGGCCGCTGACCGTGCTGGTGACCCATTGGTGGGAATACTTCCGCGACGGCCAGCCGGACGACGCCTTCATTCGCGTCTTGCACCAGACGGCGGACTATTTGGCGTCGCATCCCGATATCTGCGTGACCTCCTTCGAGGCGCTTGCCGATGGGGTGATGAATCAGTCCGCCACAGGACTCGCTCTTGGCGGCGCGGCTCGCACCGTTTCCGGCACGGTTGCGTAAGTCATCGTCCGTTTTCGTCGCTCGCGCCGACAGCGATGAATCGCGCGGCCGGGCGCAGCCCGGTCCTTTGGGTTCCTGGACAGACCGCACTGGGTCTTACGCCCCAGTGGATAGAGAAAGGTGCGTGCGCGAGCATAGAGGTTCCTTGGGCGATTCCGCAGAAAAGAAGGGAGACGCGCCTACCGCCCGATGGAGTAGCGACCCACTCCTGTGATGCCGCCGGAAGCTGTACGCTGGGGCATGCTCTCCTTGGCGCAATCTGGTTTGGCCGAAAAGCCGAATGCCCCCACCGCGCTGCCGATGCTTTCGGGGCAAAAAGCGGAACGGTCGTCGACGGCGGCGGCGACGGAACTTCTGCCGCGGGCACGTCTGCGCGACGTCTTGAGCGGGAAGGCGAAGCTCGTCGGATCGCGATGCGATGCCGCAAAGCCGCGCGGTTTTTTGTCTCCCATCGAGCCGCGGCTGCGCATGGGCATTCCGTATGACGATCTCCGCACGGTGGAGGACGACTATTTTGGGAAGCGGTCCCTGGGCGCCGATCTCGGACTTGTGGCCCGCACGGCGTTTGCCTGCGCGCTTTCGCCATCGCGGCGCGCGGGGAAAATCCAGCGACCGTACATCGTCTCGGCGTATGTCGACAACGTGTCGATCGCGGAAGCGAAGCAGATCATTCTGGCGCCGCCGGCCGATTCCCGCGCCAAGCTCGTGTACTTCGTGCACGCGCACGCGCTGAACCTCGCGCGTTTCGACGCCGAATATTCGCGCGTGCTCTCCGAGGCGGATGCGTTGTTGCCTGATGGCATCGGCATTCGCATGGCGGCGAGTTTTCTCGGCGTGGCGATGCGGCATAATGTGAATGGCACGGATCTCTTTCCCATTTTGTGCCGGGAAGCGGCGCAAGCGAAGATTCCGGTCGTCATGATCGGCGGCGCGCCAGGCGTCGCGGCCGAGTGCGCACGTCGCATGCAGGCGGAAATTCCGGATCTGCAGATTCCGGTCATTTCGCCCGGCTTCTTTGCTTCGGACGAAGCCGTGCGCGACATCGTAGCCCAAATCGCCCCGCTGGGACGCTGTCTCGTGCTGGTCGGCATGGGCAGCCCGCGTCAGGAGCGTTGGGCCTGGAAGAATCTGCGCCATTGCACGGGCGCCACCGTTCTGACCGTCGGCGGGCTCTTCGATTTTTATTCGGGTCGCGTCCGGCGCGCGCCGATTTTCTGGCGCGAAACGGGAATGGAATGGGCGTACCGGATGCTCCAAGAGCCACGCCGGCTCGCGAAACGTTACCTCGTCGGCAACCCGCTTTTCCTCCTCCTCGCGCTCGAGCAAAGACTACGCCGGCGCAAGCCGTAGGCAACGGCACCCGCGATCAACCTCCGGTTGCTCGTGCGCCCCGAGACCGGATGGGCGAAGGCCTCGCGTCGTAAACGCAATGCGGCCGAGAAAAGTAACAATTCCGTGACGATTGGCCGCGGAACCGAATGCCGCGGCAGCCACACCATAGCCGGGTGAAGAGTGGGTTACGAGTGCTGGTGGTGAATGACGACGAGGACGCGCTGTTTCTGGTGACCCATGCCGTCACGCGTGAATTCCCGGAGGCGGAATTGATCACGTGCCGGAACGGCGACGACGCTCTCGCCGTGTTGGAAAAGGGCCCCGTCGATGCAATCATTACCGACAATGGCATGCCGGGTACTCCGGGCATCGCCATGGTGCGGAGGATCCGCGCCACCGATTCGAAGACGCGCATCTTGATGCTGACCGGAGCGGAAAATGTGAGGAACGAAGCGTTTGCCGCGGGCGTCGATGCCTTCATGACGACCGGCAGTTGGAGCTCCGTGCGGCAAACCCTGCGCGAATTGCTGGACCAACCCTCGCGGTGAAGCGCGCTCTGCCGTTGGAGCTGGCCCCCTGGCGAACACCCGCAACGCGTCATTCGGGCCTTCCGACCCGAATGCCGCGTTTCAGATCGGCGTAGCGGCGGGCCGGGCGATTCGCGGCCGTTGGTCGACTAACCTTTGGCCTTAGCGCGTGATGCCTTCGACGCGGATCCGGTTGTCGATGTCGATTCCGGTCGTCACCCGACGCGCGGTGTCGACGGCTTGCTCGGCGAGGCGCGGCGTCGTTACGAGGCCGTCGAGCACCAAACGTCCTTGCTCCGCCGTAACCCGGAGCGTTTGGCGCTTCAACGCCGGATCGGCGGACCAGCGTTCGCGGATCGTCTCGGCGGCGGCGTTCAACGATTGCGCATTCACCTGGTCGTTCGCGCGGTAACTACTGGGAAAACCGGTTGGCGCGGGTGCGGTTTCGAGGCGGCGATCGCGCTCGGTGACGGCCGTCGAGTCGCGACGAACCGCCGCGTGATCGCGATTGCGCAGCCGAATCCAGCGACCTTCTTCCCGCGTGGCATCGGGCGTTGCGTCGACCCGTACGCCGGCGACCTCGCGAAAATCAGCCGCCGCGAGCGTCGTGTGGACCCGCCCCTTGCCGACCGGCGCTTGCAACGCTTGCAGCGGGACCAGGTACTCGTGCTTCGCGCCGACGTAGTCTTGATCGATGTCCACGATCGCCAGCGTCGGTCCGCCGCGCGGATCGACATAAAGATCTTCCACGGAGCCCACTTTTTCGCCGTCTCCGTAAAGCGGTTTGTCGGTCAGGGCGGACGCGAACACATAGCGCAAAGTGCCGGGCTTGTCGCTCTCGGTGCTTAGCGCGTCGTACGCTTGCGCCCAGGGCTGGTCGTGCAAGCGCGTGACATTGCTTCGGCTTTCCGTCGTCAGGACCAGTCTGCCTTCGTCGATGTCGGCTTTGTCGATCAGGGGCAGCAGTTCCCAGTCGACCCGTTGCAAGCGCGTGAGGAAGTCGTGTTCTTTCGGTTCGCGGATCAACGCTTCAAACGGCAGCAGGCGAGTGTGCGAGCCGATGCCGGCGAGGCCGCCGCCCGACACCAAGACAAACTTCGGTTCGCCCGATCGTACGTCGAGCACGAGGTCGCGGACGCTGCCCAATTGTTTTCCATCGGCGCCACGGATTCCCATGCCGTGCAGCTTTCCGAAGCTGAAGTCTTTGTATTGGTCCTTCGACGTGACACGCACTCCCGACGACGAAACGGTGGTGGACGCGACGGTATCGACCGCGGCGACCGGTAAAGCGGCCGCACTGAGCAATAAACCGCCAGCGAAGAGAGTCAGCAAGCGACCCGAGGAGATGGATTTCATAGGGTGAATGGGTTTGAGAGCCGAGAGCCGTGACGCAAGGTCCGGCTAACCGCACTGTCACCGGTTAATCGCCGCGGTGCCCGATTGTTGGACGGGAGGGACGCCGGCATCGGAAACCTTCCGATGCTGAACTCAGGCACCGGCGAATCGGATTTGCGCTAGCGCTTCGTCGGATTGAACCGATCGAGCACGTACGCGAAAGGAATTGCCGGCGCTTCGATGATCCGCGTGTCGCTCGGAATCTCGGCCTGCGTGGGCGCCTCGTGCAATTCGAGGACGACAATTTCGTTTTTGCCCGCCTTCACCCAATGGCGGGGGAGGAACAACGAACGCAGCCCACCGTGATCCCAAAACCGGCCAAGATTATGGCCGTTTACCCATACCGCGCCCATGCTCCAGTGGCGGAGATCGAGAAATGTCCCCGCTGGTTCCGCCACATCGAAGGAACCGCGATAAAGCGTCGGACCGACGGGCGTTTGATCTGACGGCCGGTCTACCCGGGGGTGATCGAGACGCATCGAAAACATTTCCCAGTCGGTGAGCTCCTCCTCGCCCAGAAATGCGCCGCCGAGCAGTCCTTTCCGTGCGCGCGCCTGACTGCGTTCGCTCACAATCACGCTGATGCGGCCAAGATTGTAGACGAAAATATCGAGGGTCGTCGGACCGGTGGCATCGATCGAGATCGAGGCGCTCTCCGGCCCATAACCCCGAAACGCACGCCCGACCGTCCGACCGTTTGCCATCACGATCGCGTAGTCCATCGCGTCTCGCAGGTGAAGGACCCCGTGGAGGCCGTCGGCGAATTTTTTCCGGTAAACGACGGCGCCGTAGGCTTGGTCGAGGGATTCCATCGACAGCGGCTTCGGTCCGGCGCGCGTCGGCACATCGGGCAGCGTATCGAGCAGCGCTTCATGTTCGGTCAATGCGATCGTCGGCAATGCCCGCACCGTGGGTTCCGGCGGCGGCGCCGGAGGGGTCAACTTCAGCCGTGTGCTGAG
>CBINOT010000189.1:0-11910 GCA_966252355.1 uncultured Opitutus sp. | reverse complement strand
CTGAAGTTTTCGAGCAACGCGTGGTAACGACCGCACGGCGCGGTCGCCCTGCACTCCAGCAATGAATCGCGCCGCCCGCCCTACCCTGCGACGTCTGTCGGTCGTCGTGACGCTCGGTCTCGCCATCTCGGCCGCCCAGGCGTTGCAGGCGTATTCGCTGATCGGGGGCGCCTGGCACTCGGGCAATATTACCATGCAGCTTCAGCTGGACGCCTCGCGTCCAGCGAGCGTGGCGCTACCACTCACGGATGGGACCGCCACCTGGAACGCCGTCGCTCAGTCGGCGATGGACGAGTGGAATGCAGGTCTCGGCCGGTGCCAGTTCAAAGCCACGACGAGCGCGAGTTCCACGGGTAAGGAGAGCGACAACGTGAACAATGTGTTCTTCGCGAGTTCGATCTATGGCGCTGCCTTCGACTCGTTCACCTTGGCAGTGACGCTCGTCGACAATCAGGCGGATGACGGCTTTCCGACGGTGCAGATTCACGAAGCGGATTTGATCGTTAATTCGGGACGCACGTGGAACTCATATCGCGGCGCGATTCACTCCAATCCAGTCGATTTGCGCCGCGTGTTATTGCATGAGCTTGGGCACGTCATCGGCCTCGATCACCCCGATCAGGCGTCTCCCGTCCAGAGCGTGACGGCCATGATGAACAGCTCGGTGAGCAACCTGGAGACGCTGCAAACTGACGATAAGAACGGCGGCGCCTTTCTTTACAACACCGCGCTCGTCACTCCCGCGATCACGCGCAATCCCACGAGTCGTACCGTCAGTGCCGGATCGGCCACATCGTTGACGATCGAAGTCAACGGTTCCGCGACCCTGCCTGCGTCGACCGCTCTGCTCACCTACAATTGGTTTTTCAAAGCGGCGGGCGCGAACACTTACGAGCGACTCTTCACGGTGAACACGCCCAACCTCGATTTCGGTACGGCGCAAGCCGCCGATGCCGGCACGTACTATGTCGAAATCATGACGCCCGACGCCACGGTCCAGAGCAACGCGGCAACGTTGACCGTCAACGCCACCGCCACAAATGCGAACACGACGCTTTTTAACCTGTCGTCTCGCGGGGTCGCCGGCTCAGGCAGCGAAACGATGATCGTCGGTTTCGTGGTGACTGGGTCGCGCAACAAAACCGTCCTGGTTCGCTCGGTCGGCCCATCGCTGGCGAGTTACGGCGTTTCGAACTACCTGCTCGATCCCTCGCTCACATTGTACTCGATGAAGGACCCGCAGAATCCCGTCGTGGTGGCGACGAGCCTGCCGAAGTGGGATCAAGATCCCGCGACTGCCACCGCATTGAGCAACACGATGAGCCGTGTGGGCGCCTTTCCTCTCGCGGCGGGCTCGACGGACGGCGTCATTGTCGCATCGCTGGCGCCGGGCAACTATAGCGCCAAAACCACGAGTCCATCCGGCCGCACCGGCGTAGTACTGGTCGAAGCGTACGATGCGGATTCCGCTCCGGATCCGGCCAACCGGCTCTCGAATCTTTCCACGCGCGGCAATGTCGGCACCGGCGAGAACATTCTCATCGCCGGATTCTCCGTTCAAGGGCCCGGACCCCACACCTACTTGATCCGGGTCGCCGGCCCGACCCTTAACGGCTACGGTGTGACGAACACGTTGTACGATCCGTACCTCAAGCTCTACAAGATGCCCGACGGCGTGAACATCCGCGAGACGGACGACTGGGATTCGCCTTCGACGGCGCAACCGGCGCTGTCGGCCGCATTCACGCAGGTTGGAGCCTTCGGTTTCACGAATCGTCGCGAGAGCGCGATGCTCGTCACGCTGCAGCCGGGCAATTACAGCGCCCAAGCGAGCGGCAACGACAATCAGGGCCACAACAGCGCGACGGGCAACGCGATCATCGAAATCTACGAAGTGCAGTGAGCGCGCGCAGCCGCGCGGAGTTTGGAGTTCGGTGTTTGGGGTTTGGAGTTGTGGGAGGGGCTTTATGCCCCGACCCGAGCGCCAAGGATCTTCGAATCGAGGCATAAAGCGCCTCCCACAGTTACAGACTCGAGCCCCGGCCAACTCGAAACTCCGAACTCCAAACCCCAAACTCTGACTTCCGAACTTCCGCTACACATTCAGCCCGAATCTCTCGCTTGCCCGCGCCGCGGGGGAGCCTCAGCGTCCCCTCGTTCATGGCATTTCCGAATCCTCCCGCATTCCTCGGTGCGCGCACTCTGCGCGCGACGGAACTCGAGACCAATCGTACCGACGCCCTGCTCCGGATTTACGCCTGGATGCATCTCGCACGCACGGCGGACAACCGTATCCTCGAACTCTTTCGCCAAGGATTGATTCGCGGCACTGTCACGGGTGGCCAGGGCAATGAGGGGCTCATCATTCCGCTGGCCCTGCTGGCGGACAAGGCGCTCGACGTCGTCTCGTTCACGCATCGCGATTTGGGCGGCCACCTCATCTGGAGCGGCCATCTCTGCGAGCATCTCAACCAATATTTCGCGAACGCGGGCAGCCCGACCAAGGGCCGCGAGGGGAATATTCATCACGGCGATCCAGCGAATCGCTCGTTGCCGATGATCAGCCATCTCGGCGTGATGCTGTCGAACGTCGCGGGTACGACCGATTCGCAGCGCCGGCAGGGCCGCGCCGCGGTCGGCTTCACGTTCTTCGGCGACGGCGCTTCCAGCACCGGCGACATCCACGAGACGATGAACCTCGCGTCGCTGCTTTCGCTGCCGGTCGTGTTCGTCATCGAAAACAACGGCTACGCCTATTCGACGCCGATCTGCGAGCAGTTCGCCGCCGGATCTGAGCTTTGGAAACGTGCCGCCGGCTACGGCATGGAAGGCGTCGTTGTCGATGCGACGGACGTGGAAGGCTGCACGCGGACCCTGGCGAGCGTCATCGATAAAGTCCGTGCGACGTCGCGTCCCATGCTCGTGGAAGCGCGAACCCTGCGTTTACGCGGACACGCCGCTTACGATACGTGCGACTATTTGCAGCCTGGCGAAAGCGACGACTTCTTCGCCCGCGATCCATTGCCGAAATTCCGGACACAAGTGGTGGCGGCCGCCGGCAGCGCGCAGGTTGAAGCGATCGAAGGCGAGCTCAACGCGTATCTCGAAGCATGCGTCAAAATCGCGATCGGGACGCCGAAGATCGATTCCGCCGGCATGGAGGCCGATCTCTATGCTCCGCCCACCGCTCCTCTGCCGTGGCGCGCAACGCCAGAACAGCCGGCGCAGCTTAATCTCGCCCAAGCTTTGAATCTGGGGCTCCGCAAGATTCTCACGGAGCGGCCGGAGTCGCTGATTCTCGGCCAAGACATCGGATCCTACGGCGGCGCCTTCAAAGTCACCGACGGGTTGCTCAAAGACTTCGGCCGCCCGCGCGTTTTCAATACGCCGCTCGCCGAAAGCGCGTGCACGGGCTACGCGATCGGGCTGGCGCTCAACGGACATCGGCCCATCGAAGAATTTCAATTCGCCGACTTTTCGACCGAGGCGACGACGCAGATCACCATGAATGCGGCGACGATGCACTTCCGCTCGGGCGCCGCCTGTCCGCTCGTCCTCCGGCTGCCCTGCGGCGGCGGGTTGACCTTCGGCTCGTTTCACTCGCAAGAACTCGAGTCTTTCTTCCTCGCGATGCCGGGTTTGAAGGCGCTGTACCCAAGCACGCCGCAGGATGCCTTCAATGCCCTGTTGGCCGCGTACGAAGACAACAACCCGGTGCTGCTCTTCGAGCACAAGGCGCTGTACCGCCGCGGGCGGGCTCCCGTCGCGTGGGATCCGAACTATCGTGCAGTCTGGCAGCCCAAGAAACTGGGCGAAGGCGATTTCGCGACGTTCGTGGCGTATGGCGAAATGGTGCATCTGGCGGTCGAAGCCGCGGCTTATTTCGCCGAAGAATACGAAATCACGTTCGACCTCTTCGATCTGCGCGCGCTTTCTCCGCTGAACCTCGACGCAATCCAAGCGTCCCTTGGCCGCACCGGCCGGCTCGTCGTGCTGCATGAAGGACGCCGCACGCATGGCTTCGGTGCCGAGTTGGTCGCCCGTTTGACCGAGACGAATTTCAGTGCGCTCAAGGCGCCGCCTTTGCGCATCGCATCGCTCGACCTGCCGGTGCCTTTCGCCCCCGAACTCGAGCACGCGTTTCGTCCAAACAAAGACACGATCGTCGATCGGATCTCCGCTTGGATCGGATGACGCCATTCTGGATCTTCGATTTCGGATCTCGGATCATCCCTCGCCCACAACCGCCACACGCCCGTGCCGAAATTCAAAATTTCGAATCGAAAATCGAAAATCTCTGCGTCGCGCTGGGCGAAGATTCGGTTGTTCGCGATGGACGTCGACGGCGTGCTGACCGATGGCACGGTCGTGATTTCGGCGGATGGCTCCGAGGCCAAATCGTTCTCCATCCTCGATGGCCATGGCCTGAAACAATTGGAAAAAGCCGGCATCCTCGTGGCCTGGATCAGCGGCCGTCCGTCCGGCGCAACTTCGGTTCGCGCGAACGAGCTGAGAATACCGCACGTCATCCAAGGCCGCATCGACAAAATTTCCGCGCTCAACGAGGTAGCGACGCGGCTCGGGCTTTCGAGCGAAGAGTGTGCGTATATGGGCGATGATGTGATCGACGTCGCGGCGATCGAATGGGCGGGAATCGGCATCGCGCCGCCGAACGCCATGAACAGCGCGATCGCCGCGGCCGACTACGTGACACAACGTACCGCCGGCCTGGGGGCGGTGCGCGAAGTCTGCGATCTGCTGCTCGCCGCTCAGTCCGTTAAAACGCGGAACAACGGCGCGGCGCGGCGAACCAAACGCCAATGAGCTCGCCCCGCGTTTCGCTCCTCTGCGCCGCGCTGGTCGCCGTCGCATCGGCATCGGCCGCGGAGTCATCGACACTCCCTTCGGCGAGGCCCGCGATCGAAACCGGCCCCGCCATCGGCTGGGTGTTTCCGCTATTCACCGACGCCGAGGGCTATCACTTGCTGACGCTGCGCGGGTCGTCCGCCCGAATCGTCGGAGACGATCGCATCGACGTAACGGACTTCCACGCGATCGCATTCTCCGGCGACGCGACCGAGCGGGTCGATTCCGTGCTATTGAGCCCCAAAGCAGTCTTCTACCCCAAAAAGAACGTAGCCACCGGCGACAGCTCGGTTCGTCTCATTCATGACGACATCGAGGTGACCGGCGTCGGCTGGCGCTACGATAACGCCGCCAAAAAAGTTTCCCTCGCCCACGACGTCCGCGTTACGTTTCACAGCCAACTCAACGACCTCCTGAAATGATCCGTCTGTTCCGGGCCACGTGCCTGCTCGCCATTGTCCTCGGCTTCTCGGGAATGCTCCGCGCCGCGGAGGAAATCACCCCCACCGTCATCGCGAGCGAATCGGCCGAGATGGTCAGCACGGAAACGGAGACCACGTTCACGTTCCAAACCAACGTCGTCGTTACCGGCTCCAACATCAAAATCACCTGCGATGAGCTCGTGGTGGTGGCGTACCGGACGGGCGACCCGAAGGCGACCCTCGGCAAGCAGGACAAGTTCAAGTCGCTCGTCGCGACCGGTCGCGTGCACATCGTGCAAAACGATCGTGAAGCCACGTGCGAGCGAGCCGAAGTCTTTCCCAGCGACGACAAGGTCGTGCTCACCGGCAATCCCGTGGTGCAAAGCACGGATGGCAACTATCGTGCCGATGGCCCGCGCCTCGTTTTGTATCGCGGCAAAAAGCGCGCCGTCATCGAAGGCGGCCCGACCGAGCGCACGCATATCACGCTGCCGCCCTTGAAGGACCTCGGCTATGGCAAGGAACCGGAAAAACCCGCCAGCGCGCCGGGCACCGCGACGCCGTCAACGACGCCTCAGAAATGAGCGAATCCGCACCGGCCATTTCCGAGATCGAGACCACCGGGCTCGTTAAAACGTTTGGGGCGCGCTCCGTCGTCAACGGTGTCGACCTGCGTTTCCGCGCCGGCGAAATCGTGGGTTTGCTGGGGCCGAACGGCGCGGGAAAAACCACGACGTTCTACATGATCGTCGGGCTCGTGGCGGCGACGAAAGGCCGGGTTGCCCTCGACGGAAAAGACATCACCTCGCTGCGCATGCACCAGCGCGCCCGGCGGGGGATCGGTTATTTGCCGCAGGAGCCGTCGGTATTTCGCAAGCTCTCCGTCGAGGACAACATCTTGGCCATTGTCGAAGCGACGGGAATTCCACGGCGGGAACGCCGTGCGCGCGTCGAGGCCCACCTTTCGGAACTCCATCTGACGCACGTCGCGAAGCAGAAAGCCTACACCTTGTCGGGCGGCGAACGGCGCCGACTCGAAATTGCGCGCGCACTCGTCACGCGGCCGAAATTTTTGCTGATGGACGAGCCATTCGCGGCGATCGATCCCATCTCGGTGGCCGAGGTGCAGAAGATGATTCTCGAGCTGAAGTCGCGCGGCATCGGTGTCGTCGTCACCGACCACAATGTCCGCGAAACGCTGCGCATCGTCGACCGCGCGTATCTGATTCATCAAGGCAAGGTGCTGACCGAAGGCACGGGCGATTTCCTGATTCGCGACGAGCAAGCCCGGAAGTTTTACCTCGGCGAGGGGTTCAACTTGTAGTGGGTGCGCCGGCATTTGCCGGCGCGTCGAGCTGACGCACGCGGTAGCGCCTCGAGGCGGATCGCCGCGCTTCGGCCGAGCCGCTTTTGGCTTTGAGCTTTGGCAAGCGCGCTTACAGGTTGTCGCGAAGCCCACGCCCCGCCGCATGCAAAAATCGATTCACGGGATCACCGTCGCGCATTTCTTCGAGACGTACCGCGAAAAGCTCAAGATGGAGCTCGTCATCGGTGAAACCGGCATGCACCGCCTCATCCACGAGGGGAGCATCAACCGCCCTGCCCTCGCGTTGACGGGATTCTTCAAATATTTCGCGAACAAACGCATTCAGGTCCTCGGCGCCGCCGAAATGACCTACCTGAAAACGCTGCCCCAGCCGCAGCAGATCACGATTCTGCAGCAAATGGTGAAGCGCGGCATCCCGTGCATCGTGCTGACGCGAAACTACAATCCGACGCATCCGATGCTCGCGGTCGCGGAGGAGATGAATCTGCCGCTGATCCGGACTCCGATGATCACGATGAACTGGATCAACCTGGCGACGCTCGCAATCGACAACGAGTTCGCCCCTGCCGGCACCGAACACGCCACCACGCTCGATATCAAAGGCGTCGGCGTGATGCTGCGCGGCGATTCCGGCGTCGGCAAAAGCGAATGCGCCCTCGCCTTGATCGAACGCGGTCACTCGCTGGTCGCCGACGATCTCACGGTCATCAAGCTGCTCGACGAGCGCGAGTTGATGGCTTCGAGCCGTCCACTCAATCGCGGCTACATGGAGTGCCGCGGCATCGGTATCATCAACGTCGGCGAAATGTTCGGCATCAAATCCGTCCGGCTGGAGAAGCGGATCGACATGGTGGTGTCGCTGCGGGAATGGACTCCGGAGGTGGTTGAGGAGCGCACTGGCCTCGAGGAGAATTATTACGAGATTCTCGGCATCAAGATTCCACACATCGAGCTGTTCGTCCGACCAGGCCGCGACATCGCGCGCCTCGTCGAAGTGGCGGCGCTCACGCTCGCCTTGAAGAAAATGGGCCACGATCCCGCCCGCGATTTCAACGATCGGTTGATCGCGTTCATGACTGCGCAGTCGAACCAGCCCGGATCGACCAAGATCAAACCCGTCGACCGCGAAGAACGCTCCCCCGGCGCCTAGATCGTCGGCGGGTTTGCACCGCCGCCCTAAGAATTTTGTTTGGCGCGGGTGGGTTCGCGACTGAGAGTTACGCTCGATGTCCACCACCTCTCCGCGGCCGGATGGCCGCCATGCGGCGCAACTACGGAAGATCACCTTCGAGCCGAACATCGCGCCTTACGCCACCGGGTCGGTGCTGGCTTCGTTCGGCAACACGCGCGTCATTTGCGCCGCGATGATCGAGCCGAACGTGCCGCTGTGGATGAAGCAACAGAAGGTGCCAGGCGGCTGGCTCACCGCCGAGTATTCGATGCTGCCGTACTCGACGCTCGAACGAAAAATGCGCGATAGTACGCGAGGCAAGATCGACGGCCGCACCATCGAGATCCAACGGCTCATCGGACGTTCGCTGCGCGCGGTGATCGATCTCGGCAAACTCGGCCAGAACACACTTTGGGTCGATTGCGATGTCCTCCAGGCCGACGGCGGCACGCGCACCGCGGCGATCACGGGCGCATATCTCGCGGCCCGCCTGGCGGTGCAAAAGCTCATGGACGAAAAGAAGCTCGCGGAAAATCCGATCACGGACTCCGTCGCCGCGGTGAGCGTGGGCGTGTTCGGCGGACGCGAGTTGCTCGATCTCAGCTACGTCGAAGACAAAGACGCCGAAGTGGATTTCAACATCGTCATGACGGGCCGCGGCCAATTCGTGGAGGTGCAGGGCAGCGGCGAAGAAGCGACCTTTTCGCAACAGCAACTCGACGCCCTCCTCGCGCTGGCGCAAAACGGCCTGAAGGAGCTGGCGGGGTTGCAGACGGCGTTTTTGACGAAGCAGCTGTTGGCGCGGATGTGAGGTCGCGGCGCGCGAACCGAACATCCGAACTCGACGTTCGTTCGTAATCGATCCGTGCCGCATCCAGAACAACACTATCGCTGGGTTTGGAATCTCCGCGCGCCCCCCGCCGCGCTGTGGCGGCTCATTTCGAATACGGACCGTTTCAATCGCGACTGCGGCTATCCTCCCGTGCGGCTGGTTCCGCCCCCGCCGGATGCCGAGATCGTTAACCACGCCCGCCGGCTGCGAGCGAACGTGCTGGGTGTGCCGATCGAATGGGACGAGTTCGCCTTCGAATGGGTGGCGCCTGAGCGGTTTGGCGTCGAGCGGAAGTATCACCGGGGGCCCGTCGCGAAAATGATCGTGCGCTGTACGCTGACGCCACAGGCGAAGGGCGGCACCACGGTGACGTACGAGTTGCGCGTCACGCCAGCGGGTTGGGCTGGCCGCCTCGCCGCGCCATTTTCCATTGGCCGTCGTGCCGGCGCCACGATGGAGCGCGTAATTCGGCAATATGACATCTACGCATTGCGTGGCGCGCGGCGGTCGGCGCTCGCTCAATCGCCGAAGCTCGCTCCCGGCGGAGCCGATCGGCTCGCGGCCATGGCGCGCAGCCTCGTCGCGGAACGCGGCCAGCCGTCTGACCTCGTCGAAAAGTTACGCGCGTTCATCGGCTCGGCCGACGATCTGAGCGTGGCGCGCATTCGGCCGTATGCGTTGGCGGACGAATGGCGGACGAGCCGCCGCGAAACGCTGCACTTATTCCTTCACGCGACGCGTGCCGGCTTGCTCGACTTCAGCTGGGATTTGGTCTGCCCGCACTGCCGCGGCGCCAAAGCGGGGCCGTCGAATCTCGAAGGGATCAAAGCCGAGGCGCATTGCGATTCGTGTCACATCGATTTCACCGTGAACTTCGACCAATCCGTCGAACTCACCTTCACGCCGAACGCCGCGGTGCGATCGGTGGTGCGCGCGGACTACTGCGTGGGCGGACCGCAAATCACGCCGCATATTCTCGCGCAGCAGCAGCTGGATTCCGGGGCGCGGCGGACGTTTCGCCTGGCAGTTGAGGCCGGACGATATCGGGTTCGAGCCGGCGGGTTGTCAGCTCAGGCCATATTCCGTGCCGATACCCTGGGCGCTCCCGTGCTCGCCGTAGCGCTCGGTGAAACGCCAGCGCAAGAACCGGCCCTTCTGCCCGGCGGCGAACTCACGATCGTCAACGCCACGCCGCAGCCGCGCTTGGCGGTCGTCGAACATCTGGCGTGGACGGACCAAGCAACCACTGCCGCCGAGGTCACGTCGTTGCAGCTCTTCCGTGATCTTTTTTCCCGCGAGGTATTGCGGCCCGGCGAGCAGATCAGTGTCGGCTCGATGTGCGTCGTTTTCACCGATCTGAAGAACTCGACGCAGCTCTATCAACAAATCGGCGATGCACCGGCGTTCGGGCGCGTGCTGACGCATTTCGAGATTCTCAAAGCGTCGGTGGCCGCCGAAAACGGCTGCATCGTGAAAACGATGGGCGATGCCATCATGGCTGTTTTCCCCCGTGCCATCGCGGCCGTCCGAGCGATGATCCGCGCGCATCGTTGGCTTGCGCAGCCGACTGCACATCCTTTGCCCGCCGGCGTCAACGTGCCTCCCTCGTCACTGCAGCCGCTCGCGCTGAAGGCCGGGATCCACTGCGGTCCTTGCCTGGCGATCAACCAGAACGACCGGCTCGATTACTTCGGCACAACGGTGAACACTGCGGCACGGCTTTGCGCCCAATGCACCGGTACCGATCTGGTACTTTCGGCGGCCGTGTGCGCCGATCTCGAAGTCGCCGCTTATTTGGTCAGCGCAGACGCCCCCCACGCCGAGGTGGACCATGTGCGGCTGAAGGGCTTCGGTGACACCAGCCACGAGGTGCGCCGGCTAGCCGTTTCGACCGGTTGAAGCGCATCCCACGTGACGCGCGCTCTCCGCCAAACCGATCGGGTATCGGTTGATTCCCGATGGTACAGGAACCTACCGCGTGGGAATTTGACGTAGCTTTCAACGTCCATCATCGTCTCTCACTCCCATGTCCGCCACGACCCGACTTGTTTTCGTTGTCCTTGGTCTATCCCTCGCGGTGCCACTGAGCGCTGGGGAGGTGCCCAAGAACTCTCCGTTTTCGCAGGCGGGGACTGATGCCGCGGCCGAGGCCAAGAACGATCCGCTCGAATTCGCCGGGGTCAGCATCGTGGGCAAGAAGACCTCGATCAATTTGTACGACAAGCAGACGAAACGCAGTTTTTGGGTCGATGTCGGAGCCAGTTCAGGCGGCGTCAGTGTCGTTAAATACGACATGGCGCACGATCAGGTGACGGTTCGGCGCAATGGCGTGGAAAAGACGTTGCCGCTGCGTTCGAGTTCCGTGGCCAACGGTCCGGCGATTCAGCCCACCGGCGCAACCTCGCCGGCGCTTGTGGCGCCAGCCGGCCCGGTCGCTACGCCTCTGCCGGTACAGCCGCCGCCACCTGCGACCACTCAAGCGCGACAAGAAGAAGAAGCGCGCATGCTCGTTAGCGATCTGCTCGAGATCGGCATGGCGCAACGGAAGGCATATGAAGATGCACAGCGGCGGGCCGCGAGCGGCCAGCCGGGGTTAGCGCAACCAGCGCAAGCCGCACAGCCTGTGATGCCGATGACGCCGGAACAGGCGCAAGCGGCTGCCGCCGCGGCGGCCAATGGCACCCAGGCTGCCGCTGCGCCGGCGACTGCCACGCCGCCGGGCGGCGGCTGATGGCATCACGGTGCCGAAGCGAAGCGGCACGCCGGCTTCGTTGCCCAGCCGTAGACCCAAAAATCGAGTCGGCCGGCTACGCGCACTGCGTCGAAGCCGGCCCGCTTCAGAAACGTTTCGATCTCGGGTTGTGTAGAACATTTTGAGATCTGCGCCGGGCGTTCGTGCGGCTTGAAATGGCTGCGATTTTCTTCGAACACGGCCCATCCGCGTTCCGAGGCGAGATCGACATTATCGCAATAGAACCGCCCCCCGGGTTTCAGCACGCGTTTGGCTTCCAGCACGTAATTGTAGCGGTCCCATTCTTCGAGGTGCATGAACACCACGGTCGTGTATACCACGTCGACCGAAGCGTCAGGGACCGGCTGAAGATCGTACCCCGAAATCTCCACTAGCCGCACATTGGGCAAACCGAGTAGGCGCCGGCCCGCGAGCCGCAGCATGTTTGCAGACACGTCGCAGCCAATCCACTCTTTGACGAAGGGCGACAAGACCCGCCCGACGCGACCCACGCCGCAGCCAATCTCGAGCACCGTGTCCTCGGCTCTCACCCCCACCGTT
>CBINOT010000188.1:0-11924 GCA_966252355.1 uncultured Opitutus sp. | reverse complement strand
CGCTGCTCACCGCGCCGGATGGTTTGCGTCGGATTTGGTTCTCGACCGATTCGCCGTCACAATATTTTCCGCTCGTCTACACGACGTTCCGCCTCGAGCACGCGCTCTGGGGCCTGAATCCGACGGGTTATCATTGGGTCAATCTCGTGCTCCATGCCGTCAATGGCCTGCTCGTCTGGCGGCTCTTGCGAAATTTGCGCGTGCCGGGCGCTTGGTTCGCCGCGGCGATCTTCGCGCTGCATCCGGTGAACGTGGAATCCGTCGCGTGGATCACCGAACTCAAGAACGTCGAGTCGTTGTTCTTCACGCTGCTGGCGCTGCTCGCCTGGGTCCGCTTCCTCGGAGCGCGGACGCCCTCGTCCGCCCCCGCGGCGGCAGCCGCTAGCCCCCAGACGCCGAGCTGGGCTTGGTACGCCCTCGCGCTCGGTTCCTACGTGCTCGCCTTGTTCAGCAAAACCACCGCGTGCACGTTGCCGGTCGTTTTTCTGCTCGTGCTGTGGCTCCAAAACGTGCGGATCGATCGGCGGCGGCTTGCGCAGGTCGTTCCTTTCTTCGCGCTCGGGTTGGTCATGGGCTTGGTGTCGATGTGGTGGGAGCGGTACCAGCAAGGCACGGTCGGGAAGGCGTTCGCGCTCGGGCTCGCCGAGCGCCTGCTCATCGTCGGCCATGCCACGTGGTTCTACCTCGGAAAGCTGGTCTGGCCCGCCGAACTGCTCTTCGTTTACCCCCAATGGAAACTCGAGCCGGCCAATCCGCTCGCCTATGGGTGGCTGCTCGCGGCGACGGTGCTGGCCGCGGCGATCGTGGCGCTCCGCCGGCGCACCGGCCGCGGCGTCGAAGTCGCGGCGTGTTTCTTCTTCGTGACCCTTGCGCCGACGCTTGGGTTCTTCATGCTTTTCACGTTTCAGTACAAATTCGTCGCGGATCATTACCAGTACATGGCGTGCCTCGGGCCGATCGCGCTCGCGGCGGCCGGGGCAACCGCACTCGGTGCCCGCGTGCGTTTCGCCCCGTTGTTTCGCGGTGTCGCCGGTGCCGCCGTGCTGCTGACGCTCGGCACGCTCACGTGGCGGCAATGTCGCATGTACGAGAATCTCGAGACGCTGTGGCGCACGACGCTCGCGCGTAATCCGACGTCGTTTCTCGCCTTGAACAATCTCGGCGAGCTGCTGCTGGACCAGGGGCGGCTCGAGGAGGCCGAGCAGCGTTTTCGGCAGACGCTCGAGGTCAAACCGGATTCGGCGCAAGCCCACTCGAATTTAGGCGTCGTGCTCCTGCATCGCGGCCAGACCGATGCCGCGGTGCGCCAGTTTCAGACCGCGATCGAAATCGCCCCCGACTTGGCGGAAGCGTACAAGAACTTGAGCGACGTCTACATCGCGGCCGGCCGCATGGACGACGCGATGCGTTACGCGCACAAGGCGGTGGAGTTGAAGCCGGATTTCCCCGGGGCGCTGAACAACCTCGGCAATGCGCTGCTCAATTTGGGCCGGGTGGACGATGCGATCGTGCAGCTGGAAAAAGCGCTGCGCCTTCAGCCGAGCTTCCCCAACGCGCTGAACAACCTGGGCGTCGCGCTCATCCAGAAAGGCCGCGTCGCCGATGCCACCGCGCTCTTCCAGCGCACCGTGGAGATTTTGCCCGAGTTTGCGCAAGCGCATCACAATCTCGGCAAACTCGAACTCCAGCAGGGGCATGTGCGCGAAGCGGTGGCGCGCTTCGACACGGCGCTGAAAATTCAGCCCGACGATCCCGACACGTTGTCGAGCCTCGCCTGGGTGTTGGCCACGTGGCCCGACGCGACCGTGCGAGATGGCGCCAAAGCCGTGACGCTCGCGCACCGCGCGAGCGAGTTGGACGCGCAATCGCCCGCGATCCTCGGCACGCTCGCGGCCGCGTATGCCGAAGCGGGACGATATCCCGATGCGGTCGCGGCGGCGCAGCGAGCCGTGCAGCTGGCCGAGGCACAATCGAATCGGGCGCTCGCGCAGCTGTTGCGCGCTCAACTCGAGCGGCACCGACAGAATCTTCCGATGCGCGAAAACGCCCCGCCGCCACCGACCGCCGCCGCGGTCACGACGACCGACCACGCGTGAACCCCGACCGTAACAATCGCGCTCCTTCTCGCAGCTGGCTCTTCGGGCTGCTGCTGATCGCCGGCGTCGTCTGCGCGTATCAGCCGGCTTGGCACGCGGGTTTCATCTGGGACGACACCGATTACGTGACGGAAAACCCGCTGCTCACCGCGCCGGATGGCTTGTGGCGCATTTGGTTCTCGACCGATTCCCCATCGCAGTACTTCCCCGCCGTCTACACGACGTTTCGGATGGAGCATGCCCTGTGGGGCTTGAATTCAACCGGCTACCACTGGGTCAATATTCTCCTGCATGCGATCAACGCCGTGCTGCTGTGGCGGCTACTGCGCCGGCTCGCCGTGCCCGCCGCCTGGCTCGGCGCGGCGATCTTCGCGCTGCATCCCGTGCAGGTGGAATCGGTGGCTTGGATCACCGAACTCAAGAACGTGCAGTCGACGTTCTTCTTCCTCCTGGCGCTCCTCGCCTGGACCCGCTTCGTCGGAGCGCGGACGCCCTCGTCCGCCGTCGCGCCAGCAGCCGCCGGCCCCCAGACGCCAGACGCGAGGCGTCCGACGCCACCCTGGGCCTGGTACGCGCTCGCGCTGGTGTTTCATGCCTTCGCCTTGTTCAGCAAGACAACCGCCTGCACTTTGCCGGCGGCCTTGTTGCTCGTGCTTTGGTTGCAGCGGCGACCGCTCAATCGGGCGCGCTGGCTCCAGGTGATTCCGTTCTTCGCCTTGAGCATCGCCATGGGCCTCGTGTCGATCTGGTGGGAGCGCCACCACCAAGGCACGGAAGGCGCGTTCTATACCTTGAGCTGGCTCGATCGGTTCCTCGTCGCGAGCCGCGCCCTGTGGTTCTACCTCGGAAAACTGTGCTGGCCCGCGAATCTCACCTTCAGCTACCCGTATTGGCGGATCGATGCCGGAAATCCCCTGGCGTACGTTTGGCTGCTCGCCTGCGCCGCGCTGGCTGCCGCCGTCTATTTTGGCCGCCGCCGGTTCGGGCGCGGAGTCGAGGTCGGCGCCGTGTTCTTTGCCGCGATGCTCGCCCCGATGCTCGGTTTTTTCATGATGTATACGTTCAAGTATACGTTCGTTGCGGACCATTATCAGTACCTCGCCATGGTGGGTCCGGCGGCGCTCGCGGCGGCGGCTTTGAGCGTGGGCGTCGACCGATTTCTACCCAGCCGCCGCGGGCTCACGCTGGTGGCCGGGGGCGTTTTGATGGCGGTGTTGGGCGGGCTGAGCTGGCAGCAGAGCCGGATGTACCGCGATCTGGAAACGCTGTGGCGGACGACGATCGCGCGGAATCCCGATTCGTACATGGGGCACAATAATCTCGGTGCGATCCTGCTCGGGCGAAACGAGGTGGACGCCGCGACCGCGCACTTCCAACGCGCGTTGGAGATCTTGCCGAACAACGCCAACGCGCACGGCAACGTCGCGCATGCGCTGCTGAAAAAGGGCCAGGCCGCCGAGGCGCTCGTGCATTTCCGCCAAGCCGCGGAAATCGATCCGCGCGCCCCGAAGTCGCACAGCGATCTCGCTTACGGCTTGCTGCAAACCGGCGCCATCGACGAGGCCGTCGTCGAAGCCCGCGCGGCGGTCGCAATCTATCCCGATGCCGCGGAAGCGCGTAATGTCTTGGGGCTGGCGTTGCTCGCGGCCGGTCAAACGGACGCCGCGGCGACCGAGTTCGCTCGCGCGCTCGAGCTGCGGCCAGATTACTTGGAGGCCGCGAAGAACGTCAGCAACGCGCTCATGCGATCCGGGCGCGCGGGCGATGCCATCGCTTATTTGGAACGTTGCGTGGCGCTGCGGCCGGACGACGTCGAAGCGCATTACGGGCTCGCCGCCGCCTGCTTCCAGGCCGGCCGCATCGACGACGCGATTGCGCATTTCCAAATCGTCGTCGAGCGCGAGCCGCAGAATGCGGAAGCGCAGAATAATCTCGGCTGGACGCTGTTTCAACGGGGCCGAACCGAGGAAGCCATCGCCCGTTTCCGTGGCGTCCTGCGCCTACAGCCCGAATTCGCGATGGCGCATTGCAATCTCGCGCTGGCGTATTTGCGCCAGCGGCAGCCGCGCGAGGCGGTCGCCGAATTCCAGGCGTTTCTGCAGCGGCAACCGGACGCGCCGCCGGTCCTCGCGGAGCTGGCCTGGCTGCTCGCGACGTCACCCGATGCCACGATCCGCGACGGCGCCCGCGCCATGGAATTGGCGCAACGCGCGGACGAGCTCACGCACGGCGAGGACGCCCGCGTCCTCCGCACGCTGGCGGCGGCCTGCGCCGAAGCGGGCAAGTTTCCGGCCGCGGTCACGGCGGCGAAACGCGCGGTCGCACTGGCCGAGGCGCAGCCCGATGCGGGATTTACCGCCGAGCTGCGCGGACAACTGGCCGCTTACGAAGCCGGCACGCCGTATCGCGAGGCCGACACCTCGAATCACTAATCGCTTTCCCTGCCATGAAAAAGAACCCCCTGTTACTGGTCGCTTTCGCTCTGGTGTTTGCCGTCGGCATTTGGCTCGGGCGGCGCGGCCTTTGGCCGAGGCACGACCAGTTGCCTTCTCCGGAAACCTCCGCGCGTTCCGCGCGCGCCGGCGCCGGTTACCTGCCGTACGGCGTGACCCAAAAGATGTCGGTCGAGGCGATTGCCGCGCGGCTGGAAAACGAATGCCAGCACGGCATCTGGCATCGCACGAAGGAGTGGATGACGATCTTCAACGCGCTGTCGCCTTCGGAAATGGGCCGGCTGATGAAGCTCGTGAAGCATCTCGTGCTGGCGCCGGTGCAGGAAGAGCTGCGGCGCGTCTTGTTCGCGCGGTGGGCGGAGGGCGACCCCGCCGGCGCGCTCGCGTTTGCCCGCGGACTGCCGGAATCCGCGATGCGCGATGACATTTTCAAGTCGGTGCTGGAGGGCTGGATGTTTGCGAATCCCGACGACGCGATCGCGTGGATGCGCGATCTGCCCGCCGGCTCGCTGCGCAACACCGCCATCAATCTCGCGCTGCCGTATCTCGCGGGCAAAAATCCGCGTTCGGCCCTGGAGCTGGCGCAACTGTTGCCGCCGAGCCAGCGCTCCGCGGCCTATCCGACGATCTTCGCCATTTGGGCGGCGAGCGATCCCGCCGCCGCCGCCGCCTATGCCGGGTCGATGAAAGTCCGCGCCGAGGATCGCCTGAATATTTTCCAGGCGATCGCCAACGTCTGGGGCGCGAACGATCCGCAGGGCGCGTTGAAATGGTTCGATACGCTGCCGGGCAGCCGCGAAAAGAGCGCGGTTTTCCGCGCCATCGTCATGAACTGGGCGGCCAAGGATCCGAAAGCCGCCGCCGATTACTCGCTGGCCCTGCCCGCCGGCACGAGCCGCGCCACGGCGCTCGCGCTCACCGCCCAGGCTTGGCCCACCAACGACACCGACGGTGCGCTGCACTTTGCGGAACAGATTCCCCCCGGCGCGAATCGTGACACCGTGCTCGGCTGCATCGTCGGCAATTGGGCGAACGTCGACCCCGCCGCCGCGCTGGCTTACGCGCAGAAGCTGCCCTCGGGCAAGGCGCGCAACGACATCTACGCCAATGTCACCATGCTGTGGTCGCTCGACGATCCGAAGCAGGCGCTCGCGGGCCTGAACGCGTTTCCGCCGAGCGTCGAACGCGAGGCCGCGGTGAGCACGGTCGTCGGCCGCCTGGCGCAGCGCGACCCCGAAGCCGCGCTGGCATACATTCAGACGATGCCCGACGGCACCGACCGGGATCAGCTGCTGAAATCGATCGCCATGTCGCTCGCGCAGGACGATCCGAAACAGGCCGCGATGTTCGCCGGCGTGCTCGCCGACGGCACCACGGCGCAACGCGACGCGATCAATTCGGTGATCAACGGACTTGCGTTGGCGAATCCGCAGGAAGCCCGCGTTTGGGCGGAAGCGCTGCCGAGCGGCGCGGTCAAAACCTCCGCGCTTTCCCAGGTCGGCGCCGAACTCGCGAAGAGCGACCCGCGGAAAGCCATCGAATGGGCGCAAAACCTGTCGGATATGGATGGCCGCGCCGCCGTCATGGAAATGACGCTGCAGCAATGGGCGAAAGACGACTCCGCCTCCGCGCTCGCCTGGGTCAACCAACTGCCGCTCGGCGCGGGCCGCGATACCGCGGCCGCGATCGTGAGCACCGTGCTCGCGTATGCCGATGCGCCTGCGGCTTTGGACCTCGCGTTGCATATGCCGCCGGGCGATGCGCAAAACGAAGTGATCACGCACACCACGCAAGCGTGGGCGCGCAACGATCCGCTCGTGGCCATGGAGCGCGGCAAGCAACTGCCGCCGGGCACGCTGCGCACCGAATTCATGAACGGCCTCGTGCGTTCGCTGGCCGCGGACTCGCCGGCCGACGCCGCCGCGTATGCCGCGAATCTTTCCGGCGGCGAATTGCAGAAATCCACCGTCGATACGGTCGTCGATTCCTGGTCCAAGGTGGATCCGGCCTCCACCGCCGCCTGGGTCACGCAATTCAACCGCGGCGCGATGCGTGACGACGCCCTCGCCGCCGTCGCCGAAGAGTGGGCCCGCCGCGATCACGCCGGGGCGGTCCGCTGGCTCTCGAGTCTGCCGTCCGACGACCCGTCCCGCGACCGCGCCTTTCTCGCTTACACCAACCAAGTCGCGATCGAGCAGCCGCGCGAAGCGTCGAACTGGGTGAACTCGATCAAGGATCCGGTGCTCAAGCACGATGCCATCTCCTCGATCGCCCGCTTCTGGTTGAAGAGCGATCGCGACGCCGCCGCGGCGTGGCTGACCAGCATCGGCCAGACCGCCATGATCGCCAACACCCCGCACTCTTGATCCCCGGCGCAAGCGAAACGGCCGGGTGCGGCGCGGGCGACGACGCGGTCCCGCCTTCGTCGTCGCGCGACGGTTGCGACCGCGCCGCGCGGCTCATTGGCGCGGCGCTTTTCACGCTCACGCTGCTCGTCTTCCTGCCGGTGTGGCATCACGAGTTCGTCGCCTTCGACGATCCGCTGTACGTCACGGGCAACCGTCAGGTGCAGGCCGGACTGACCTGGCGCGGCCTTCGTTGGGCTTTCACGACGAGCCACGCGGGCAATTGGCATCCGTTGACCTGGCTTTCGCACATGGCCGACGTCCAGTTTTTCGGTCACGGCGCCACCGGACCGCACCTGATGAACGTGCTGCTGCACGCGATGAACGCGGTGCTGGTGTTCGCGCTCCTGCGGCGCTGCACCGGCGCGACCTGGCGCAGCGCGATCGTCGCCGCCTTCTTTGCCTTGCACCCGCTGCGCGTCGAATCGGTCGCGTGGGTTTCCGAACGGAAGGATGTCCTCAGCGCGTGCTTTTTCCTTTTATCGGTGCTCGCCTATGCGCGCTACGCGGGAACCGTTCCCGCCGCCGACCGTGGCGCCGCCGCGGGAAACCGTTCGCCCGTTCCGCCGCCTTCCCGGTCCCTAGTCCCTGGTCCCTCGTTCCCGGTTCCTGCGTTCTGGTCCTTGGTCTTCTTCGTCGCCGCCCTGCTGGCGAAACCGATGGCCGTCACGCTCCCGTGCGTGCTGTTGTTGCTCGATTATTGGCCCTTCCGACGCTTCGGCGGGCCGGACGGGCAGCGGCAGTTCGGGAAGCGCCTGCGCGAAAAGCTGCCGTTTTTCGCCGCGGCCGCCGGCGTCTCCGTGGTCACGTTTCTCGTGCAGCGGCGGGCCGGGGCGATTCGCACGCTCGATAGCTTTTCTTTCGACGACCGGATTGCGAACGCGCTCGTCTCGTTCGCGCGCTATCTCGGGAAAACCGTTTGGCCGACGCATCTCGCTGCGCCCTATCCGCTGCCGGCGCATTGGCCCGCGGCGGTGGTGGCCGGTGCCACCGTGTTGCTCGTCGGTCTCGCATCCGCGATATGGTTTTTCCGCCATCGGGTGCCGTATGTCGTGACCGGCGCATTATGGTTCGCCGGTATGCTCGTGCCCACGATCGGGCTCATTCAGCTGAGCGATCAAGCGATGGCCGACCGTTACACCTATCTTCCGTCGATCGGTTTGTTCGTCGCGGTTGCGTGGGGCGCGGCCGAACTCGCTCGTCGGTTTCCCGGCATCCGGCGCGCCCTCGCGATCGCCGGCAGCGTGGCCCTCGTGGCGGCGGCCGGACGGACCATCGATCAGCTCCGCGTTTGGCGCGACACCGAAACGCTGTCGCGTCACGCGCTCGCGCACACGGTCGGAAACGCCATCGCGCACAATAATCTCGGCAACGTCCTGCTCGAGCGGGGCGCGACCGACGACGCCCTCGCGCAGTTTCAAGCCGCGGTGCAGAGCAATCCGAGCTACGCCGACGCGCGGATCAACCTCGCCAATGCGCTGCTGGAAAAGAACCAGCCCGGCGACGCGATCGCGGAGTTTCGGGCGGCGATTCAAGCCCAGCCGTATTCGTCGGCCGGCCACTACAATCTCGGCAACGCGCTCTTGCGGATCGGCCGCGTCGACGACGCGATTGCCGAATTCGGACGCGCGCTCGAACTCGAGCCCGATTCCTTCGGGGCGCACAACAATCTCGCCAACGCGATGCTGCAGACGAGTCGTTGGGATGCCGCCATCCTGCACTACCGCGCGGCGCTCGAGCTTCAGCCCGATTACCCGCTGGCCCACCACAATCTCGGGATCGCCTTGCGGCAACTGGGCCGATTGGACGAAGCGGTTACGGAGTTTCGGCTGATGACCCAGCTGCAGCCGCACAGCGCGAACGTTTACAACAATCTCGGCTGGATGCTGCAGCAAGCCGGGCAATTCGCAGAAGCCGTCGTGCAATTCCAACGCGCCCTCGAGCTTCAACCCGCCTACGCCGCCGCCCATGACAATTTGGGCCGCACGTTGTGGCAGCTCGGCCGGGTCAGCGAAGCGATGGACCATTTGCGGACGGCGGTGAAGCTGGAGCCGGGCGATGCGCGCAACGTGACCGATCTCGCGTGGGCGCTCGCCACGACGGCCGACGATCGCTTCCGCAATGGACGAGAAGCGCTCGCGCTCGCCGAACAAGCGACGCGGCTTTCGCCGGCCGACGATCTCGACGCGCTGCGCGTTCGCGCCGCCGCGCAGGCCGAATCCGGTGACTGCAGCGCAGCGGCCACGACCGCCGCGCGCGCCATCGAAGTGGCGACCGCCCGCGGCGATACGGCGATGGCGGAGCAATTGAGCCTGCACCTCGCCGCCTATAAGGCTGGCGTGCCTTTCCGGGAGCGTATGCAGTCGGCTGCGACCCCACCTCGCTCGTGACGTCGGACGTATCCATGGCCGAATCCAACCCCTCTCGCGCCGCAGGCGCTCGCGCGGATGCCATTCGCCGCCCCGGCGGACTCGGCCTTGCGCTGCGTCCCTGGCTGCTCGGGCTGCTCCTGGCCGTCGCGACCGTCGCCGTTTACGCGCCGGTGCGACACTACGGATTCCTGGAATACGACGATGCCGACTACGTCACCGACAACCCGATGGTCCAGGCTGGGCTGACGTGGAAAGGATTGCGCTGGGCCTTCACGACCGAGCATGCCGCGAACTGGCATCCCGTGACCTGGCTTTCGCACATGCTCGATGTGCGTTTGTTCGGCTCGAGCGCCGCGGGCCCGCATCTGGTCAACGTGCTTCTTCACGGCGCCAACGCCGCGTTGTTGCTGATCGCACTCCGGTGGCTGACGGGAGCGTTGTGGCGCAGCACGATCGTGGCCGCGTTTTTCGCTCTCCATCCGCTGCGCGTCGAATCGGTGGCTTGGGTGGCGGAGCGGAAGGACGTGCTCAGCGGATTTTTCTTTCTGCTCACCGTGCTCGCATATGTGCGCTGGCTGCGCGGTCGTTTCGCCGTTGGTGTTCCCACCGCGACGCCGAACGCTCCGGCCTCGCCGAGCGCCCCGCCGCCTTCGCTGCTCGATCCGTGGTATTTCGTGACGCTGTTGGCCTTCGCGCTCGGATTGCTGAGCAAGCCCATGCTCGTCACGCTGCCCTGCGTTTTGCTGCTGCTCGACCTCTGGCCGTTGCGGCGTTTCGCCGCCGACAATCGCAGCGTCACGCGGGCCGTGGTGGAAAAGCTCCCGTTCTTCGCGCTGAGCCTGCTGTCGTGCGTCATGACGTTTGCCGCGCAAAACGCGGCCGGGGTGGTGCGGTCGTTGGCGCATTTGTCGATCGCCGCGCGGATCGGCAACACCGTGGTCTCCTATGCCCGCTACCTCGCGAAGCTCGCTTGGCCTCGCGACCTCGCTGTGCTCTATCCCCATCCGGGGACGTGGCCGACGGCGCAGCTAGTCGTATCGGCCGCGGTCGTCGGTCTCGCACTGGCGCTCGTCATCGTCCGCTGGCGTCGTCGCCCCGTCGTCAGCGTGGGCTTGCTTTGGTTTCTTGGCGTGCTCGTGCCCACGATCGGGCTCGTCCAGGTCAGCGAACAATCGATGGCCGATCGATATTCCTATCTTCCCTCGATCGGCTTGTTCATGGCGATCGTTTGGACCATCGGCGAAATCGTCGGATCGCGCCGCGTGCCCAAGCCGCTCGTGGCGGCGGTCGCCGTCGGCCTGATGGCGCTATGCGCTGCGGGCGCGCGCGTGCAGTTGCGAACCTGGCGCGACGGCGAGACCTTGTTCCGCCACGCGCTGGCCGTCACCCGGGGTAACTTCGCGGCGCACTACAATCTCGGCGGCACCTTGCTCACGCAAGGGCGGCTCGACGAGGCGATCGCGCAGTTCAACGCATCGCTCCAGTTGCGGCCCGGTTTCGCCGACGCCCGTTGCAATCTTGGCAGCGCGCTGCTGCGGCAGGGCCGAGTGGATGACGCGGTGGCCGAATTTCGCCGGGCCGTCGAAGCACAACCGCGTCATGTGATCGCGCGCTGCAATTTGGGCCTCACGCTGCTGCAAAAGGGGCAGGTCGACGAAGCGATCCGCGAATTCGAGGCGGCGGCCGCGGTCGGCCCCGCCGGTTCCATCGGCCGCTACTATTTGGGCAATGTATTCCTCGGTCGCGGACAGCCGGACCAAGCGGTGGCCGAGTACGAAAAGGCCTTGGCCGCGAATCCCGATCATGCCGCCGCGCACAACAATCTGGCGGCGGCGCTGCTCCGCCTCGGCCGCGTCACCGAGGCGTTGCGCCATTTCGCTCGCGCCTTGGAACTTCAGCCGAACGATCCCGATACGAACAGCAACTTTGCCGACGTGCTGTTGCAGCGCGGTTTGATCGACCCCGCGGCCGCTCGCTATCGTCTCGCGCTCGCCGGTAAGCCGCAAAACGCCGACGCGCATTGCGGGCTGGGCACGGCCTTGGTGCTGCAAGGCAAGCCCGACGCCGCCATCGCCGAGTTCGAGCGGGCGTTGCAGCTCCAGCCGGACTCGGTGATCGCGCACAATAATTTGGGCGGGCTCCTGCTCGGGAAAAATCGCTTTGCGGACGCCGTCGGCCATTTGCAGGCCGCGCTCAAAAACGATCCGGACAATGTTCGCACGTTGGCGAGCCTCGCATGGGTGCTGGCGACGTGTTCCGATGCCGCCGTGCGCAATGGCGCCGCCGCGGTGGAGCTCGCGGAACGCGCGGCGCAACGGTCCGGGAACGGCGATCCGAGAGTTCTGCGCGCGCTGGCCGCCGCCTACGCCGAGAGCGGCCGCTTCGGCGAGGCGAGCGCCGTCGCGCAACACGCCGTGCAACTCGCGGAGGCGGGCGCCGACGAACCGTTCGCGGCGATTTTGCGTTCGCAGTTGAAACTCTATCAAGCGGGCAAGCCGTATCATGACGCGGCGCCCGCGGCCGTTCGCTGACCGCCATGCCGCCCTCCGACTTACCGACCGAGATGACTCGCGACGACCAAGCTCCGGCGGTGGCGCC
>CBINOT010000187.1:0-11944 GCA_966252355.1 uncultured Opitutus sp. | reverse complement strand
CATGATCCGCATCCATCGAATGTTCCTGTTCCTGCTGCTGCTCGCGGCGGCCGCGTTCGTGCTGCCGCGCGCCGAGGCGCAATCGATCTCGTGCTCGGCAACGATGAGCAACATCAACTTCGGCAGCGTCAATCCGCTGTCGAGCCAGACCGACGCGACCGCGACGCTCAATTACACCTGCACGAACTCGCAGATCCTGTTCACCCGTCACGCGACCGTCTGCTTCAGCATCGGCGACGGCGTGCAGGGCGACGCCAACGCGAATCCGCGCCTGATGCAGGACAGCGCCGGGCACGACCTCTTCTTCCAGCTCTACCAGAACTCCGCGCGCACGGTGGTCTGGGGCAGCCTCTTCTTCGGCATCAACACACCGGTCGAGGTCGATCTCTCGATACCCGCACGCGGATCGCGCTCGGGATCGGTGGTCATGTACGGGCGCGTCATCGGCGGTCAGACCACGGCCGTGCCGGGCGCGTACCAGGACCAGTTCACCGGCGGCCACACCGCGGTCACGATCAACGAATCCATCTTGAGCCCGCCGGGCAACTGCTCGACCACGATCCTCTCGAGTTTTCCGTTCACCGCGAGCGCCAACGTCACGTCGCAGTGCTCGGTCTCGGCGACGACGCTGAACTTCGGCACGGTCGGACTGCTGGCCGCGAACACCGACGGCACATCCACCGTCAGCGTGCAGTGCGCGAACGGCGTGCCGTACCAGGTCGGCCTCAACAACGGCCAGCATGCGAGCGGAAACATCCGGCGCATGCAGGGTCCCGGCGGCCTCGTCACCTACGAGCTCTACCGCAACAGCGCGCGCACACAGCGCTGGGGCAACACGCTGAACAGCGACACGGTCATCGGCAGCGGCAGCGGCGGCACCCAAGCCATCACCGTCTACGGCCGCGTACCGGCCCAGACGACGCCGACGGCCGGCACCTACAACGACACGATCACGGTGACGGTGACGTATTGACGGCGGCGCGTGATGCGCGCCGCGCGACGAGCTTGCGAGGCAAGGCGGGTTGCGGCGCCGAGCGCCACCTGAAAAGGTCGGCTCCCGCATCCGCCTTCCCCGCAAGGCCGGCGTGATCCGCGAGCCAGACGCGATTTTGGAAGCGGTTCGTTTTAGATCTGCCTGCGCGACAACTCAGCGCGACGAAACGTACTTCTCGCGCCGGATATGCGGCACCGGCAGGCCCGCTTCCTTGAGATACGCGAACGCCTGATCGACCATCTCCGGATTGCCGCAGAGATATGCGATGTCGTTCGCCGCATCGGGCTTGAGCTCGGCGAGCGCGACGTGCACGCGGCCGCTGCGATCGTTCGGCCGCGCCGGCTCGCGCGGCACGCGGCTGAAGCAGGGATGGAACGTGAAGCCCGGCACTTCGCGCGCGAAGGCCTCGAATTCCTCGCCGTAGAGCAGCTCGGCCTCGTTGCGCGCGCCGTACACCAGCGCGAACGTGCAGCCACGCGTCGCGATCAGCTCGCGGATCTTCGGCAGCATCGCGCGGTACGGCGTGACGCCGGTGCCGGTCGCGACGAGCAGATAGCGCGAGTTGGTGTCGCCGTCCATCAGGCAGAAGCGCCCGTACGGCCCGCTCGCCTCGATGGTCTCGCCTTCGGCCAGGTTCGAGAGCAGCGCCGTCGCCGCGCCGCCTTCGACATACGACACCGCGATCTCGATGCGCTGGACCGGCGCGCCGTCGCTGCCGCCGACGGTCGCGACGGAGTAGCTCCGCTTGGTCGGCTTGCCGTCCGGATAATGGAAGTGGATCTGCACGAACTGGCCCGGCACGAACGCGAACGGCTTGCCGTCGGCGCGCTCGAACGACATGTGTCGCACGGCGGGCGCCAGCATGTGGCTTTCGGCGAGGCGGAGCGGAAAATGTTCGATCACGCGGCGGAACCGGACATGGAAGACCGGCGCCTCTGGGCGCCGTCGGCAGGGACAGGCAGCCCGTTATAATAACAGGCCTGCGCGATCGGACCGCGATTAACCCCACCTGCACTCCCCATGACCGAATCCCCAGCGCTCGACGTCGTCGAGCTGCGCAAGACCTACGCGAACGGCGTCGAAGCCCTCAAGGGCGTTTCGCTCACGGTCCAGGCAGGCGACTTCTTCGCCCTGCTCGGACCGAACGGCGCCGGCAAGTCCACCCTGATCGGCATCCTCTCCTCGCTGGTCAACGCGACCAGCGGCGAGGTGCGCATCTTCGGCACCTCGATCCGCACCGACCGCAGCGCGGCGATGCGCATGATCGGCCTCGTGCCGCAGGAGCTCAATTTCAACCAGTTCGAGAAGCCGTTCGACATCTGCGTGAACCAGGCCGGCTTCTACGGCATTCCGCGCCGAGTCGCCTGCGAGCGCGCGGAGCGCTACCTGAAGCAGCTCCAGATCTGGGACAAGGCCGAGCAGCCGGCGCGCATGATGTCGGGCGGCATGAAGCGGCGCCTCATGATCGCGCGCGCGATGATGAACGAGCCGAAGCTGCTGATCCTCGACGAGCCGACCGCGGGCGTCGACATCGAGATCCGCCGCTCGATGTGGAAATTCATCAGCGCGATCAACCAGGCCGGCACCACCGTCATCCTGACCACGCATTACCTCGAGGAAGCCGAGCAGCTCTGCCGCACGATCGCGATCATCGACCACGGCCGCATCATCGAGAACACGACGATGAAGCATCTGCTCACCAAGCTCGACGTCGAGACCTTCGTGCTCGACCTCGCCGATTCGGTGACCAGCCTGCCCGAAGTCGCCGGCGTCCGCCTGACGCTCGTCGACGATCACACGATCGAGGCCGAGATGGCGCGCGCGCACGACCTCAATTCGCTGTTCGCGGCGCTCTCCGCGCGCGGCATCACGGTGCGCTCGATGCGCAACAAGGCGAACCGGCTCGAGGAGCTGTTCGTGCGGCTGGTCGAGAGCGGCAAGGAGGCGGCATGACCACTTCGATGAACACGACCAACGCCAACCTCGTCGGCCTCTTCACCGTCACGCGCCGCGAGGTCATGCGCATCCTGCGCATCTGGTCGCAGACGCTGCTGCCCAGCGCGATCACGATGACGCTCTACTTCGTGATCTTCGGCCGCATGGTCGGCAGCCGCATCGGCGAGATCGCGCCCGGCATCAGCTACATCGACTACATCGTGCCCGGCCTGATCATGATGGCCGTCATCACGAACAGCTACGGCAACATTTCCTCATCGTTCTTCGGCGCGAAGTTCCAGCGCTTCGTCGAGGAGATGCTCGTCTCGCCGATGCCGAGCTGGGTCATCCTGACGGGCTACATCGGCGGCGCGGTGCTGCGCGGGCTCATCGTCGCGATCATCGTGCTCGCGATCTCGCTGTTCTTCACGCGCATTCACCTCTATCACCCGCTGGTCACGTTCTCGACGGTGCTGCTGACCGCGGTGGTGTTCTCGCTGGCCGGCTTCGTCAACGCGATCTACGCGAAGAAGTTCGACGACATCGCGCTGGTGCCGACCTTCGTGCTGACGCCGCTGACGTATCTCGGCGGCGTGTTCTACTCGGTCGCCGCGCTGCCGACGCCCTGGCGCGAGATCTCGTACGCGAATCCCATCCTCTACATGGTCAATGCGTTCCGCTACGGATTGCTCGGCGTCAGCGACGTCGACATGGGCATCGCCTACGCGGTCATGCTGGCGTTCGCGGCCGTGCTCGGCGCGATCAGCCTGTTCCTGCTCGACCGCGGCGTCGGCCTGCGGTCCTGACAAAACCCGCAATCCCCCATCTCCCGCGGGCGGTGACAGCGGCCGGGCTCGGGGCCGCAGGCGCGAGAGGAAAAGTTCGCGGTGCGAACGATCTGTTCCGCCGGCGCGACGCTGAAATCGCCCGCCCGCGCGTCCATATCGTGGTCCAGCGGCCGCCATCCCGGCGCCGGGAGGAATCCGACATGATCGAAAAGAGGCCCTTCGCAGCGCTCGGCGGCGCCGATCACGGCTGGCTCAAGGCCAGGCACCATTTCTCGTTCGCGGGCTACATGGACCCCGCGCGCATGGGCTGGGGCGCGCTCCGCGTCTGGAACGACGACGAGATCGCGGCCGGCACCGGCTTTCCGCCCCATCCGCACGCGGACATGGAGATCATCACCTACGTCCGCGACGGCGCGATCTCGCACGAGGACAGCCTCGGCAACAAGGGCCGCACCGCGGCCGGCGACGTGCAGGTCATGAGCGCCGGCACCGGCATCCGCCACGCCGAGTACAACGCGGAAAAGGACAAGACGCGCATCTTCCAGATCTGGATCATTCCGGACGCGCGCGGCGGCCCGCCGTCCTGGGGCGCGCGGCCGTTTCCGAAAGGCGACCGCGCCGGCCGCTTCGTCGTGCTTGCCAGCGGGCGCGACGGCGACGCCGAGGCACTGCCGATCCGCGCGGACGCCCGCGTGCTCGGCGCGACGGTCAAGCCCGGCGAAACGGTGGAGTACGCGCTCGGGCCGGAGCGGTACGCCTATCTCGTGCCCGCGGCCGGATCGGTCGAAGTCAACGGCGTGCACCTCGACGCACGCGACGGCGCCGCGATCCGCGACGAGGCGCGCATCGGGATCAAAGCGCTCGAAGACGCCGAAGTCGTGCTCGTCGACGTGACACCCTGAGACGCTGCTGCCCTCTCCCGCTTGCGGGAGAGGCGGAACGTTCCTCAGATTTCGAAGAACGCGCGCGCGGTGGCAGTGGTCGAGGCCGCGACCGCTTCCACCGTCTCGCCGCGCGCTGCCGCCACTGCCGCGCAGACGTGCGCGAGGTACATCGGCTCGTTGCGCCGGTGCGAAGGCCTGGGATGCAGGTCGCGCGGCAGGAGATACGGCGCGTCGGTCTCGATCATCAGCCGGTCGGCCGGAATCAGCTTCACCAGCTCGCGCAGATGCAGGCCGCGGCGCTCGTCCGAGATCCAGCCGGTGATGCCGATGTGGAAACCGCGGTCGAGGTACGCGACCAGCTCGTCGCGCTCGCCGGTGAAGCAGTGCACGACCGCGCGCGCGATGCGGCCCCGCACGTTGTCCAGGCAGGCGATGAAATCCGCGTGTGCGTCGCGCTGGTGCAGGAACAGCGGCTTGCCGGTGTCGATCGCGATCGCGAGCTGGCACTCGAAGGCCGCGATCTGCGCCGCGTGCGGCGAGAAGTTGCGGTAATAGTCGAGGCCCGTTTCGCCGACTGCGCGCACTTCCGGCTCCGCGGCAAGCTCGCGCAGCAACGCGAGCGTCGCATCGTCGACCTCGTGCGCATGATGCGGATGCACGCCCGCGGTCGCGTACAGGAAGCCCGGGTGCTCACGCGCAAGCTCGAGCGCGGCGCGGCTGCCGCCGGCGCTCGCACCCGTGACGACGATGCGGCCGACGCCGTGCCGGCGCGCGCGGTCCAGCACTGCGTCGAAATCCGCGCGAAACGATTCGTGCGTGAGGTTTGCGCCGATATCGATCAGTTCCACGTCCTGTGCCCCGCCGGCTCCGGTTTTGCGAAAAGCGCGATTATGCAAGCGCGCCGCGCAGCGCACGAGCCCGGTTCATGACGATTTAATTCTGGAATGTCTATGCTGGATTGCCTTCAACGTGGGGAAAAACCGATGAACGCCCTGACCCGTGTGACGCTCGCGCTCGCCGCGGCTTCTGTCTGCTCCATGGTTTCCGCCGCTCCGGCGAAACTTCCGCCCGAGGCTGCCGCGGCGCACGCGGCGGCAGGCCGCGCGATTCACCAGCGGCTGGTCGATATGAAATCGCAACGCGCGAAGGCCGTCGCGGCCGATGCGGGCATCGCGGCCGTCGACGCCACCGGCTCCGGGCCGCGGCTCGCGAACCCGTACCGCGCCTACCCACCGAGCTGCCTCGCCGACCCGCTGCCGACCACGCCGACCCACACGCTCGCCTCGTTCCAGATGCCGCTCTACAGCCGCGACGAGCTCGGCAACCCGGTCGATCCGGAGACGGTGACGATCACGCTCTGGCGCATTCCGTGCAGCAGCAGCGGCAACCTCACGCCGTACAACGTCGACCAGGGCGCGAACGCCGCGCTGCTGATGCGCATCTCGCGCAGCCAGTCGAATGAGGGACGTACGGACCAGTTCCCCACGTTCCCGGCGCTCTCGTCCGACCAGGGCAATTCCAGCGGCAACCTCGTGCGCGCGGCCGTCGAGCCGAACACCGTCATCGCCGACGGCCCCTACGACAGCCCGATCTACAACAGCACGACCTACGTGCTCGAGAACTATCCTTATTCCGGCGCCGGATACACGTATTACAACTACGACTTCACGCTCGTCATCGACCCCGTGTTCGACTTCAACTGCACGGGCTGCCAGGCGGTGAACATCAACGGCTACGTGCCGACGCCGCAGGACTATCCGGCCGCGTTCCAGGATCTGCCGATCGACGGCTACATGAGCAGCGCCTGGTACGACACCTCGCACGGCGGCGAAGGCCTGGTCGTCGAGATCTACGACAACCCGGGCAATACGACGCGCACCATCTTCGCGGCCTGGTACACCTACGACGCGAGCGGCATTCCGTTCTGGCTGGTCGCGCAGGGCGTCGCCTCGATCGGCTCCAACGTCTTCGCGAACGTGCCGGTCTACTACTACAGCGGCGGCGGCTTCGCAGGCAATTTCTCCGGCGTCGACAGCCACGTCTGGGGCACGATGAACATCAGCTTCCCGGATTGCATGACGATGCACTTCACCTACAACGGCGCCACCGACGACTCGGTCATCGTCGGCGGCCCGTCAGGCAGCGGCGAGCGTTTCTGGACGCGCCTTGCCGACATCAACGGCCTCAACTGCGAATAGCGCTCCGCTCCAGCGGAACGACACGACCGATCCCGCCTTCACGGCGGGATCGGCGTTTTCAGGCCAACGATTTCGCGACAAACCGTGCCGCTTGCGCATCTCGCGCGCACGGCGCTCTCGCCACGCCCGCGCGAATCGCGCACACTCTGCGCACATTGCCGTCGATGCCCGCCAGCGTGAATTCCCGCGCGGATTTTCCGATCACACCGCTCCTCGACGAGATCCGGCGCTCGCTCGAGCGCCATCCGCGCCTCGTGCTCGAAGCACCGCCCGGTGCGGGCAAGACGACGCAGGTGCCGCCGGCGCTGCTCGGCGCGTCGTGGCTCGGCGCGCGCAAGATCGTCATGCTGGAGCCGCGCCGCATCGCCGCGCGTGCCGCCGCCGAGTTCATGGCCGTGCAGCGCGGCGAGGAGGTCGGCGCGACGATCGGCTACCGCATCCGCTTCGAATCGCGCGTGTCCGCCGCGACGCGCATCGAAGTCGTCACCGAAGGCATCCTGACGCGCATGATCCAGGACGATCCGGAGCTGTCCGGCATCGGCGCGATCCTGTTCGACGAATTCCACGAGCGCCATCTCGCCGGCGATCTCGGCGCCGCGCTGGCGCTCGACGTGCAGGCGAACCTGCGGCCGGACCTGCGCCTCGTCGTCATGTCCGCGACCCTGCAGGGGGCGCGGGTGGAACGCTGGCTGGACGCGCCGCGCCTTTCCAGCGAAGGCCGCAGCTTCCCCGTGCGCATCGTGCACCCGCCCGCGCGCCCGAACGAAAGCGATGCGCTCGTCCTGCGCCGCGCCGTCACCGAAGCGCTCGCCGAAAGCGAAGGCGACGTGCTCGTCTTCCTGCCCGGCAAGCGCGAGATCGAGCAGGCGCGTGCGACGCTGTCCGGCGCGTTTGCGCCCGCCGAGGAATCTTTCTCCCGCACTCTCGACGGCGCCGCGCACGCGGATGAACCTCTCTCCCGCTTGCGGGAGAAGGGCAGGGGTGAGGGCATCCAGCTCATCCCCCTCCACGGCGACCTCTCCGTCGCCGACCAGCACGCCGCGCTCGCCCCTGCGAAACCCGGCACACGCCGCGTCGTGCTGGCGACCAACGTCGCCGAATCCAGCCTCACGCTGCCCGGCGTGCGCGCCGTCGTCGACACCGGCCTCGCGCGCGAGCCGCGCTTCGATCCGAATTCCGGCTTCACGCGACTGAAAACCGTCGCGATCTCGCAGGCCTCGGCCGACCAGCGCGCCGGCCGCGCAGGCCGGCTCGGCCCCGGCGTCTGCTATCGCCTCTGGCCGCAGAGCCGGCGGCTGGATCCCGAGCGCGCGCCCGAGATTGCACAAGTGGAATTGTCGCAACTCGCGCTCGAGCTGGCCGCGTGGGGATCGGCCGAGCTGCCCTGGCTGGATCCGCCACCGCCCGGCGCGCTCGCGCAAGGCCGCGACCTGCTGGACGCGCTCGGCGCGATCGACCGCGACGGCCGCATCACGCCTCTCGGACGGCGCATGCTGGACATCGCGATGCATCCCCGCCTGGCCGCGATGGTGCTGCGCGCAGGCGCGGACGACATCGCAGCCGCCTGCGACGTCGCCGCACTGGTCGAAGCGCGCAATCCACTGCGCGGCCCCGCGCCGTCCAACGACGATTTCCGCGAGCGGGTGCGCGCGCTGCACGCGTGGCGCGCACGCGACCGCGCGTCCGCACGCGAAGCCGGCGCCGACACACGCGCACTCGCCGTCATCGCGCAAGTTGCCGACGCAACGCGACGCCGGTTGGGGGTGAAACCGTCAGATTTGCAATTGACGCCATCCCGCCACGACGCCCCTAATTTCCAAGCCCGAACCCCCAATCCCGGCTCTCTCCTCATCCACGCCTTCCCCGACCGCATCGCGCGGCAGGACGCGACGAATCCGCGGCGCTACCAGCTCGCGAACGGCCGCGGCGCGCGACTGCGCGAGGACAGCGCGCTGTACGGCGAACGCTGGCTGGTCATCGTCGACCTCCGCTACGACGAACGAGACAGCCTGATCCAGTCCGCCGCGCCGTTCGACGCCGATCTGCTCGAACGCGACTTCGCGCACCGTTTCAGGAACGAGCGCGTCGTGCGCTGGAATCGCGACACGCGCGCCGTCGACGTGTTCGAAGAACACCGCTTCGACGCCATCGTGCTTGAACGCCGCAGCGTGCCGGCGCGCGCGGAAGACACCGTGCCCGCGCTGCTCGCCGCCGTGCACGAGCTTGGGCTAGACGCGCTGCCCTGGAGCGACCACGCGCGCGAGCTGCGCCTGCGCGTGCAAGCGCTGCGCGAATGGGAACCCGCGCTCAACCTGCCGGATTTCTCCGACGCCGCGCTGCTGGCGACGCTGGACGAATGGCTGGCGCCGTATCTCGAAGGCAAGCGACGCCTCGACGCGCTCTCCGCCGCCGAGCTTTCCGAAGCACTCGCGTCCCGTCTCGACTACGCGATGCGCACCGCCCTCGACACCCATGCCCCGCCGACCATCCGCGTGCCGAGCGGCCTCGAACGCCGCATCGTCTACGCCCCCGGCCAGCCGCCCGTCCTCGCCGTCAAACTGCAGGAGCTCTTCGGCCTCGCCGACACGCCCCGCATCGCCGGCGGCCGCGTCCCTTTGACGCTCCATCTTCTGTCCCCGGCAGGGCGGCCCATCCAGGTCACGCAGGACCTCAGAAGCTTCTGGGAGCGCACTTATCCCGAAGTGAAAAAAGAGCTGAAAGGCCGGTATCCCAAGCATCCGTGGCCGGATGACCCGTGGACGGCGCGGGCGACGCACAGGGCAAAGCCGCGCGGGACTTGAGGGACGGGCCTGTGGCTCGGTTGGGCCGTCTGGCCATTTACGCCCTCGCATGCGAGGCCATAACTCATACACATGCGAATCCGCGGGTGTAACGCGAATGTCAGGCGCGCCGCCACTCCAAAATATGGGAATTGTGGTCAAAATCCTCTTGACCGACCTGGGAGTTTACTGAACGATGCGGCGCAACGGCCCGGATGTGGGGTCTAATTCTAGTTAGCTTGATCGAGGCTGCCGAATCTGATGCCAGTGCCCGACTTCCAAACGCTGATGCTTCCGGCATTGCGAGTGCTCGCTCAGCGATCGCCGATGTCAACGGTAGAAGTGCGGGCGAAGCTCGCGGCAGAGTTTGAGCTGGCCCCTCTTGATTTGGCAGAAATGCTCCCCAGTGGCCGTCAGTCAACTTTCGCCAATCGAGTTGCTTGGGCGTACTCGTACCTGAAACAGGCTGGGCTAATCTCATCGCCGCGCCGTGGCGTGTACGAACTCGCCCCGCGTGGGCGCCAAGTATTGGAGGGCAATCCGAGTCGTATTGACATTTCATTTCTCCGTCAGTTCCCCGAGTTTGTAGCTTTCCGTCAATCGACGCCACGGGCCGACACTGAACCGGAGACCCCAGAGGAAGCGCCTGCGGTCCTGACTCCCGATGAGCAGATTCGAACCGGTAACACTCGGCTGCGAGAGTCGCTTGCGATTCATCTGCTCGAGCGGGCAAAGAGCGTGTCACCAGCGAGCTTTGAGCGCCTAGTCGTCGATGTGCTCGTCGGGCTCGGCTACGGTGGCTCGCGATCCGACGCCGCAGAAGTGGTCGGAGGGGGTGGCGATGAGGGTATCGACGGAATCATCAAGGAAGATCGCCTCGGCTTGGACTCAATTTATGTTCAGGCAAAGCGCTGGCAAGGCACAGTTGGCCGTCCAGAGATTCAAAGATTTGCGGGCGCACTGCAAGGCAAGCGGGCTCGAAAGGGGATCTTCATCACGACCTCTGGATTCACCGATGACGCCAAGGAGTATGCCATGGGGTTGCAGAGCACGATTGTTCTCATCGACGGACGCCACCTAGCCGAACTGATGATGGATGCAGGAATTGGCGTTGCGCCGGCGGAGGAGATACGCATCCTCAAGCCGGACGAGGACTACTTCGATAGCTTGGAGGCAAGCTAACTGAGCGTTCGTGCCGACACGCGGCGCGGTCTAGACTGAGCGCAGGGGCGCGAGCCCGGCTGCCGCACTCGCGTGCGGCACAACGCAACGTTAGCCCTCATCCGCACATCGTATGAAGACATCACGCGCATTTGCTCTCGCAGCGGCGGCACTAGTCGTTGGTTTTTTCGCGGCTCGCTTGTGTTTCGCACAGCCGTCAGGCCAGACGCCACGCAAAGAGCCAGCGAGCTACGACTTTGGCGCGCTGCAGAAGTTGACGTCTTTCGTCACTTACTTGGAGGACACCAAACAGACGAACACGCTCCAGCGATTCAATGATTACACCACCGCGTCCCTTGCTTCCCATCATTACGCGGATCTCGGCGTGACGCTCGCCATTTTGCAGAGATTGAGAGATGGACGCACCAATCAGGCTTACGAGTTGTTGGAGGGTCGCCTGAACACTGACATAGTTGGCTTCGTCGCGAGCTATCGAGAGCTTCCAGCATCAGTGCGAGACCAGCCCGGTCTGAAAGTTCTTGGGCAGGCCAGAGATTATCGAGCCAAGTACCCATTCAAGCACCGATACCCCAGCGTGGACGAGGGAGTGGCGGACGCTTTCAAGATTTTAGATGAGAAGAAGTGACATGAGGGCTAACCATGCGCTGCAGCGAACCCGGCCATCGCGTCCCGGTTGCAATCCAAGCGTCCCGCGGGCCGGGTCGCTGAGCTTGGGTCGTTAGCGGGCACGCATGACCAACGATGAACTTATAGCTGGCTTAGAGCAGATCAAGAACCTGCTCATCTCGGTTGCAACGGGCGGCTTGCGTATCAATATGTAGAGCAGCGCTACCAACAGAACTTTGCGGCAGTTGCCGGGCTTGCCCGTCGCCGCATCGAAAACCCCAGCCGGACGAGCGAAGTAGAAGTATTACGCCACCATGGGCTGCGTGCGGACTGGCATGCCGTTGCCGATGGGAGATTTCAAACGATGGCGATGCTCAGCGCCGCCCCGCCTCCCGCTGACTCAACACCACACTCCCCAGAATCAGCACCGTCGAGGCAATCATCGTCCACGTCGGCACCTCGCCGAGCAGCAGCCAGCCCCACGCGACGCCGAAGATCGGGACGAGGTACGTCGTCGTCGCCGCGCGGGCGGAGCCGACGCGGTGAATCAGGCGGAAGAAGATCCAGTACGCAATGC
>CBINOT010000186.1:0-12117 GCA_966252355.1 uncultured Opitutus sp. | reverse complement strand
CCCGATTATCCCGAGCGCAAGGTCGACGAGCTGGAATTATCGTTTCGGACGACCGACGCAGGACGCTGAAAAATTCCTTGCGTTCGCGAACGGAAGAACGATTTTCCTCCCTCTCGCAGACGAGAAATGGGCTCTTAGCTCAGTTGGTAGAGCGCCTCAATGGCATTGAGGAGGTCACCAGTTCGAACCTGGTAGGGTCCACCATTTTCCAACCGCCGCCGGTAACCCCGGCGGCGGTTTTGCGTAGCACGGGCATGTTGCCCGCGTTCGGATTTGTAGCTGGGGCTAGAGCAAGACCGCGATCGGCCGGCCTCGCGGAGGCCAGCTATATCCAAACCCGCTTTCCCGTAGCACGGACATCGTGCCTATGTTCGCCGCACTATTCCGGCGCTTTGTCGGAATACTTCCGGTCGAGCCAAGTTTTGGGAACGTGAACGATGCAGAGGTTCAGCGAACTGTTGTTCTCCGAGAGCATCGCCGACTGGATTTCGATCTTGGTGCTGTCCGGGCTGAAGGTCGGATGCTGATGGTCGCGGGCGGTACGCTTGTGGCCGTTGTCCGAAAGCAGCATGCGTTCGCCGGTGTGGCGATCGATGAGCCAGGTGCGGTATTGGAAATCATCGCCGACCGCCCACCGGCCATCCGGCGAACCATGGACATGCCAGAAGGAGCGGCCGGGGTCGCCAAACGGCACTTGGCTCACGATGCGCACTTCGCGCGTGCGCAGATTGGCGATCGCAAGGCCGGTGGGATGGTCGCCGCTCCCGGCGGGCCCCCAGCCGGCGCCGGCTTGCGACACGTTCTGCGGCTCGGGCATGCCGGGGACTTTCGGTTTGCGCAGAGCGATGATCGCAAAGGCGACCTCGTCTTTGGTGATCACCGCCTCGTGCGTGATCCACTCGTAGTCGGCTTCGGGATAAATTGGGCGTAGGCCCGAGCCATCGGCCATGACTGTCCACATGCGGGTCGGCGCTTTGCCGCCCGTTTCCCAGCAAAACACAATTTCACCGGGCACCCATGGGTTCGTCTGCACATGGCCGATTTGGAAGGGGACGGTAACGATCGGTTTCACCTCGCCGGTCTTCAGATTCATGCTGGCAAGCCCGGTCGGACCGGCGCCCATGCCGCGCGGTCCGAATGTCTCCGCGGGTTTCTGGTCGGCGGGCAGGCGTTTCGACACTTCGTCGCCGCTGACGCGGAAGTAGATGAAGTCTTCGTTCGCATCCAGGCCCATGTTGCCGTCGGCGAACGTGCCTTCCGGCACGGTGCCGCAAATCCGTTCATAGGTTCCCGGCTTCATCGTGCCGGCCGCGCTGTCCGCGAAAATCTTCGCGAGATCGACTTCGACAACCTGGAACGGACCGCGGGGACGCTGCCGCGGACTGCGCTGCGCCACCGCATTTGTAGCGTTTGCGGTCGTGCCGGGGCTGGCGTCGGTCGGCGTTTCGGTCGCGGTGGTCGGAGGCGCGGTCTCGGCCGTCGCCGAAGCGGCGGGCGCCGTTGACGCTCCCGCCGCGGCCGCTGCTTGGGCAACCGTGATGGGATCGGTGCCGCGCGGCGGACGCGGACCCGCGTTCACGTCGCGCATGATGTACATCTTCATCGAATGATACGCGCTGCAGATCATTCCCATGAAGCCCTTGTCCGTCAGTTGCACGATGTCGCCGGTCTCCTCGTTGACCGCGAGCACCTCGCCTGGCACGCGCCCCGAGCGGAACAGCACCCATTTGCCGTCGGCGGTCCACTGCAGATGCGTCGGATAAATCTTCGTATCGCCGGCGGGCGTGCTCGTGAGGAAGGTCAGCGGCACCCCCGTCACCGGATCTGGCACAATCTTCCTTTCCGAGGGAAACCGGGTGCCAACCTGGGCACGCAATGAAACCGAGGCCAGCGAGACGCCGGCGATCAGCGCGCCGACGAAGAGAGAGTTGCGATTCATCGTTTGATGGGCGCCTGACGAGTTTGCTTTCGAAACGATCCGTGCCGCGCCGAACTGCGGCACCTGACAGTTCGGCGAGTTGAGTTTGGTCCAACGGAGGACCTTATCGTGTCGGCGCCACGTTCGACTGCTTTCGGCGATTCCGCAAATGGCGGCGCAATCGCCAGCGCTGCCAGCTGCTGACGATATATCCGGGACACCGTGGGGCGCCGCAGCGGCAGGGATGGAGCGGCCATTCGGCCAACGGAAAATGGTAATCGTACGTCAGCTCTTCGCCGCGTTCGAGGTCGCGGCGCGCGACGATCCAAATTCGCCCGCGGATCGTTCGGGCTTCGCAATTCGGCGCGCAGGAATGATTGATCCAGCGGGCCGGATTCGCCGGCGTGTCGCCATCGAGATCGTGGCGCCGGTTCAGCGTGAAGACGTACACGCTGGCCGCTTCGCCACGTTCGACCCGGCGTAAGCGCTCCGCTTCGCGCCGGGCGGCTTCAGCCTTGGTGATGCGTTCGCCGACGTATTCGACGATCCGCGTGCCGCTCGGAATCGGTTGTGCGGCATACACGCCGCGTCCGTGAATCGCGGAACCTTTGATCCGAATCCACGGATTTGTCGCGGTCTTACGCTTGCGGCGCATGCGTCGTCCGAGTGCGCCTGTGTTTCGCCGGCGTCTAGGACGCCAGCTACATCATACCCCTTCGCGGCGCGCTTACTTCTTCGCTTTTGCGTCTTTTTGCGCGGCGGCTTTTTGCTCCGCCTCGATCGTGGCGGCTTCCTCGTCGGTGACTTGCACGTAGATGTTGATCGCTTCGACTTCGACTTCGTAGTTGCGGGCCAAGGTGAACCGATAGGTTTTGTTCATCGTCGCGCTATCGGATTCGAATTTCGCCGTGGCGGCGTCGACCTTCGTCTTCAGCTCTTTCTTCTTCTTCGCGTCGGTCTCGATGTTATAGGCCGCTTGGAGTTCGAGCCATTGCTGGCGCTCGGCCTTGAGCACTTGAACATTGTGATCGAACTCGCGTACCGCCTGCGCGCCGTTGATCGTGGCGATCTTGAACAGCTTCGTCGGCTTCTGCGCCGAGGCGGCGGTCGCGGATTTCGAATGGTCATCCGCGGCGCCGAGCACCGTGGCGAACACGACGGCGCCGAGCGCCACGAAGGAGAGGAGTTTGGTTTTCATGTGACGTTGAGTATCCGTAAAGCAGGCTAACAGGGCAAATTTGCCTTGCATTGGCTAGCTCGGAAATTCGCCTCCGCTCCGTCGTCGAAGCGGTTGCCAGCACGCTGGCAACCTACGTGACAACGCGAGGCTATGCTTTCGCGGAGGCCTCGGAGACCGGTCGGGCATACCGCGACAACACACGTTCGATTTCCGCCAGCTTAACGGGCTTGGCGAGAAAATCGTTCATCCCCGCGTCGAGACAGCGTGCGCGCTCGTCGGGTAACGCGGCGGCGGTCAATGCCACAATGGGAATGTGCGCCGCTTTGCGCCGGTTTGCGTCCTCGTCCGTTGCCCAGCTGCGGATCCGGCGGGTCGCTTTCCAGCCATCGAGGCGCGGCATGTGGCAATCCATCAAGATCACATCCGGCAATGCCGCCTGTTGCAGTTCGGCGAGCGCGGCCTCGCCGTCGCCGGCGGAGGTATAGACGCAGCCGAGCCTGACGAGTTGGGTTTCGATCAATTTTCGGTTCACCGCGTTGTCTTCCGCCACCAGCACGCGCAAGCCCAGCGGGCGTCCGATCTGCGCGTGCGCATCGATGCGTTCCGGCAGGATTGAGGTCGGGGCAAGCGGGAGCGTGAAGAAGAACACCGAGCCTTGGCCCGGCGCACTGGCCACTTCGAGCTGGCCACCCATCAGTGCGACCAAACGCGCGCTGATCGCGAGCCCGAGGCCCGTGCCGCCATAGCGTCGCGTGGTCGACGAGTCGGCCTGCGTGAAGCGCTCGAAGACGCGCCGTTGCGTTTCGACGTCCATGCCGATGCCGTTGTCGCGAATTTCGAACCGCACCGCCAGCACCCGCGCGGCAGGATCGGCGCACGCGAGGGTGACGGTAACCTGGCCGCCCGAAGCGGTGAACTTCACGGCATTGGACAGGAGATTCAGCAACACCTGGCGTACGCGATAGCTGTCGCCTTCCACGAGCACCGGCAAATCCGGCGGCGCGGAAAGCGCGATTTGCACGCCGGCGTGCGACGATTTGGCCGCGATGAGCGCGACGGCATCCTCCACGAGGGAGAGTAGTTCGAACGGCTGTTTTTCGAGCGTCAGCTTGCCTTCCTCGATCTTGGAGAAGTCGAGGATGTCGCCCAACAGGCGCAGCAAATGGTCCCCGGACTCGGCGATGAGTCGCGCATGCTCGGCGGCCTCGCCAGGAAGGTCGTTGCGGTGCAGGAGCAAATCGGCCGACGCGATGATGCCGTTCAGCGGGGTCCGAATCTCATGACTCATGTTTGCCAGGAACTCGCCCTTCGCATGGGAAGCGGCGTGCGCTTGCGCCGTGGCGTGTTCCAGCGCGTTCGTGCGCTCCGAAACGATGCGTTCGAGATTTTCGTTCGTGTCCCGAGAGGCGCGCAACGCCTCTTCGCTTCGGCGATGCGCGGCCTCGATCATCCGAATGAGCGTGATGCCGAGCACGAAAACGAAGCCGAGTGCGAGCGTTCCCTCGCGCAACAACACGATGGCCGCGCCGTGCACCGACGCGTCGACGCCGTTGCCGCCGAGCACCCGGAAATGGAAGGCGATCTCGCCGCCGATGGCGATCGCGAGTGCGGCGATCGCGACCGCGCGGCGCGAAAATATCAGAGCGACGAGCAGGAAAACGATATCGACGACGAAGAGTTGGATCGCGCTGTTCAGCGGCGCGGGAAACGCCGGGACGGGCGTGAAGAGCGAGGCGGCGTGAACGGCGACGAGGATGGGAAGCGCGAGCAAGCTGCCCGCGAGCTCCAACCGGCCGCGGCGCACGGCGAAGAGCGAACATGCGGCTCCGATGCCCATCACGCTGTTGAGCGCAATGCGCAGCGGAATTTCGAGCGGTTGCACCCACAGGACCTTGACGATGTTGCACGGGACAAAGGCGAGGACCAACAAGGCGAACGCGGCGAACAGTCGCGCGTTCAACCGAATGAAATATGGACGGTCGCGATACCCGGCATCGATGCGCTCGATGAAAGCGGCTGGAAAGCGAAGCATGGGAACGCCGCCACCATACGGGTGTATGCGCCGGGCGCAATCGCGCTCCGCGCGGGGCGAGGGGAAAACCCTACGTTATTGTCTGTCGGCGGCCGAGTTCCTGCCGGAACGGCGAGCCAATTTACTGGGTTGCGGAACGCCGAGGTTTCGCGGCGGTCGGTCGCGCAACTCTAAAAATCAACCCAAGGTCATCATGTCTGTCATCGGTACACTTCTTATCGGATTGGTCGTCGGTATCGTAGCCAAGCTCCTCATGCCAGGGCGCGATCCCGGCGGGATCATCCTCACCATGCTGCTCGGCATCGCCGGCGCTTTCATCGCGCATTATATCGGTCAAGCCGCTGGCTGGTATACGCAGAACGAGCCCGCTGGCTTCATTGCGTCGGTTGTCGGCGCGATCGTCTTGCTGCTCTTGTATCGCCTCGTGTTCCGGCCAGGCCGGCGCGTCTAACGCGAATCTTCCTAGGGCTTTGACGGCGGCAGGCTCCTCGGTCTGCCCGCCGCTTGCCATTCCACGGTTCAGGGCCGCGTCATCCCGGGGAGGGAGAGCGTGTCCAATGCGGCTTCGGGCCCGAGGCCGCCTACGGCGCGGATCACCTCCTGGAACACGGACGGCGCGGGGTATTTGACCAAATAACCTTGCGCGCCGAGTTCGTAGGCGCGCTTGACGTCGCGCGCCTCGGCGGACGACGAAAGCACAATCACCGCGACGCGTTGCAACGGCGGTTGCGCGCGAACCCATTCGAGGACTTCAAAACCGCTGCGCAACGGCAGTTTCAAATCGAGGAAGATTAACCGCGGCAGCGGCGCAGCGGCCCCGCCCGCCACCAACGCGGCCAATTGATCGATCGCCGCCTGACCGTTCGTGGCGACGCTCAGGGGATGCTTGATTTCGGCCTTGGTGAGCAGCCGCCGAAATAAGAAGAGGTCGTCGTCGCTGTCTTCGACGAGGAAAATGGGGAAAGGCTCTGCGGGGGGCATGTGGTGAATCAGTGCGCTGACCGTGTTCCTGAAGCGCCCACGTTACAGTCCTGAGGATGCCTCTGGCGAAGGCAAAAAGAGGGTAGGGCAGCCTCGCGATGGGCAGCAGGTTGGCGCGACGGCATAGACCACAACTCGAAGGACTTGAGCCGGAATCAAGACTGAATTCTGGACGTGAATAGTCACTGGGATAGCACCGGGGGGTCGTCGATCGGCCCCTGCGTGCGGTAAAGCCGCGCGAACATCTGGCGCCAATGCGCGTCCTCGCGCTCGCGGCGGAGCACGGCACGATATTCGATGCCGGCGGCAAAGCAGATGAAGGCGAAGAGCGCCGCCAAGAGGTAAATCGGCCCCTCGGCGATGTTCAGCTGCCGCGCGAGCAAGGCGACCGCGACGCCTGCAATGGCGAGCACCTTGCCGACGGTCGCCGCGACGCGCGTAGCGCGAACGTACGGCAGCCTTGTCGCCAGCAAGGCGCGAAGGATCCGTCCCCCATCCATCGGGAAGACCGGCACCAGGTTGAAGCAGCCCATAATCAGGTTCCACTGTAGCAGGAGCTGTGCGAAGCCGCGCAGATCGGCGGCGAAATCGCCGCCCAAAAACGGCCAAGCGGCGGGCAGGGACACAAAGAGGGCGATGCCGCCTGCGATCGCGAAATTCACCGCCGGGCCGGCAACCGTGATCAGCAACTCGCGCGACGGCTCGCGTGGAATCGAGTCGAATTCCGCCATCCCGCCGATCGGCATGAGCAAAATCCGGCGTACGCCGACCCCAAAACGCATTGCCGTGAAACTATGGCCCAGCTCGTGCAGTACGACGCACGTGAAACAGGCCAGCAACAACGCGACGTTCAGCGCCACCCCGATCCAGCCGGCCCGCGTTCCGTCGCTCAACCTTTCCCGGCCGCCCTCCCAAGCGACATATCCCAGCAGCAGGAAGAAGGAAACATGCACGGCCAGCTGGATCCCGCGCACGCGGAAAAGGTTCATTGACCAGCTCAACATCGGAATAAAAGTGACAGAGAGAGTAAGAGTAAAAGGAGCGATCGCGGCGCAAACGCTTCGGTCGCCCGGCTCGATCGCACCGCGGTGGGTCAACGAACGGTGAAAGCAAATCGTGCGAAAACAAGCTCGCGGCGCGATTTGCGGCGTCGTTCCCGCGCTCGCCTTCCTCCCAACTTCGACTTTTTCTCTTCTTTTTCCCTCCCTCTCTAGCGCATGTCCGATCCCGCCAAATCGCCCACCATCCTCGTCATCGATGACGACGCTGAGATTCGCTACTCGCTCTCGCGAGTCCTCTCGTCGCGCAAATATCAAATCGTCGAAGCGGCGAGCGGCGAACAAGGCGTGGCGATGGTGAAAAAAGGCCCGCCGCCCGATTTGGTGTTTCTCGATATTCGCATGGGCGGGATGAGCGGCATCGAGGCGCTGCAGCACATCCGATCGGCCAGTCCTAAACAGCTCGTCATTCTGATGACGGCGTTTGGCACCGCGCAAACGGCCATCGAGGCGATGAAGTATGGCGCCTTCGATTATGTGATGAAGCCCTTCGATCCGGCGAAGGTTCTGGCGCTCGCGGAAAACGCGTTAAAAGCGCATGCCGATCTACGCGCCGTGAGCGATTACAAGCCGACGATCAACATCGAAGACTACCGCGAAGGCATCGTGGGCAGCTCGCCGGTGATGCAGGACGTGTTCAAAGTCATCGGACAGGTGACGGCGAGCGACGTCACGGTGATGATCACCGGCGAAAGCGGCACGGGCAAGGAGCTCGTCGCGCGCTCGATCTGGAAGCACAGCCACCGCGCCAACAAGCCGTTCATCGCCGTGAATTGCGCCGCGATCCCCGATAATCTGATCGAGAGCGAGCTGTTCGGGCACGAAAAGGGTTCGTTCACCGGCGCGACGGTGCAGCGCATCGGCAAGTTCGAGCTCTGCGACGGCGGCACGATCTTCCTCGACGAAATCGGCGACATGGCGCTGCAAACGCAGACGAAGATTCTGCGCGTCTTGCAGGTCGGCGAGATTCAGCGCGTCGGCGGCAGCGAGACGATCAAGGTCGACGTCCGGATCATTGCCGCGACCAACAAGGATCTCGAAGAAATGGTCAAAGCGAAGACCTTCCGCGAAGACCTGTACTATCGCCTCAACGTCGTGCGGATCAAAATGCCGCCCTTGCGCGACCGCGCGGAGGACATTCCCCAGATCGTGGATTTTTGCCTGCAAAGCCTGGTCAAGCAGAAGAAATCGCGTGTCAGCAAGGTCTCGCCGGAGGCGATGGCCGTGCTCACGCGGCACAGATGGCCGGGCAATGTGCGTGAGCTGGAAAACGTCGTGTATCGCAGCGCGGTGATCGCGCAGGGCGATGCGATCCTCGTGAAGGACTTGCCCGCGGAAATTCGTTCGGCCGCGGGCGCGATCGGAAGCGAGTCGACGCCGCCGATGCCTGTGCCTGCCGGGGCCGAAAGTCCCGCGCCGACCGCCCCCGAATCCGTTTCAACCGCGCCGCAGACGCTCGACAGCGCGTTGGATTTTATTTTCGAGCGGTTGCGCGCGGGCGACGGGCCATTGTTGAGCCAGTTGGAGCGCGAGCTCGCCGCGCGCGCTTTGCGCGCCGAAGGTGGTGACGAAGCGAAAGCCGCCAAGCTGCTCGGCATCACGAAAGCCGCCCTGCAGAAACTCCGCGCGAGTGAGTGAGTGACTCAGTGAGCATGTGGACGTAAGTGGCAGGGACGTCCCGCTCGTGGACAGCGCTCCGCTCCGCAAATATGGGCGACACGGCCATGGGACGACATGGGCAAGATGCCCGCGCCACGCGCCGACGTGCTTGTTGTAGCTGGGCTCCTAGAGCCTGGCCAATCTCGTAATCGTACTCGTGTTCGATTCCCGGACGATAACCGCGATCACGATCACGAGTACGATCGTGGAGCTACGTCGCGGCCTGCGGGTGCAGCAGCTTCGATGAGAGTTCGACGACGGTCGGCACCACCGACTCCGTCATTTCCGGCGTGATGCCCGCGGCGCGCAGCGCCTCCTCGTCGAGCTCGGCTTGGAATCCATCTTCGCCGACGCCGGTGCCGAGACAGAGCGCGATGTGTTTGGCCCCGTGGATATGCGTGACGAGCGCGCTAAATTCTTCCGTCGCCGCGCCGGGACGAGGATAGTATCGGACGACTTCGACCAGATTCTGCGGAAAATCCCAACTCTCGAGCAGCTGACCGGCGACATCGGTGTGATCGTAGCCGAATACCTGCTGCTCGGCGAGACGCCAGGGGCAATGCTGCTGCGATTGAAAGCGGCGCACGTCCTCGAATTGGTCGGCGCAGACGAAGGCGAGCGCGAGCTTGCCGACGTCGTGCAGCAACCCGGCGGTGTAAGCGATCTCGGGCTCCACAGTCCCGGTCTGTTTGGCGAGTTGATCGGCCGCAACGGCGACCGTGAGTGAATGTCGATACAGGTCGCCCGGTTCCCAGCCGTAGCCGTCGAGCTGATTGCTTAGCCAGGCGCTGGCGATCTTGGTGGTCGCGAGGCGATAAATTTCGCGAAAACCGAGGCGCACGATGGCGTCGTTCAACGAGTCGCAATGCATTGCGTTGTTGAAATAGGCGGAGTTCGCGAGGCGCAGCGTGCCGCTGGCGAGGCCGGAATCCATCTTGATCAGCGCCTCGATCTGATCGGCGTCCGCGTCGGCATCCGCGAGCTGTTCCATGAGCTTCGGCAGCAGCCAAGGCGCCGAGGGCAGCGCTCCGGCGCGCTTCACGATTTCGCTTAGCGGGACTGCGGCGGTTTTCATACCCATTTCTCCGGTTGACTGGGCGTACGCATGAGCACGCGTCCGTTGCCGAGATAGAGCTCGATCGAGCGGTTGGATTGGCCGCCGACCTCCCAGGCGACGACATTCAGGTGATAGTGAGTCGCGAGCTGCTTCATCATTTCGACGTTCTGGCGACCAATGCTGAAATACTCGTTCGATTGGAGAATCTGTGCGCCGCCGAACACCTTGAGTTCGAAATTCCGGCGGTTGCCGCCCAGGCGGACCAAAGATTCGATCAGCGCGGGCAGCGCGATATCGAGGTACATCGCCGTGATCGGGTTCGTCGCGCGATGCTTTTGCGAGTCGGGCAGCATGGCATGCAGCAAACCGCCGACTTTGGTGGTGGGATCGAAGCAGGTGATTCCGAGACATGAACCCAGACCGAGGGTAGAAATCACTGCATTCGGCGCTTTCGACTGCCGCATATCCGCCACGCTGACGAACAAGTACGGGGCTTCCGCCGGCCGATATGACGCGCGTGGAGGAGGTAATGTGGGGCTCCCCATGGTGTCTCCTTCTTCGGATCGCGATGGCGCGATCTTGAGTCGGCAACCTACTTTTGAGGCGAAGGCCTCAGGCCTGCTCCGGAAAAACCGTAGGGGCGTCTTGCGGACGGGTGTATCGCTCCGCTTGGTGGCGAACTCTTACCGCTTGGCCCGACTCGTGGCTGTCGGCCGCGATGGCTGGCGTTCATGCGCGAGCAGCTGCCGCTTCACGTGCTCGCCGAAAGCGAAACCGGTCAACGCACCGTTTGCCCCGATGACCCGATGACAGGGGATCAACAAGCAGATTGGATTCGTCGCATTGGCTCGGCCGACCGCCCGCGCGCCGCTGCCGAGAGCGCGGGCGAGCTGCCCATAGCTGCACGTTTCGCCGCGAGGAATGCGTCGCAACGCCGCCCACACCCGTTGCTGGAACGCCGTGCCGACCGGTCGTAATCGCACGGCGCATTCGGCGTCGTCGCCGCGGAAATAGCGACGCACGTCTTCGCGCGCGGCGCGCGTGCGCACGTCATCGGCGATCAGGACAACGGCCGCGGGTCCGATCGACCGGGGCAACCGCTTTTTCAGCTGCTTCACCTCGCCGAAAGCCGTCGCCACGACCGCATTGTCTTCGTCGACCGCGAGCGAGAAAGGCCCGCACGGCGTGGGAAACGTGGTGGTGTACAAGGTCATGGCGGCGGCTGGTTGAATTGCCATAAATGGGCGGTCGCTAGGCTGCGATACGGCGCGAAGGCGCTCATCAGCCGTCGAGTTGCATCGATGTCCGGTCGCTGGTCGAGCTTGAGGAGCGACTGCAGCGCACTCGTGACGCCGGTGTCGCCGAGCGGCACGCAATCGGCGAAGCCGAGTGATCGCATCATGAGATAATTCACCGACCATGGGCCGAGTCCGTGCAGCGCCAGCAAGGTCCGTTCGGCGCGGGTCGCCGACATCGCACGCAAGCTTTCGAGGTCGAGCTTTCCTTCCGCGATCAATCGCGAAATGCCGATCACGTATTCCGCCTTCCGCGCCGAGAATTGCAGCGGCGTCAAATCCGACGCCGCGAGCGCGGCGACCTGTGACGGCGAGGGTGCGGCGATCAAGCCTTCGGAGAGGGGATCGCCGGCCCGCTCGATCAAGCGGCGCCTCAATTGGCAGGCGAATGCGAGATTGATCTGCTGGCCGATGATCGACCAGAGGAGTCCATCGTAGATCGAGGCGGTTTGACTGATGCGAAGCTCGGGACGTCCGGCTACGAGTCGCGCCAGCCCAAGTTTCTGGGCGAGGCGCGCGAAGGCGGCCGCGTCTTGTTCGAGCCCCAGCAGTCCGGCGACGACTGCGTGCGCTTCCGCGCCGGATCCGTTCGAGAGGCTTACGGCGACCGCGTGCGCCGAGAGTTGCAAGGTCAGCAGTGCCGGCCCCGACGATAACCGAATCGCCGCAGTGTACATGTCGCCGACAAGGCGTTCGGTTACGCTCGAGCGATCTCGACTCAATGCGCGCCGGAGGTACCCCAGCGGATAACCGTCGGGCAACGCGATCGCGAAGCGCCGGGTACGGCGCAAATCGCGATACGCGGTCGGCGTCATGCCGGTCAGGCGGCGGAAATGGTCGTGAAACACCGAGACCGACTCGAAACCGGCGTCTGCGGTTGTCTCGAGGACTCCGGTATCGCTCTCGAGCAATAACCGCTTGGCCTGTGCAATCCGGG
>CBINOT010000185.1:0-12370 GCA_966252355.1 uncultured Opitutus sp. | reverse complement strand
TGATGTACGCGGTCGCGGGCCGCGGATCGCCCGGCAAGCACGACGTGCTGGCGGTGAACGCGATCTCCGACGGGCGGGCGTTGATCAGCCTGGCGAACTTCGCCTTCAGCTCCTGCTGACGATTCACCGAGAAGTCGGCACGCCCGGGCCCGGGCCCGCGCTTCCCCAGAAGGCGCTTATCCCCGTGCCCGCATTGCTCCCCACGCCGTAGCCGCCCACATCGTTCGCGGCCACGTTCCCCAGCAAGGTGGCGGTCGCCCCGCCCGCCAGTTTTTCGGCGTGGGCGTGGGCTAGGGGGACGAGCGCCGCGACCTTAAAACGCCCGTCGCGCGGCGCGCCGCGTTGAAGGGATTGGCGCGGGAGCGGGGTTGTGGCTCGCGAAACCAAACGAAAATGAAACCGCTTGCTCCTTTTCTCTCCGTGCTCGCTCTGGTGCTTGGCGTTTCGACGGCGTACGCGCAACTGCCGAGCGCCGCGCCGCGGCTGCAGTCGTTGCGCGTCGTCGATACAAGCTTGCCGGTATTTCCGTACGACTTGATCCAACTTGGCGTCCGGGAAGGCGAAGCGCGCATCGCGTTCAGCATCGATGCGAATGGGAAAATGGAAGACTGCCTCGCCGTGGCGTACACGCATCCGGAACTCGCCCGCGTCAGCGTGAACGCCTTGAAGCGCTGGAAATTCGAGCCGGCGCACTTTGACGGTCGCCCGATCGCCGCCGCGTCGGAGGTGGTCCTGAAGTTCCAAGTCGAAGGCACGGTCGTGGTTTCGCTCACGCCGAGCGAGTCGGTGACGGCGATTCTCCATTCGATGATGGATCGCGACGACGTCTATCGTCCGCACTCGTTAAAGGAGCTGGATCGCATTCCGACACCGATCGCCGCGCCATCGCCGGGATTCCCGGCGCGTTTCGCCCATGGCGGAGCGGGGCAGGTGACGGTCTCGTTTTATATCGATGAGGACGGCGCCGTGCGGTTGCCGAGCGTCGACGAAAGCGACGACCCGGACCTGGCCGCCGCGGCGATCGATGCGCTGCGCAATTGGAAGTTCGAGCCGCCGACCTGGAAGCGCCGTCCAGTGCTCGTGCGTGCGTCGCAGCAGTTCAACTTCCGCACGCCCGAAACGGCGAAAGCCAAGTCGGGCTGACACGTTCGAATTTCAGGGGTTGTCAGGGCTGGTGGCCCGCTGTGCGCAGCGGGCCTTTTTATGCCGGCGTTCCGGTTTTTCGAAGGGCTTTTCCGCCCGTTGGTGTTATGGTGCCGAAGCCCCTCCAAGGCGTGCCTATGTCCCACCGCGATCCTCTCGATGATTTGTTGGACCGCTGGCAACCGCCGGCGAATCTTGCGCCGGACTTGCGTCCGGAAATTCGGCGCGAAATCGCGGCATTGCGCACGACGCGCCGCGGCTCGTGGTTGACTCGGCTGGAAACGGCATTTACGCGGCCTTCGTTTGCCGTCGCGTTCGTCGCCGCCTGCGTGCTGCTCGGACTGTTTTTGGCCGAGGCGCGCGTCTCGCGATTGCACGCGGCGTACGGCGCCGAGATCGCGCGCAACTATGTGCAATTGATCGACCCTTTGCTCGATCCGGCGATGGCCGCGAAGAAAGGTGCGCCATGATCCGCGTGCTGCTCGTGCTGGCGGCCGGCGCGATTGCCGGGGTGGTGGCGCATGTGGGCTGGTTTCACACGCATCGGCCGTGCAGTGGCGATCAACTCGACTGCCAGCTCGCGTGGATTCGCACCGAACTGCATTTGACGGACGAGCAATACGCCCGCGTGCGAGCGATCCACGAAGCGACCAGCCCGCGCTTGCTCGCGCTCGCGGCGCAGGTCGCGCAGATGCGCGACGAATATGCGGCGTTCGATCGCACGCGGCTGGCGACCGATCGCGTCGACTTCGTCGAGTTTGCGCGGTTCGTCGAGCAACGCCGCGCGATCGATCGCGAGTGCCTGGCGCTCACCCGGCAGCTCGTGGTGGCCACGAGCGAGACCATGACGCCCGCCCAGCGAGAACGCTATCGCGGGTTGATCGGCCCCGCGTTCGCCAATGTCGACGGCCTCGCTCGCTAGTTTCGCCGTGAGTGCGGACCCGTCCTCCGACGCCGCTGTGCTGGCGGCGATCCAGCGCGGGGACGAATCCGCTTTCGATGCGCTCGTCGCGCGCATGCAGCGGCCGCTGTTCGCGTTCGCGTGGCGTTATCTGCACAACAACGCCGACGCGGAAGATTTGGTCGTCGAGACGTTCGTCCGCCTGTTTCAGGCGCGTGACCGATTGCGGGCGGATACCAATCTCGCCGCGTGCCTGTTCACCACGCTGACGAATCTGTGTCACAATCGCCATCGTTGGCGGACGCGGCATCGTGAAACGAGTCTAGACGCCCCCGCCGAAGGCACGGAGCCCCTCGCGCCAACCGCTTCGCCGGCTCGGGCGCTCGAGCGCGACGAAGCCGCGAGTGCGCTGCGAGGCGCGATCGAGCGCTTGCCGCACGATCAGCGGACCGTGGTGTTGCTGCATCATTACGATCACCTGAGCTATCGCGAAATCGGCGCGATCGTCGGCTGTTCGGAACGCGGCGTCGAAACGCGTTTGTACCGGGCCCGGCAGCAACTCCGCATCGAGTTGAACACTTACCTGCGCGAGACCATTTCGTCGTGAACGCCGCATTCCCGCCGGCGCCGGTTACTGGTACAACCAGTATTTCTTCGACTGAATCTGGTAGACGCGGTCTTGCTCGCGCCAGCGATTGAGCCACGGGCCGAGATCGATGTGAGCCCCTTCGCGCTGGAGCGCATGCAGAAACTCCTCCGAACCCATGTGCCGCACGAAACCGTCGAAGTTGCGGCCCGGCGCTGGGACGAAGGGGTTCTTCGGATCGAGCCGGCATGCGATCTTCATCAAAATAAAATTCAGTTCCGTGGGATCCCAAGCGTCGTAGTCGGTAATCTCCACGTACAAGCCGGTCGCCGGTTTGCCGGTTTGGTCCGGGGCGCTCACCATCCGGAATTGAATGCCATGCACGGGAAAGGCGCTGAGCTCTTTCTGGACGACTTCGATCTTGGCCGTCTTGTGCGAGATTCCGCGGAACGCGTAGGATTTCCCGACGCCGTGCCGAAACCCCGTATCGATGCGTGGCGCGTCCCAAAAGGCGCCGAGGCCGACCATCGGATAGCCTTGAATCGCGGAAAAGTCGGCGATCATCGGCGAGGTCGGCACCCATTTCAGTCCGGTCTCCGGCCAGCGCATCGATCGCGTCCAGCCGCGCATCGGGATGACGGTCAATTTGCCCCGTTGCCGAACGCGGTCCGGGAGATCGAGTCCGGTGGGCGGGTGCAGGTCTTTCGCCATGCGTGCGAGTTCGCCGATGGTCAGCCCGTGCACATAGGGTACGCAGAAGGCCCCGACGGAGTTGCGGTGGGCGTTCGTGTCGCACCACTTCGCATCGAGCAATGGGCCGGAAACTTTCAGTCCGCCGAGCGGGTTCGGTCGATCGAGCACGATCACTTCCACGCCGTTTTCGAAGCAGCCTTCCATCGCCCACTTCATCGTGTTGACGAACGTGTAGCTCCGGGTGCCGATGTCCTGCAGATCGATCACGAGCGCGTTGATCCCCTTCAGCATCGCCTTGGTCGGCTTTCGGGTCTGGCCGTACAGCGAGTAAGCCGGCAGCCCGGTCCGTTTGTCGACGGTGTTGGCTACGTTGACCGCCGCTTGGACGTCGCCGTAGATGCCGTGCTCGGGACCGAAGAGCGCGACGAGCTTTACCCCGGGTGCATGCGCGAGGACGTCGACCGTGCTCACGCCGCGGCGATCGACGCCGGCGGGATGCGTGAGCAGCCCGATTTTTTTTCCCTGCAAGGCCGCAAAGCCGTCCGCCTCGAGCACATCGATGCCCATCATGACCACGGGCTGTTTTTCCTGCACGGGGACGCTCAAGGGGCTCGGCGGCACGATGCTCTGCGCGACGACCCCGGGTTTCGGCGCCGTTTTCGGTGGCTGGCTCGCGCTGCAGCCGGCAAAGGCCAGCGCCGGGACGAGCAGAGAAAGCAAGCGCTGCAACGATGACGAAAGGGACACGCCGAACATCGACCCGAGCGAGAAGAATCGCGTCGGCAGGATCAAGTACGAAGGCGCGTCTCGTCGGCCTGGCTCGGTGGCGGCCGCTCCGTGACGCTCGCCATGTTTCGTCGACGATGCGAACAACCGGAGATTCGTAAATCATGGACGGGCGGCAAGCGTCGCGGGCGAGCTCGCGGCATAACGCTGCGCGGCTTCGCTGGGTCGTTCGTATCCTGCTTCCCCGAGCAGTGTCCCCGTAAGTTCGGGGCGATCGGCCCCGCCCAGCGTTCGTCATCCTCCGCCCCAAATCCCCAAACACTATGCTGCTTGCTACCCCCCGTCATCGGAGCATTGCCGCCGCCTTGGCGCGCGTCTGCTCCGTTTTCTTAATCGGCACCGCCTTGGCCGCCCCGTTGAAGGTGGACATCAACAACTCCGGACGCCCCGTCACGGAGGGCCTCGATCCTTCGTTCACGGCTTGGTCGACCACCACGACTTGGTTCGCCGGCGGCAACACCACGTCCGCGACTTTTAGCGGCGTGACGGTGACATTCACCCGCGTTGGCTCGGCCGGCACCGCGCTCGTGCCCGGCTATTGGAAAGAGGGCGTTCAGAGCACGACTTTGAACGTCAAGCTGACCGGCGACGGCATCAAGACCGACGCCGAAACCGGCGCGCAGATCGAGATGCGCATCGCCGGACTGTCGGCGGGCGCGCACACGTTGCTGCTGTACCTCAATAGCTGGGATGGCGCGACGAGCGTCGCTCCCCTCGATATTCTCGTGAACGGCACCCAGGTCGTGAACAACCTGCCGGTTTCCGTTCGCGTCACGGATAATAACAATGCCGCCACGGCTTATCTCACTATCACGGCGGTGTCCGGCCAGGACGTCGTCGTCCTGATCAAAGCCGAGACGACCGGCTCCGAAACGAGCAAGAACGTTCACATTAACGGCTTCGAGATCGACACGCCGAACACCAAGGCACAGGCCAACAATCCCGTTCCGGCGCACGCCGACGAGCACGCCAACGCGGACAGCGGTTCGCTCACGCTGCAATGGGGCACGGCGGTCCTGGGCGCCGCTTCCCATAACGTGTATTTCGGAACCAGCGACGCCGCAGTGACGAACGCCACGACTTCGTCCGCGGAATACAAAGGCAATCGCACCACCACATCGTATGCTGCCACCGGCATCAACCCCCAGCTCACCTATTACTGGCGCATCGACGAAGTCGCTTCGAGCGGCGCGGTGACCAAGGGCAGCACCTGGATGTTTCGGCCCCGCCGGATCGCATTTCCGGGCGCGGAGGGTTACGGGCGGTATGCGCGCGGCGGTCGCGGCGGTGTCGTCGTCAAGGTGACCAATCTCAACGACACCGGCGCCGGCAGCCTGCGCGATGCGATCGAGGGCGACTACGGCCCGCGCACGATCGTTTTCGACGTCGGCGGCCTCATTACGCTGCAAAGCGACATCATCATCGATGGCACTCGGCCGTACATCACGATCGCCGGGCAAACCGCGCCGGGCAAAGGCATCACCGTCAAGCGCCAGCAACTCGCCATGAGCGGCGCGCGCGACGTCATCTTCCGCTTTGTGCGCGGGCTCGTCGGCAAGGAAAGCGGCGAGACGCAAAACGCCACAGGCATGGCTGGCGTCGATCACGCGATCATGGACCACTGCACGTTCGGTTGGGGCATCGACGAGGGACTCAGTACCCGCGGCGGCAAGAATTTGACGTTCCAGCGCTGCAATTTGTCCGAAGCGCTCAATGTGGCGGGGCACCAAAATTATCCGGCGGGCACGGCGCACGGCTACGCGGCGTCGATCGGCGGCGACACCGGTTCCTTCCATCATAATCTGCTCGCGCACAACGAGGGTCGCAACTGGAGCATGGCCGGCGGGCTCGACGGCGCCGGCTACTACGCCGGCAAACTCGATATCTTCAATAACGTCGTCTATAACTGGGGCGGTCGGACAACCGACGGCGGCGCGCACCAGGTCAACTTCGTCAACAATTACTACAAGGTCGGCGCCGCTTCCTCGATCTTCACGGCCTTGAATCCGCAATACGGCGGCTTCCCCGGCACGCAGCAATATTACATGTCCGGCAATGTCATGCCGGGCCGTTTCGACGAAACCAATCAGGCGGCTGGCCGCACCGTCGGCACCGAATCCGGCGGCACACTGCCGGAAAATTCGACCCCGCCGTATAGCGCGTGGGTGAGCTCGCCGTTCTTTCCGTCGAATGCGACCATCCACACGGCCCGCAACGCGTACAAACAAGTCCTCTCCGACGTTGGCTGCAACCAGCCGCTCATCGACGATCACGACACGCGCGTCATCGGCGAAACGCTGAACGGCACCTACACCTATAGCGGCAGCGTGAGCGGCAAGCCCGGGTTGCCCGACACGACCAACGATGTCGGGGGCTGGGAAAATTACGGCAACTACACCCAGCCCGCCGGCTGGGATACCGACAACGACGGCATGCCGAATTGGTGGGAGACCATCAAGGGACTGAGCACCAGTTCGCCCGCCGGCAACTTCACCGAGGCCAACGCCGATCCCGATGGCAACGGTTACACGAATCTCGAAGAGTACCTCAATTGGAAGGCCGCGCCGAATTACACGGTCAACGCCGGTTCCTCGATCGATATCGATCTACACGCCTTGAGCCGCGGTTACACGCTCACGAGCCCCAGCTATAGCTTCAGCGGCGTCAGCAACGGCACGGTCACGTTGGTCAGCGGTCGTTACGCGCGCTTTACGCCGTCGACGAGCGTGAATGCTCTTGGCGCCTTCACTTACACTGTCACGGACTCGCAAGGTGACTCAATGACGCGGACCGTTGGTATTCGCATCATTGGCGGCACGATGACGGTGCCGGCCACCCCTGCGGGTGTCTCCGCGGCGGCCGGCAACGCTCAAGTGAACCTTTCGTGGGCCGCTTCGTCCGGAGCGACGAGCTATAACGTGAAGCGCGCCGCGACGAGCGGCGGGCCATATACGACCGTGGCGTCGCCGACGACCGCAAGTTATACGAACACCGGGCTCACCAATGGCACCACGTATTACTATGTCGTGTCCGCGGTAAACTCGGCCGGCGAGAGCGCGAACTCCGCTCAGGTGAGCGCGACGCCTACCGGCGCCACGTCGAGCGGCAGTCCGACGCTCATACCGGCCGAGGCGGGTACGCTCGCGGGCTCGGTCGTGCTCGAGGCCACGAACGCTGGTTACCACGGCTCCGGATACCTCAACTTTCCGACGACGGGCGGCACGGCCACGTATAGCAATGTTTCGGGCGGTTCTGGCGGCGCTGCCACGCTCATCATTCGTTTCGCCTTGGGGATTACAGGGACCCGCGCGGGCAATCTCACGATCAACGGTGTCGCTCAGGGAATCGCCTTCCCTTCGACGACCACGTGGACGGCATGGACGACCTACACGGTGAACGTCACGCTCAACGCCGGCACGGCGAACACGATCGTGCTCAGCTCAACCGGCCAGGATTTGGCCAACATCGACGAACTCGTCGTGATTCCGAATGGCGGCTCTGGCCTGGTCAGCCCGTGGCAAAGCGCGGACATCGGCACGGTGTCCCCGACGGGTAATGCCGGCTTCGTGAGCAGCACGTATTATGTCGTCGGTTCGGGTGCGGGCATTGGCGGCACGGCCGACGCGTTCCGCTACGTTTCCCAGACCTCCAGCGGCGACTGCACGATCGTCGCCCGGGTCACCGGTATCCAGAATACAAACGCGAGCGCTCGCGCGGGCGTCATGATCCGCGAATCGCTCAATGCGAATGCCATCAACGCAGCGTGCTCGGTTAGCCCGAGCTCGATCATGTTTACCTCGCGCAACGCGACCGGCGGCGCAACCACGACGACGACCGTCACCGGCGTTGCCGCGCCTTACTGGGTGCGCATGCAACGCGTCGGTAACGTCTTCACGGCGTCGCGCTCCACGGACGGGTCCACGTGGACGACGGTTGGCTCGGCGACGATCACGATGGCGACGGCGGCCAACATCGGCCTCGCGTTTTCCAGCAACGCCACTGGTGTGCTCGCCACGGGAACCCTCGATAGCGTCACGGCCACGCCCTGATTTCATCGCCCGACGACCATGTCGGTCCGGTTAAAAGCTTCGTCGTGGCGGCGGCCATTTGGAAGGGTGGCCGCCACGACCTTGCTCGCGGCGATTGCGGCGTGGATGGTCACGCCGCGGTCGGCGCCGCCCGTCGGCGCGTCGTCGCCCGCGACGACGGCGCGCATGCTGCGACTCGAAACACCGGGTCCATCGCGGTCGCCGTTGGAAGACCCCGTCGCGGCAGTGCCGGATGAATCGTCTTCCGAGTGTACGTCGGCCGACTCGAACGAAGGTGCGTGGCGCGACACCCTGGCGGAAGTTCGCGTCGAAGAGATCCCGGAAACCTTGCAGTGGCTGCAGGGAGCCGAGCAAGACGAGTTAACCCGCGAGTTGAACTTCAGGCTCGTGCGCAAATGGGCGGAAAGCGACGCGCGGGCCGCAGCGCTTTGGACCGTTCAACTCCCTGCCGGCTCGGTGCGAGATGGCGCCATCGAGCACGTGGCGATCGTCTGGGCCAATCAGGAATGCGAGGCGGCCGCGCAATGGGCGCGTGAGCTGCCGGCGCCGGAAAAACAACATGCGCTGGGCGCCATCGCTCAGGAGATTTTGCGCACGAGTCCCATCCAGGCGTTGCAGCTTTCCACCGAGCTTTCCTCCGGCGATGCGCGCGATCGCCTCATCCCGCACGCCGTTGCGGAGTGGGCGATAACCGACGCGAATGCAGCCATCGCGTGGGCCCGGCAGATTCCGGACCAAACGTTGCGCGAACAATCGCTGGCATCCGCTGCCGTCTCCTGGAGCGAAAGCAATCCGGTCGCCGCTGCGCGCGTGGTGTCGACCTGCCTTCCGGCGGGGCGCCTCCAGGCGGACGCCGTGATCGGCATCGTGCAGCGTTGGGCGCAGCAAGACCGCCGGCAGGCGGCCCTGTGGGTCGCTTCGTTTTCGGACGACGAACTCCGCCAGATCGCGAGCGAAACCCTCGTTCACGCCGCCCAGCCGCCCCTTTGAACTAAGCCGGAATAATGCAGACGAGGGCGGAGCCCGATGGGGGCATCGGGCTCCATCTGGTTTTGTGCTCAACGACCCGTCGCCGGCGGCCGCGACCATTTCGGATCGGATCCGTCCGGCGTGCTGTCACGATAACTCTGCTCACCCTCATGCTGACTTCGTTTCGTTTTTTCCCAGTCGATGCGCTGCGCCTCATGCCCCGGCTCCTCGCCGTCCTCACGTTCCTGCCTTCGATGTTCTTCGGCGCCGAGGCCTTCGACGCGAGCCAAGCCGCCAGCGCCACCGCGAAGACTCCGGCGCGCGCGCGGACCGATCCGCCGTTCAGCTCGGCAGCTGCCGTCTACGCGCGGTTCAGCGGTCCCGGCGAACCAGTGCAAGGCGCGGGCCTCGGCGGTTGGCGGAGCGGGCGCGAGGGCGTGCGCTATCGCGGTCCGCATCCCAAGCCCGGCTGGCAGCTCGATTGGGACGAAAAGAAAACGTCCAGCGACCAGGTGATCGAGCTCGGGCTGTTACCGCCGATCAAGCCGCTCCTCGAGCTTCATCTGCGCGACACGATCATCCGCCGCGGCGGCGATGGGTGTTATTATCTGACCGGCTCCACCGGCGACAATATCTGGGACCTCAACGGTGGCGTCGAATTGTGGAAGTCGTCCGACCTGAAAAAATGGGAATATCGCGGCGTCATTTGGGACATCGATCGGGACGGCACGTGGCAGAAACGCTGCCGTTATATGTGGGCGCCGGAAATTCACTATGTGCGCGGCAACTACTACGTGACGTATTGCATGTCCGGCGGGCCGAACGGCGGCACCGGCATCCTCAAGAGCACGAGCGGCAAGCCGGAAGGCCCCTACGTCAGCGCCACCGCGATCGATGCCCCGCTTACGCCTGGGATCGACGCCACGCTGTTCGAGGACGATGACGGCGCGGTCTATTTCACGTGGGGACGAGGGACGAAAATCTATCGCTTGAAGGACGATCTCAGCGGCTTTGCCGACGAGGGCAGGGACGTGGAGGTCGACGCGGCAAGCCTCGCGAAAGCGAAAGAAGTCGGCAAAGGACAGAGCGCAGCCTTCGAAGGCGCGTCGCTCTTCAAGCGGAACGGCAAGTACTACCTCGGTGGCGCGATCTTCGTCGGCGGCATCGATCGCGCCACCGGTCGCAATGGCCGGTACAGCAGCGCGCTCATGATCTCCGAATCGCTCTACGGTCCGTATCGTCAATGGCACGAGGCGGTGCCGTGCGGTGGCGGCGGTAATTATTTCCAGGCGAACGACGGCACTTGGTACTGCACCTATTTCGGCAACGACGAAGCTTCGCCGTTCCGAGAAAAGCCCGCGCTCGTGAAGATCGACTTCGCGGCGGATGACACAGTCGTGGTCGCCGAAGATCAGCCGGCCTTTGTGTTGCGCGATGGTGCGCGCACGCGGTGGCGGGCCGCTCGCACGAGTTCGCTCGTCGCGGCGCTGCCAGCGGGTGCCGCGGAGTCGCGGGTCCGCGTGCTCATCGTCGATGGCTGCAGTAATCACGACTGGAAGCTCACGACCGCGCTGATCCGCGGCATCCTCGCGCCGACTGGTCTGTTCACCGTCGACGTATCCACGGCGCCCGCCTCGGCCGACGCGCCGGGCTGGAGCGCCTGGCGGCCGAAGTTCAGAGACTACGACGTCGTCATCCAAAACTACAACGACCTGAAGGGCGGCGCGCCTTGGCCGGCGGAGGTGCGAAGCGCGTTCGAAGCGTACGTAGCGGGCGGAGGCGGCGTGTACATCTGGCACTCCGCGAACAACGCCTTTGTCGATTGGCCGGCCTACAACGAAATGATCGGGCTGGGCTGGCGCAAAAAGGACTTCGGCGCAGCGCTGACGATCGACGACCAGGAGCGCATCGTGCGGATCCCGGCGTCTCAAGGTCCGGACACGGGACACGGCGCGAGAGTCGACACCGTGGTGAAGCGGCTCGGCGATCATCCGATTCACGCCGGTTTGCCCCGCCAATGGAAGACGCCCGACATCGAGATCTACTACTACGCCCGCGGCCCGGCCCGAAATCTCGACGTGCTCTCGTACGGCTACGATCCGAAGACCCGGATGAACTGGCCGCTCGAGTGGGTCGTCCGCTACGGCAAGGGCCGCGTGTACACCTCGACGTTCGGTCACGTATGGGCGGGAGATCGCCAGCCCGAGCGGATGCGCTGCGCGGGAGTGCAGACCGTGGCGATCCGGGCGCTGCAATGGCTGGCGGGCCGCCCGGTCACCTGGCCTGTCCCGCCCGACTTTCCGCTCCCCGACGCCATTTCCATCCGCCCGGAGATTACCCTGGCGGTCGGCGAAAAGCTCTAGCGCGGGCTCTGCGATCCGAGGGTGGAGGCACCGTCGGGCGTCGGCCTAATCGCGATAACAGGACAGAATATGTCCCCTTATCGTCGATAATGGGACATAATATGTCCTGTTATCGTGTTTCGACCGGTGGCGGTGAAACGGGCGTCAGCCGTTTTTTGGCCAAAATCCCGGATGGCAGAGCGACCGAGCGAAACGGTTAAAACCGTCCAGGGATGGCTCACGCGTTCACGAACACGCGGCGAACCGAACGCGCGAGGTTCGCTTCCGTGTCGCGGATGGCGTCGGCCAAAGGCACGCCGGGCGGATTGATCGCGTGGGCGCCGAGCGCGGCGTCTTGCGGCGCGGCCGTGACAGTGCCGGCAAACACATGAACGCGTTTGCCGCCCGCCAGCGCTCGGGCGGCGATCGCTCCGGGCCCTTTTCCCGTCAACGAACTGTCGTCGAAGCGGCCTTCTCCTGTGACGACAATGTCAGCGGCCGCGATGCGCCCATCGACGTTCAGCCATTGCGCGACCAGGTCGAAGCCGGGCAGCAGCCGCGCGCCCGTCGCCACCATCAAGCCGAACGCGATGCCGCCCGCGGCGCCCGTCCCTGAGTGCTCCATGGTCGTGTCCGGCTGCCCAAAATGCGTGCAAAGCAACAGCGCGAGCCTGGCGCTCTCGTGATCGAGCCGCGCTACGTCGGCGCGACGCAAACCTTTCTGCGGCCCGTACACCGCCGCGGCGCCCTGAGGGCCGAGCAGAGGGTTCGTGACATCGCACGCGATGAAGATCGGCGGAAGCGCATCGAGTTCGCCCGCGATACGGCGAATCTGCGGCCAAGAAACAGGAGCAGGCGCAACGTTCAGGGGAAGGTTATCGAGCCCCAGGTATTTCGCCCC
>CBINOT010000184.1:0-12391 GCA_966252355.1 uncultured Opitutus sp. | reverse complement strand
GACAAGGTATGCCGCATCGGTGCGGCTTTGCCGTGGACGGGGATCTTGCCTGTTTCGTATCCTGGGCGTCTCGCCCAGGCTCGCGGCGCGGCGCGCCGTCCACGGGCGGGACGCCCGTGCCACGTTGCAACGCCACGTCGCGCTTGCTTACCCGCGGCCTCGGGTCGCAATTCCGGCGAGACGCGCCAGGTCGCGATGGATTCGCGCCACGCGCTCGATCTGCCCTTTCGCCGGGAAGCGCTCGTAAAAACCCTCGTTGCGAAACTCGCGCGTTTGCTCGGTCCAGGGCGCGAGACGCGCCCGCCAGCGGTCGATCCTTCCCTCTGCCGGATCGGCGTCGCTGTTGGCCAGATCGGCGCAGACGCGGAGCATGGCTTTCAATGTGACCGGCTTGGTGACCATGTAGCCGCTATTACCCCACGCATCGCCCCAGACTTGCGCCGCGGCTTTGAGAAAATCGCGCACGATTTCGTAATAACGCGCCGCCGCCCGCTTGTCGGTGCCATTGGCTTCGATCTGTTTCCAGGTGCTCTTAACCCAGCGGTGCAGCTCGTTGAAAAGCTCCGCCTGCAAGATCCACTTCTCTTGCTTGCTGCGGCCGCCGAGCCGATTGATGCGATAGCGGAGCGGACTGTCTCCTTCGCTGTAGAGCATCTCGGCGATGTGCGCCGCGAAACGGCGATCGGGCTCGGCCCATGACACGCGTTCGTACAGGTCGACAAGATGGCTTTTGTTGATGCGCGTCGGCGTCGAATTGATGATGACGAACATCTCGGTCGCGAAGTCGTCGGTGCGCCCATCGAAGATGACGCACGGCACATGGATGTTCTTCGCCTCGTCCGGGTGCGTGCGCTCGTAAAACTGCAGCGCCGCGAGACGATGCTGGCCGTCGATGATCAGAAACTTATCGTCCGGTTCCTGGAGCTGCCCCACCCCGCTGCCGTCATCCCAAGCGCGAAAGTTGAGCTTCTGCGGCGTGAACAACAGCACGACGCCGGGGATCGGCGGCTGCGAAATCGCCGTCTCGTAGAAATTGCGGATGGCGGCGACCTTCGCCCGCGAGACATCGCGTTGAAACGCGCGGTCGCTGCGTTCGATTTTCGAAATGAACTGCGCCACGTCATCGTCCGCCGGCAGTTCCTCCGCTTTGATGCCGCCTCCCTCTTCGTCGTAAAATCGACTGATAAACCGAACCTTTTGGAGCAATTGCTCGGACCGATAGGAGGCGAAGTAGAACAGAGCGTCCTTCTGACGAACCTGCGTAGCGATCATGGTGTGCGTGAGTTGAGGTTTCGCGACGAGAGACCGACCTCCGATTAATCCACGTTTTCGCCGCCGACAAGTTCCGAACCGAAATCGGCGGCCAGCCGCCGGGCGCCCGGCCGAGGCAGGGAGACGATGTGCTACAAAAACAACCAACCGCAGAGCGCCAGAATCGGCAGCAGGATCGGCAGGCTGTAGCGGAGGATATAGGTGAAAAAGGTCGGGCAATGGACGCCCGCCTCGTGCGCAATCGACTTCACCATGAAATTCGGACCGTTGCCGATATAGGTCATGGCGCCGAAAAAGACGGCGCCAAGGCTGATCGCGATGACGAACAGCGGTCGGGCCTCGAGCAAAGCGCGCACGGCGGCCGGTTCCCCCGCAACGACTCCGGTGAAGGCACCCGGCATATCGGCCATTGCCGTCGTTTGCGCCAGCTGCAGAAAGTTCACGTACGTCGGGGCGTTATCGAGCGCCGACGAAAGCAGGCCCGACGCGAAATAGTACTGCAAGGGGTGATGAAACCCGAGGTCCTGCCCGTGGTTCTCCAGATACCCGAGCGCCGGCATCATCGTCGCGAAGATGCCGGCGAAAAGAAATGCCACTTCCTTGATCGGTCCGAAGGAAAACGCATTGGCCTCGTGCACCGTTTTCGGAGTCAGCACATAACTCGCGATCGCCGCCGCAAGCATCACGACCTCACGGATAAAGTACTGGTTGGGCAAGAAAACCGCCCCGATCACCATCAGCAACAGCAGCACGTTCCCCACGCCATCGAACCGCCAGGTCTCCGCGTCATCGGCCACTTTCCGCTGCAATCGTCGCGGCATGTGCTTAAAGCTGCGACGATCGAACGCATAAAAGACCGCTAGGATCAACGCGAGCGTGAACAGCCATTCTTCGACCACATGATCGATGAGCCAGAAAAACGGCACACCACGGAGATAACCGAGAAACAACGGAGGATCGCCAATGGGCGTCAGCGCGCCACCGACGTTTGAGACGACAAAAATAAAAAAGACCACGTGGTACGCGCTGATCCGAATCTTGTTCATGCGGATCCAGGGGCGAATCAGCACGATCGAGGCGCCGGTCGTCCCAATCACATTCGCGACCACCGCCCCGACGACCAAAAAGACGACGTTAACGATCGGCGTGGCTTCCCCTTTGACGCGAATATGGATGCCGCCGGCGACGACGAACAAGGCTCCGATCAGCGCGATGAACGAAAAATACTCGTGTGCCGTATGAGCCACGGTGTGCGCCCCCTCGGGCATCCGCGCGAGATAATATCCGGCCACCAACAGCCCGAGGCCGATCGCGACATGCGGATAGTAATGCTCCCAGAGGTGTTTCAGACGGGGCGGCGTGAGTGGCATCGTCGCGATCAGACCGAGGAGCAGGCCGAACGGCAAAACCAGCCACAGCGGGATCTCGGTGACGGCGAAATACGGAAAGGTCATGCGAAGAGCCGCAGGCAACAGTCAGGCCACGAACACCGCAAGCCCTCCCGGCGCCGACCAGGTGAGATGGGATGAAGCGCGTGCCGTTAAAAGGTCACGCGCGGCACCGCGGACGCGCTGGACGGGCCGCGTCCACCGCGACTGCCACAGATTAGAAGGTGTGGATGAAGAGTCCGGACCTGAGCTTCGGTTCGAACCAAGTGCTCTTCGGCGGCATGATTTGGCCGGCGTCGGCGATATCCATCAGTTGATCGATGGTGACCGGGTACATCGAAAACGCGACTCCGCCCTCTGCGTCGACACGCTTTACTAGTTCGCCAGTGCCGCGAACCCCGCCCACGAAATCGATACGTTTGCTGGTACGCGGGTCGTCGATTCCGAGGAGCGGCGCGAGCAACTTGTCTTGGAGCACGCTGACGTCGAGCCGCGCAACCGGATCGGCCTTCGCGTCCGCCGGCATCTTCAGGCCGTACCATTTCTTTTGAAAATACATGCTGACCCGCCCCACGCCGCTCGGCGACGGCGCCGCGTTTTCCTCGAGACCGAACGTCGCTCGCACCTTGGCCAGGAAATCCGCCGGGGTGAGCCCGTTCAGATCGGCGACGATGCGATTATACGGCAGAATCTTCAGTTCGCTCGCCGGAAACAGCACGCAAAGGAACCAGTTGTAATCCTCGTTGCCCGTGTGCTTCGCATTGCGCTCGCGCCGCAAGCGCGCCACGCGAGCGGCGCTCGCGGCCCGATGGTGCCCATCGGCAATATACGTGACCGGCACCGCGCCGAACGCACGCCCCCATTCGGCGCCGCCGCCAATGCGCCACACGGTGTGACGGATGCCGTCGGGCGCCGTGAAGTCGTGCAACGGCTTCTCCTTGGTCTTCGCATTGACGAGCGCGGTCACCGCCGCGTGATCGCGATAAGTGAGGAAGACGGGACCGGTGTCCGCGCTGATGGTGTCAATGAGCTTGGTGCGATCGTCTTCTTTGTCCTTCCGCGTCTTCTCGTGCTTTTTGATGAGACCGGAATCGTAGTCGTCGACATGACAGCCGGCGACGAGACCCCGCTGACTATGCGTTCCCATTTGCTGTTGGTACACGTAGAGGCACGGCTCCGTCTCGCGGACCAGGATACCCGAGCGTTGCAGCGCGAGGAAATTCTCTCGTGCCTTTGCATAGACCGCCTCGCTATACGGGTCGGTGTTCGTCGGCAGATCGATTTCGGCCCGATCGACGTGCAACAAGCTGTGCGGCTTCCCTGCCGCGAGCGCGGCGGCTTCCGCGGCGTTCACGACGTCGTAAGGCACGCATGCGACGTCGGCGGCCTGGGCGGGCGTTGGGACAAGACCTTGAAAGGGATGAATGCGCATAGGCGTGGAAACGGAGACTGTTGCGCACGAAACCCAGGGAAGACACGGAAAAACTTCGACCGCGCGTGTCATCGCCTTGGCGGAGCCGATGTCCCATCCTCCCTTGATCGTGATCGTAATCGTGCTCGCGCTCCTTCGGCCCGATCCCCGCGATCACGAGTAAGATCACGAGCACGATCACGAAAAGGTGCGTGAGGTTTTCGCCGGAAAGGCTCACGCCTTCCGCTACCAACCAAACAGCCCGATGGGGACATCGGGCTCCACCGCGTGGACCAGCGCGAAGCTTGGCGTTGCGCGCACCCACAAAAAAACCCTCCGTCTCCGGAGGGTTTCGAAAGAGGCGCGCTTGGCGGGGAAGTTATTTCTTCGCGGCGCCGCGCTTGAACTTCGTCGTGAACTTTTCGACCCGACCCGCGGTATCCACGAGGCGCTTTTCGCCGGTGTAAGCAGGATGCGAGTCCATCGTGACGTCGCGGAGGACGACGAAGTAATCTTCGCCGTCGATCTTTTCCTTACGCGCCGACTTCATGGTCGACTTGGTGAGGAAACGACGACCCGTCGCGACATCGAGGAAGCAGACGTTATTGAGAGCGGGATGGCCTTCGGCTTTCATGGTTCTAAGTAGTTAGCCTTGGCGGGCCTTGTAACGGGGCTCGACCTTGTTGATGACGTAAATCTTGCCCTTGCGACGCACCACCTGGCACGCCGGGTGACGCTTCTTGGCCGATTTGATGGAGGAGACAACTTTCATAAAAGTGCTGAAAGCATAGGCCGGCGCAGACGCTGTCAACTGAAATGACGACCGCGCAACCATCGCTGCGCGTTCGGCGCAGGCTGCGCCGCTCAATTCAATTCCGGCTCGTCGGGCTCGTTGGCAAGGAGCTGCCATTCCACGCCTTCGCGACTGAGGACGGTACGCCACAAGGAATCGTCCTGCGAATGCGTTAGCAGATCCTCGGGGACATCGACCACGATCCACGTATTTGCCTGCATTTCCGTTTCGAGCTGGCCGGCCGACCAGCCGGAATACCCCAAAAAGCCGCGGATCTGGGTGCCGTCTTCGCCGAGCAATTCCTGCGCCTTGTCCGGATCGACGCCGAAGTGCAGCCGGAACCCCTCGGGATGCACCTGCCACGCCACGAGCACGAGCTGATCGGTTTGCACCGGTCCGCCCTTGAAAAGCGGAATGCCCGCCAACGGGCCGAGCGCGAAATCGCCGCTCAATTCGCCAAGCCGTTTGCCGAGCGGCCGGTTGAGCACAACGCCCATGGCGCCTTCGGCATTGTGCGCCGACATCAACACGACGCTGTGCCGAAAGTTGGGATCCCGCAAAGACGGATGCGCGAGCAGCAATGAGCCCGCCATCGTTTCCTTCGTGACGCGACGCTCGCGCATGCGATTACCGACCGTGAGACGGCCTCAAAGTTTCAGCACCTTCACTCCGGCGTCGGCCAGCAGCGGCGCGACGAGCGGATCGTTGGCGTAATCGGCGCGATATTTGATTTCGGCGATACCGGACGCCGCGAGAATCTTCGCGCAGTTGATGCAGGGGAAATGCGTGACGTACGCGATGCAACCCTCGACCGAGCTGCCGCGGCGCGCGGCGTCCGCGATCGCATTTTGCTCGGCATGCACCGTCGCCTGCTCATGGCCGTCCCGCAGCCGCGAGAGGTGCGGAGTCGCGGGCAAAAAGCCGTTGTATCCGGCGGCCACGATACGATTTTTCCGCTCGCCCCCGGTTACGATCACGCAGCCGACATGCAACCGCTCGCAGTTCGAACGCGACGAGATCAGCACCGCCGTGGCCATGAAATATTCGTCCCAGCTCGGCCGGTGCGGGAAATTGCTCGCCGCTTCGGCGATCAAATCCACGGGCATCGTGGGTACGGGCGGGACCGCCGGCGAATCGGGAACGGAAGCGGAAGCGGGACTCATGGGAATCTGGCGCGGACTCTGGACAGCTTCGTGGAGCGCGGCAATCTTCGTATCGAATTTTCTCCGCGCCACCCTTGCGCTACCTTACCCACGATGGACCGCTCGCTTGAACCCGAGTTACTCGACGCGCTCCCGCCCGATCATCCGGACGCGCTGCATAATCGACGCGACTTGCGCCTCACGAACATCGTGATGCGCAATCATCGCTGGGTCGCGCGCACCTTGCGCAACCTGCTGCGTGAAGGCGATCGAGCGATCGAGATCGGCGCCGGGACCGGGGAGCTCGCCCAGCGGCTGATCGTGCGCGGGTTCGCGGTCGACGGACTCGATCGGTGTCCGCCGCCATCCGATTGGCCCCAGCACCGTCAGTGGCACCGCGCCGATTTGCGCACGTTCGACCGCTGGTCGGATTATCACGTCGTCCTCGGCAATCTGATCTTTCACCAGTTCAACGAAGCGGAGCTTGCCGCCTTGGGCGGGCGCCTGGCCGATGCTCGCGTGATCATCGCCTGCGAGCCCATGCGGCGCCGGATGTCGCAGGTGCTCTACGCCGCCATCGCCCCCTTGCTCGGCGCCAACCACGTGACCCTCCACGACGCACGCGTCAGCATTGCCGCCGGGTTCTGCGACGACGAGCTGCCGCGGTTCTTGCGGCTCGAGCCCGCGCGCTGGGACGTGCGTTGCGAGACAACCCGCATCGGCGCGTACCACATGGTCGCGATTCGCCGCGCATGAAGAGCGCGCCCGTCATCGAGATTATCGGCGGCGGGCTGGCCGGCCTCTCCCTTGGCCTGGCCTTGAGCCGCGAAAAAATCGCCGTTCGAGTCGTCGAGGCCGGCCGCTATCCACGCCATCGCGTCTGCGGCGAATTCATCACCGGCCTCGAAGACGACACCATCGCGCAGTTGGGCATCGCGCCATTGCTTGCCGACGCACCGCGCCATCGCGAAGCCGTGTGGTTCGTCGACGGAGCAATGGCACGGAAGGAAACTCTGCCGCAACCGGCCATCGGAATCAGCCGGCATGCGCTCGACGCACGGCTGGCCGAAGCATTCGTCGGTCACGGCGGCGAGCTCTGCCTCGACACGCGCGTCACGTCCGTCGAAGGCCGGCCGGGCCGCGTGCTGGCGGTTGGCCGGCGGCGCGGCCATTCGCCGTGGCTCGGTTTAAAAGTACACGTCAGGAATCTCGCGCTCGCCCGCGATCTCGAACTACACTTGGGCGACGAGGCGTACGTCGGTCTTTCGCGCGTAGAAGACGGCGCGATCAACGTATGCGGGCTTTTCCGGCGGCGCCGAATTCCCGCCCTTGGCTCGCCTCCTCCCCACGATGCGGCAACCAACGGGGCGAAGCCTGATTCGAGCGCGCCGTCGTTGGACGCAGTGCAAGCGACCATGTGGCGATATCTCGATGCCTGCGGCTTGAGCTCGCTTCGCGCTCGACTCGCGACGGCGGAAATCGACGCGAACAGTTTCTGCGCGGTTGCGGCCCTCGAGTTTGACGCCCGAGTCGCGCCGCGGGACGAGATCTGCATCGGCGATGCCTGCGCCATGATTCCACCCTTTACCGGGAACGGCATGGCGATGGCGTTTCAAAGCGCGCTCATCGCTCGCGATCCGTTGCTCCGCTATGCGCGCGGTGAAATCTCGTGGGAGGAAGCATGCCGAACGGCCAACGCTGCGCTTCGCACCCGATTCCGCCTTCGGCTCGCCTAGGCCGATTGGCTGCATCCGTTTTTGTTGCGGCCGCGACGCCAGCGCTGGTTCGCCGCCCTCAGCCGTGCCCAACTGCTACCCTTTCGGCCGCTCTATGCCGCGTTGCATTGATTGCGCCGGCACCATCCGCGCGTTCTGTAGTCCGTAACCGCTCTCCTCAGCGACCCTCTCCTCGTCCACGATGTACCTTCACGCGCTCGCGACCGCCGTTCCACCAGCGACGTTCACCCAAGCCGACTGTTGGGAAATCGTTCAACGCTCCGCCGTGCGCGAGCGGCTGAAAAAGCGCTCGATGCTGATCTTGCAGACGATTCTGCGCGGCGAGCATGGCATCGCCCAGCGCCATTTCGCGATGCCTGAAATCGAGCGAGTCTTCGATCGCACGCCCGACGAGCTCAATGGCGTATTCCGCCATGAGGCGCCGAAGCTTGCGATTGCCGCGCTGCAGCGCGCGCTGACCAAGGCCGGCATCGAGCCGAAGGAAATCGACGCGCTTCTGATCTGTACGTGCACGGGATATTTGTGTCCCGGCGTGACAAGTTACGTCGCCGAGCAACTCGGACTCCGCGCGAACACGTTTCTCCAAGATCTCGTCGGGCTGGGCTGCGGAGCGGCCATCCCCATGCTGCGCGCGGCAAGTCACATCGTCGCTTCGCAACCGACCGCCACGGTCGCTTGCGTGGCGGTCGAAATTTGCTCGGCCGCCTTTTACCTCGACGACGATCCCGGGGTCATCATCAGCGCCTGCCTGTTCAGCGATGGAGCGGCTGCCACGGTCTGGCGCGGCACGCCGCCGGCCGGGCCCGCGCTGCGTGCCTTCGATTTCAACACCGTCCACGTACCTGAAAACCGCGACAAGCTGCGCTTCGAGCAGCGCGACGGGAAGCTGCGCAATCTCCTGCATCGTTCCGTGCCCGAGCTCGCCGCGGACGCCGTCGGACGGCTGTGGCAAGAGCGCGGCGAACGACCGGTCGCGCGCGTCGTGGCGCACTCGGGCGGCCGCGATGTCATCGAGGCGATCGCGCCGGTCGTCGCGCCCCACTCGCTCGAGGCCACGTCCCGCGTGCTGCGCGACAATGGCAACATGAGTAGCCCGTCGGTCCTTTTCGTCCTCGAAGAAGCATTAAAGGAACGTCTCCCGGACAGCGACGGCGACGATTGGCTCGTCAGCTTCGGCGCCGGTTTTGCCGCCCACAGCTGCCGGTTGGGATTGAGGGATTGAGGGATTGAGGGATTGAGGGTGTTAGCTTTTGAGTCTCTGGTTTCGATTCCCTAGCACGTGCTCAATCCCACCTCGTTCATTTTCCCGCCATGGCGAAGCTCGAAGATCTCGTAGCCTACTGCGACAAACGGACGCGTCGCTCCGCGTTCAAAGATGCACCCGGCGCCTTCAATGGCTTGCAGGTGGCGAATAACGGACGCGTCACGAAGATCGGGGCGGCGGTCGACGCGGGGGTCGTCCCTTTCCGCAAAGCCGTCGCCGCCGACATCGATTTTCTCATCGTGCACCATGGCCTTTATTGGGACATGCCGCGGCCGCTGACCGGCGCGGCCTACGAACGCGTGTCCACGCTGATGCGCGGGAATTGCGCGCTGTATTCGAACCATCTGCCCTTGGACGGCCATCGCGAAATCGGCAACAATGCCTTGCTCGCCGCACAACTCGATCTCGAGCCGAACCGGCCTTTCCTCGTGCGCGACGGTGAGCCGATCGGCTGGATTGCCGCGTCGAAATATTCGCGCGCCCAGTTACGGGCGCGCCTCGAAAAAGCGTACCCGCGCGTAATCGCGATCGAACATGGCCCCCTCTCGCCTCGCGCGATCGCATTCTGCAGCGGCGCCGGCAATAGCGCGGTGCCCGAGCTCGTCGCCGCCGGCGTCGACACGCTGGTGACGGGCGAATTGCGCGAGGAATTTTTCAATCGCGCGCAAGAGGAGAAACTCAATTTGTACCTGTGCGGCCACTACGCGACCGAAGTCCACGCGGTCCAGGCGCTCGCCGCGGAACTGGCGAAAAAATTCAAGCTGCCGTGGGAATTCGTCGCGACCGACAACCCCCTCTGACCGCCTTGCGATCGACGGGGTCACTAAAGACTTCACCTTTCGCGGATTTCGTGCGTTTCGTGGGAAGCCACTCATGAAGAAAATCGCCATCCTCAACGGCCCGAATCTCGACCGCCTTGGCAAGCGTGAGCCCGAGATCTATGGCCGCGCCACCCTCGCCGACCTCGAAAAGGCGTTGCGCGCCGAGTTTGGCAGCGTCGCGGAGCTGGAGTTTTTTCAATCCAACCACGAGGGTGCGCTCATCGACAAAATCGCCGCCTTGGCCGACGCCAAAGTGGATGGATTGGTGATCAATGGCGCCGCCTTCACGCATACGAGCGTCGCGCTGCGCGATGCGCTGCTCGGCGCTCATTTGCCCACGGTCGAGGTGCACATCTCCAATATCTACAAGCGGGAAGATTTCCGCCACACCTCGCTGACCGCTCCCGCCTGCATCGCGGTCATTACCGGTCTCGGCACCGAAGGCTATCACGCGGCGGTGCGTTTTTTGGTGAAGCGCTGACGGGATGAGCGATTACTTCTGGCTCGTTTGCCATACCAAGCCGCGCTGCGAAAAGAAATTCGCCGCGCTGATGACCGCGGAAAAATTCGAGCACTATCTGCCGCTCATCGACAGCGTGCGCCGCTATGCGCAGCAAACGAAGCGCTTCACGAAGCCGCTCTTCCCGGGGTACGTCTTCGCCAAGATTCCCCGCGAGCTGAAGGCGCGGATCTATCAACAGGACCTTCTGGCGCGGGCGATCGTCGTCGAGGACGAGGATAAATTCCTCCACCAGCTGTCGGACGTGAAGGCGATTGTCGCCTCCGGCTTCGAACTCAGCGTGATGCCGCTGCTCACGAAGGGTCGTCGCGTAAAGATCGTCGGCGGTCCGCTTCATGGCGTCGAAGGCTATGTCGATAATCCGGCGCAACCGAGCGGAGTCGTGATCGCCGTCGACGTCTTGCAGCAAGGTTTGCTCGTCAAGGTCCCGGCCGAGAACCTGCAAGCGCTGCCCTGAACGCGACGCTCGAACGTTACCAGCGAAGCGCGAACACTCTCACCGCCACGTGCAGCGTCGCGCAGGCGGCGAGCGCCGCGGCGGTGTCGTCGATGACCACGCCCCACCCGCCCGGCACGACCTGAAGTCTGCGAATGCCGAACGGCTTCAGGATGTCGTAGAAGCGAAACAGCCCGAATCCCGCGAGCAATACCGCCCAGATCGGCCAATGCTGCACGAGGAGCGGCCAACCCAAAAAACAGAGCGGCATCGCGACAAACTCGTCGAGAATCACCTCGCCTGGGTCCTTGCGCCCGAGCTGCCTTTCCGCCGCCCCGCAGATCAAGGCCGCGAGACAAGCGGCAATCGCGCTCGCCCCGACATTCTCGGCCACGTTCGCCCGGGCGAAAAACACGCGAAAATACAACAATCCGGCGAGCGAGCCCCAAGTCCCGGGTGCCGGCAATTTGCGGCCGATCGGGCCGAGCGTCGCGATCGAAACCATCGGCGTCGAACGGCCTCGCAGCGGCGGGCTCATGCGCGTCACGAGCTAAACAAGACGTGGCCGTGCCGGCGAAAATACGAGATCCCCGAAGTCACCGTGAGCACGGCCGAAAGCGCGTAGAGCGCCATGCCGATCGACTGGATCGACGTGACCCACGTCGCCTGTTCTCCCGCGAACAGCTCGCCATGATCCTTGGCAAACATCCGCGCGCCCATCAGCCAGCCGATCGCGTTCAGTTGCACGAAAGTCTTCACCTTGCCGCCGGCGTCGGCCTCCACGACCTGACCTTTCGCCGCCGTCGCCATCCGCAGCCCCGAAATCGCGAATTCCCGGCACAGGATGCACAGCAGCAGCAGCATCGCGATGATGTTGTGCCCCATAAAATAGTCGCCGTTCACGAGCGCGATGAGCAGGCCGATGACGAGCACCTTGTCGATCACCGCATCCATGAACCGGCCGAACGACGACACTTCGCCGCGCTCGCGCGCGATCTTGCCGTCGAGCCAATCGGTCAACGCCGCGGCGATGAACAACCAGAACGCGATCGTCGGCGCCCAGGCGAATTCGGCATACATCAGCGCAACGACCGCGAACATCAGGGGCACGCGGGATATGGTGAGCAGGTTCGGAAGCGACATCGGCTGGAGTTGCAAAGGACAGCGTACGCGAACCGATGGCAAGCGCGGAGAGCACCGTGGCCGTCAGGCGCAACCGATCGGCAGGCCGCAGAACCGAATCCGTCCGGCCTGCCCTCGCCGCTCCGCTTGTGCCACCGCATCCAGCGGTGCGAGCCCCCGGCCCAAAAACGCATCGCCAGCCGGCTGATTGTCGCTTTGCTCGGACGACCCGTCATGCGTCATTGCATCTATCCCGGCACGTTCGACCCCATTACGTATGGCCATATGGACGTACTGCAGCGGGCGGCGAAATTGTTCGATCGCGTGACGGTCGCCATCGCCGAAAACGCCGGCAAGAGCCCCGTCTTTAGCGCGACGGATCGTCTGGAAATGGTGAAGCCCAACGTGGCGCGTTTTCCCAACGTCACCGTGACGACCTTCGCCGGCCTCCTCGTCGACTTTGCGCTCGAACAGAAGGCAGACGCG
>CBINOT010000183.1:0-12398 GCA_966252355.1 uncultured Opitutus sp. | reverse complement strand
CGACGGATCCACCGTCGGCCAGTATGCCAGCAGCAGCAGCAACAACCAGCTGTGGACGATTTCCGCCTCGGGTTCCGGTTACAAGCTGACCAATGTGGCCAGCGGCAAGTGCCTCGACACCGCCGGTTCCACAACCGATGGCGCGATCATGAAGCTGTGGGGCAGCAGCAGCAGCAACAACCAGGTCTGGCAATTCGTGACGCCCTGATCCGCTGGTGAAACTGGGGCGGACTTTTTCCCCCGCTCATTCGCTTTCAGAAGGCCGCGTTCCGACGCGGCCTTCTTTCCAAGGAGATTGTCGCGCAGCAGCAGAGCGTTGCCCAGTACAAGGGCATCGTGGAATCGGTCGCCCCAGCCGAACTTGTCGAAGACGCGTTGAAAATGACCTCCGCCACGCTCGATCGGCACGGCGTCGAGGTTATCCGCGAATACGGGGACGTTCCGCCCATCGCTGTCGAGCGCCACAAGGCGCTGCAAATCCTCACGAACTTGATTCAAAACGCGAAGCACGCGACCGAAGTGCGCGAACCCGGCAAGAAACGCTTTTGCATTCGCACCGTGAACCAATCGGACACCGTGCGGATCGAGGTCGAAGACAATGGCATTGGCATCAGCGCCGAAAATCTCACCCGCGTATTCGAGCTGGGCTTTACGACGCGGGCCGGAGGCCACGGCTTCGGGCTGCATTCAAGTGCGAATGCCGCCAAAGAAATGCGCGGTTCGTTGTTTGCGGAAAGTAACGGCTCCGACCGCGGCGCACGGTTTATCCTCGTCTTGCCCGTAGCGCCACGCCATGCGGCCTGAGCCGCTATGCCTTCAGCTCGGCGACGACCTGCACCTCGGTGGTCGATCCGCGGGGCAGGCCATTCACCGCCACCGCGGCGCGGGCATGCTTGCCGGCTTCGCCGAACACTTTCACGAACAGATCGCTCGCGCCATTGATCACCGCGGGGCTATCGCTGAAGCCGTCGACTGCGTTCACGAAGCCGCTGACGAATACGATGCGCGCGACTTTATCGAGGGAACCGACGGCCGCCTTGATATTGGCGAGGGTGTTCAACGCGCAGATCTCCGCGGATTTCTTCGCCGTTTCGATCGTCTGCTCTTTCCCCACCTGACCGGTATGGGTCATTTGACCGTCGATCATGCAGATCGTCCCCGCGCAGTAGAGCAAGTTGCCTGTGCGCACCGTCGGGACATAGCTGCCCGCAGCCGCGGGGGGATTGGGCAATGTGAGTCCGAGTTCCGTGAGCTTCGCTTCGTAATTCATAGGGAGAAAATATACGCGCGAAGTAAACGCGCTCGTCCGCGATGCGCCAGCCGCATTCAGAAGGTTTGCGTCATATGAAGACTCGCTGATAACTCCGCGTCATGACCGTTCGCGAGTGGCAACAACTCAGCCCGGCTGACGCCGCGAAGGAAGTGCACACGCGCGTGCGAACGCGATTATCGCCCGCCCAGCAACGCGCGGCGATCGCGTGGTTGCGCGACGAACCGACACTCGCGATGGAGCTCGGCCGGGCGCGACGCGATGCCGACCATCCGCTCGGCGGCGTGCCGTGCTTTCTCAAAGATGTGTTCGATGTCGCGGACGCTCCCACCTTCGCCGGCTCGACCTTCTTGCCGGACGTTCGGGCGACGCCCGTCAAGGATGGCGCCCTCGCACGCGCGGCGCACGAGATCGGGCTCGTTTGCGCGGGTAAGACGCAGCTGCACGAGTTCGCGTACGGGATCACGGGCGAGAATCCACACTACGGCGACTGCGAACATCCCCGTTTTCCCGGCCGCACGACGGGCGGCTCGAGCAGCGGCTCGGCGGCCGCGGTCGCCGCCGGCATCGTGCCGCTGGCTTTCGGCACCGATACCGGCGGATCGATTCGCGTGCCCGCGGCGTTTTGCGGCTTGTTCGGTTTCCGCCTCGCGCCGGGCGAACCCTGGATCCGGGACGCCTTCCCGCTCGCGCCGAGCTTCGATACCGCCGGATGGTTCACCGCTCACGCCGTCGACATGCGTCTTACCCTTTCGGCGCTCGTGGGCGTGCGGCAGAGCAGTCGTCCGCTCAACGGCTGCTATGTGGAGCTGCCAGGCCTCGACGACAACGTGGCCGCCGCGTGTCGCGTCGCCGCCGAGCGTTTCGCGCGCCGGGCCGATAGCGCGACGCATTCGGACCTGTTCCACGGTTTTAGCCGCGCGCTCGAAAGCTACACCACGATCGTCGCCGCCGAGGCGTGGTCGACCCACCGGGCGTGGGCAGAACATTATCAGTCCCATTACGACCCGCTCGTCTGGCAACGACTGAGCCGGGGGCGCGCGCTCACGCCAAACGAGATCGAGACGGCACGTCTGACGCAGGCGGCGGTGCGGCTGCTTTGGACGAAATTCTTCCTGACGTACGATTTTCTCGTCATGCCCGCGACGCCGTGCGCAGCCCTCAGCAAGGCGGACTGCACGTTGGAAAATCGCTCACGGCTGCTTTCGCTCACCACGCCGGTCAGCCTGGGCGGCTTGCCGGTATTGACGATTCCGGTGGGTTTGCCCGATGGGCTCAGCACCGGTCTGCAGGTCGTCGTCAATCACCCGCAAAGTCCGGCGATCTTAGCTGCGTTGGCGCGCGCCGAAGAACATCCGGCCCGCGTTGCCGCCTAAGATCGCGTCGCTCGCGCCGCTCGCTCGCGCTTCGGCGACAAAGCGCTCCATCTCGGCTTCGACGCTGACCCGCGGATACAAATTGAGCGGATAATCCGACCCGAAGAGAATCCGCTCGCCCGGCACGACCGTGCAGAACCGCGTCCAAATCGAGGCGTCGTAGAGCAGCGGTGACGCGGCCGTGTCGTAGAAAACATTGGGAAGTTGCAGCACCGTCGCGTCACGGAAAGGCAACAATCCGCCCCAGTGCGCGAACACGAAGGTGGTCGCGGGAAAGGCTTGGGCCAACCGCACGAAATCGCCGAACGGCGTCTCGATCCGCCCGGGAAAAGGGCGGCTCTCGGGGTCCGTGACATGCAGGTTGACCGGCCAGCGAAATTCCGCCGCCGCCTGCAGCGCTGCGCCGAAGGTGGGATCGTCGACGGCGAAGCCTTGGGAATGCGGCGACAATTCGCCGAGGCCGGCCAGCCCCTCGTCACGGGCGCGCCGCAACTCCGCGATCGCCGCCACGGCGCCCGCGCTCGGATGAAACGTGGCGCAGGCCGCCAGACGATCCGGATGGGCACGAACGCAGTCGGCGAAAAAGCGGTTTTGCCAGGCGCACGTTTCGGGCTTCTCCCAGTACCAGCCCAATAAAACCGCACGATCGACACCCGCGCGGTCCATCGCGCGCAGCAGCGCATCGAGCGTCGGAAGCGATTGCACCGGTCGGCCGTCGCGCCGCCGGCGGGTGCAAAGCGTCGCCCAATGCCGTTCGCCTTGCGCGGCTGCCCATCCTGCCGGATCGCGATCGAGCTCCGCGGGGTAAAGATGAACATGCGCATCGACGACACTCACGCCGGTCACGCTCGTCGACGCTCCGCCGCGATGCAATTCGGCAGTGAGATGGAGCGGCGGCAGCGGTCGCCTCACGTCGATTCGTACACTGCCGCGAGTTCGAGCATCAGCTTCTCGAGCTGGTTGAAGTACTCGTCTTCCGGCAGACGCGATTTCGCGTCGCGCAGCCTTTCGATTTGGAGCTCCAATCGGTCGCGGCGCGCGCGCACCGCCACTGGAATCTGCCGCTCCGCGGCACTGCGGATCAGGCAAATCTGGCGAGCACGGGCGCCATCGAGCTCCGCCCCATCGCGCGCCCGCTTCGTCGCGCGGATGCCACGGAACCAATCCGCGGGCGTGCCCAGCCCATCCCCATTGTCGTCGATCAAGGCGTGCTCCGTGGCGAGCCGCCCACCCGTCTTGTAGAACTCGGTCGTTTCGCGCGCCGCGATCAAGAACGCCTCGAGCAACGAAACCTGTCCGTCCTTATCCAGGTCGCTCTTGGGGTCGGCGATCGCACCGGCCAAAAAACGGCCGAAACGCGTGTAGTTCTGTTCGAAGCCGCTGCGCGTCGAGCTCACGACCACCCGATTCGGCCCGGACAACGCGGCGAGAAAGGGCGCGCTCGCGGACGAAGTATCGATGACCGCCACCGGCCTTTGAAAGGGTTTCAACCAAGCCGCCAGCTCCGCCGCCGAGAAATCCGGACCGCGCAGATTGAATTTCGCCTCCGTCCCATCGAACGTCCCATGGCCAATCAGCACCACCCATAGTTCGGCCGCCCCCGCTTTGAGCTGAGCGTCGATCTGCTCTTTGACGCGATCGCGATCGCTGGGACCGTTGTCGTTTCGGTCATCGGCGCCGATCGTAACGAGTTCCCCGCCGGCCGCCTTGACGGCGTTGGTCCACGTGTCGACTTGCTGCGTAAAATCCCGCGCAAACTCCGGCTCTCCCGCCGCACCGACGATTAGCATGACGGTCGCCCGGTCCGTCGTTTCGGCGCTGAAAACAGCCGTCCCAACCGCGAAACAGATGACCGCGCCCACACGCCAGAACCGGCGCGCGATTTCGCTTCCTCGACGCCGAGCCCACCCGTTCACGGCAATCCTTTCCAACGCCGCAGCGCCCATTCGGCGACGATGCAGGCCAGCGCGAAGGCAAACAGCACGGGGGAATGCCATGCCGGATACGTCCACGTTTCCATGATCGGCGCGGCTTGGCGCGATAACGAGCGCGCAAAATCCTCGAGCTCTTCGGCGCGCAAGATGCGGCCGCCGGTTTTTTGCGCGAGATCCTGCAGCAACGAAACGTTCGGAGTGAGCGAACGAAATTCGTCGGCCGCCAGATCCGAACTCCAACCCGCTTCCGCGCGGCCGAGATCGCGACCGTCGCCGCTCTTTACGGTCGCAACCGCACGATACCCCCCGGTTTGCCGAGGAACATACGTCGTCTGATACAGCCCGGGTTCGGTCAGGGCTGGCTCGGCCTCCAGCTTGATCGGCGACACGTTTCCGGTCGAAGCGGCGCCGAAACCGATTGGCTCCACCTCAATGACCACGCTCGCGTCGTCGATCGGTTGAAACGTTTCGTCGCGCACGCGAACCAGCACGCGCATCGCATTTCCTTCCTCGGCCGGCGCGGACTCGACCGTGCACTGCACGCGGGCGGGGACGTCCGACACCAACCAGCGCACCAGCTGGCGCCACGCCTTATCCATGTCCGCGTGGGCCGCCTCGTCGCGCATCCCCCAACGCCAGAGATCGCCGACCATGAGCGCGGCCGTTCGGCCGCGACCGAAGCGTTGCACGGCGAGCGCGGGATATTCGGTGCCCTGCGCATCGCGCACTGCGGCGATCAAACTCGCGCCGGGCTTCAACGCGCGCACGCGATTCACCACGTCGAACGCCGGCATCTGGGCCAGCCGCGTGCGCTCGTCCGCCTCGTTGTCCCGCAACCGGGCCCAGGGCTGCAGCCAACCCTCCCGGCCCAGTTGCAGATGCACTTCGCTCAGCGGCAACTCGACGCCTGGATCCGCCGCATCGAGGTAAACCGGCAACATGTCGCCGATGGGCGTCCGCAAATAATTGCCGTTCGCGAAACTCTCCATCCCGCCGAGCATGACGAAGCCGCCGCCGCGTTCGGACACGAATTTCTGCAGCAGTTGCGCCTGCTCCGGCGCAAAAAACTCCGCTTCGACGTGGTCGAGAATCACGGCGTGATACGCGTACAATTCCTCGGGCGTACGCGGAAATCCGGTGCGCAGCTCCGTTTCGTCACGCGTATTCAAGCGCACCAACACCGGCTGGTCGTAGCGCTCGACCTCTTCGGGCGACTGGCTGCCAAACCCGCGAAACAGCGGATTGCTCGTCTCGCCGGCATGTCCGCGAAAATCGAATTTCGGTTCGCGCTTGGCCACGCGGATCAGACCGACGAGCTCCACTTGATCGTCGGCCTGGACGGCGCGGTTCAGAAATTTGAATTCCCAATTTGGCCGGCCGGAGACGTACAGCACCCGAAACGGTCCCTGCCCGCGATCGACACTGACGACGCGTTGATTGTTGGCGAGCGTGGCCTCCGCCGTCCGCTCGGAGGCGGCGTCGCGGTCGAGCTCGGCCTGCGCTCGAACGGAGACTTGATAAAACGAAAGACCCGCGCGTTCCGGTTTCAGTTGAAACCGAAACGACAAAGGATCCGCCTCGGCATTCGTCCGATTGATCTGCTGTTGGACGACCTTGCCTTGCCGATCGACCAAGCGCGCGACAATCGGGCGGCCGCGAAACCCCGGCGCGCTAACCTCCGCCTGGATCGCAACCGGTGCGTCCTCGAACGAGGATTGGCTGATCTGCACGCGTTGGACGGCAACATCGCCGATCGGATCGGGGCGACCAATCACCACCGGATAAATCGGCGGAAGACCGGTCGCGTCCGGCACCATGCCCGCTGGCAAATCCGTCGCGTTGCCGTCGGTCAGCAAGACGATGCCCGCGAGCGGACGATCGTGGAAACGTTCGCGCAAGCCCCGCAACGCCGCCCCGAGCGCGGTGGCCCGCCCGTCGAACGCCAGTTCGTGGAAGTCGGTCGTCGCTTGGACTCGCGCGTCGAACAAGTAGCGCCGCACGTCGAAGTTCGTCGCCAGGACCGCTTGCCAAGGGCGCGAGGGACCGACCAGCTCGCGCAAACGATCTCCGCGGCTCCGCGTATCGCCGTTGTCCCGCACTTGCAGTCCTTGGCTGTTGTCCGCCACGACGGCCACGAGATTCGCCCCGGGCTTCGGTCGGCGTCCGAGCCACAACGGCTCGAGCAGGCACACGGCGAGGGCGAGCAAGCCGCAGGTTTTCAGCGCGAGACAAACCCAGCGCAGCGGCGAACCGCGCGACGCAGCGTAGCTCCACCATAAAATGCCGCCCGCCGCCGCGATCGCCGCAACCACGATCCATAACCACTGCGTACCCGAGAATGTGAGTGTTTCCGCCACGCGTTCGTTTACGGCTGGAGAGGATGCGGCGCCGGCAGCTTGACCGAGGGCGCGTTGGTCGGCGCGGCGGGCGAGTCTTTCCCGAGCTCTTCATAGTAGCGACGCACCGATTCCGCAAAGCGGTTGGGCACGGGATCGTGATCGATCGGCGCCAGCGAGTCCTGACGATCGCGTCGGGCGAGCTCTTCCGCCACGCGGTCGCGCACCTCGAGCAGCGGCTTCACGACCTGGAGCTGCACGACGGTCCAATCCGGTTTCTCCTTGGATTGCGCGATGTCGCGCCGGAGGACGCGCGCGCGTTCGCGCGCCGCGGCCACCGCGTCGCGCAGTTCCGGCGAATCCAGCAGCTGCTCCACGTCCCGCAAACGATCGGTCCACGGCGCGAATCCGCGTCCGGTCAACGGCCCTTCGCCGACGAGCTGACCGCCGTCGCCTCCATTCTCCGCCGCACCCGCCGGCTCGGCTCCTTGGTTCAACAAAGTGTCCACTGAGATACGGCCGCGCCGGCCAGCCGTCCCCCGCGCCTCGTTCGCGGACCCGCGCGGATCGCCGCCGCCGGCTTGGGCAAGCTGACGAGGCTCGTCGCGATCGGCGGACGCACGACGTTCGCGGCTCTGGCCTCGGGGGGAAGGCGGTCCGTCGGCGTTCGCATCGCCCGGCGCATTGTCGGGCGTGGTTGCCGGCGTGGGCGTTGCGCCCTCCCCTGCTGTGGACGCATTCTGGGCCAGATCGCCGCCCGGGCGCGATGGCTCGCCCGGTTTCCTCCCCGGAGCGCGGGCGCCCTCGACCGCTTCAGCTGCTTCGGCCCTTTGCGCCTCGTTGCGCACTTGGTCCGTCAAGCGCTCGAGCTCCGACCGCGCGAGCTTCAGTTCCTCGACGTCGTCGCCAATGACGCTTTCCGCCGCGCGTTCGACGCCGCGACGCAACTCGTCCATTTGATCGGTGGCGCGGCGCGCGATGCGGCCCGCCCCATCGAGATCGCCGGCGCGCGTCAGCTCGCGCGCCAGATCGAGCGCTTTGCCGTTTTCCGCACTTTGCGCCATGCGCTGGAGACGCTCGCTCATTTCGAGGGTCAACTGGCCGCTGCCGACCAACTCCTGCTGCAGTTGCGAGACGCTCGCGGCGTCGTCCTGGGACGCCTTGCGCACGCTGTCGTAAAGCTGCTTCGAGACCAATGGCTCGCTGTTTTCCGCCTGTTCCGAAGTTTGTCGCGCACGTTCCAAGAGGCGATTCCAGCGCTCGCGCTGCTGCGCGAGCTCGTTGGCGAGCTCCGGATGTTCGCCTGTCTCGCCCAGGCTCTTGCGCGGCGTCGCGCCACCGGCCGGGCTGGCCAGTTGTTGTTCAAGCTGCTCTTGGCGGCGCGACAAAGCGCGGGCTTCGCTGCGCATTTCCCGCAGATCGTCGGCAAACTGGCTCGAGCTTTGTTGCCGCAGCTCGTCGCGCGTTTGCTGCAACTGACGTTGCGCCCGCGTGCCGGCGGAAAGCGCTTGGGATACCGAGCCCTGGCCGGCGGCGTCCGCCGCGCGCCGCAGATCGTCGCGCGCTTGGTCGAGCTCTTGGCGCTGCGGCGAAAGGGTCGACTGGTTTTCGGCCCGCTCCATCCGTTGCCGGAGTTCGTCGGCATCGGCGAGCATCTGACGCTGCTCTTCCTCGAGCCGCTTTAATTGCTGCCGTAGTTCCTCGCGCTGGCGATCCGTCTGCGCTTCCTGCAAGGCGGTCTGCAGCTCCTTCAAGCGTTCGTTCAAATCTTGCTGCCGGCGCGCCAGATCCTGCAGACGATTCATGGTCGCCAGTTGCTCGCTGCGTTGCGGATCCTGCGGAGCGCGGGCTTGGCGCTGCGTTTCATAACGGTTCTCCGCTTGCCGCAAATCCAGTTCGTCGATCTGCCGCTGGTTCGCGGCCTGGCCGCGACCGCCGTTGCGCCCGCGTTGTCCGCGCGTGACCGCCGTGTCTCGCGCCTGCAGCTTCAACAGCGTCTGATACGCGCTTTGCTCGGGCGGCAAGGCTTGGGCCAGCGGCGCGGGTTCCGCGGCCGCCGCTTTCAGCCGGGCGATCGCATCGCTCATGTCGCGCATCGCGCTTTGCCACAAACCTTGCGCGCGCGGGGAACGCACGTTCTCGGCGGCCTCGCGCGCTTGCTCGAGAGCCTGCTGCTGCGAGTCGCGCACGACGTTCACATCGGCGGAATACGTCGCCGATGCGCCGCCACGCTGGAGTTTCCACGTCGCGCTGATGATCTGCTTCTGCAGTTCCGTGAGGCGGCGCGTCGCATTGCCGGTTCCGCCGCCCGGCGGTTCGTCTTCGGCGGATTGCATGTCCTGGCTTTCGCGGAACACCTCGTCGAAAGGCCGGACTTCCGCGAAATACAAATCGCCGTTGTGGCGCCGCGGTCTGCCGTCGGGGCCGATGTCTTCGGTCCACGTATACCAGGAGACGAGATCGTCCGTTTTCGCGCCCAGCGCTTCGAGGTTCAGCACCTGCGTGAACGCCCGCTTTTCCTTCGCGGGCACGTCTCGCCCGAGCTCGAGCGTTTTGGTCGCACCGCCCGCAATCGAATAACCGAGCCCGTAGGCCGTGACTCCGAAATCATCCCACACCGTGCCTTGGAACGTGATCTCTTCCAGCGCGGATGGCCGGAGATCGCCGCGTGGCGTGGTGAGCTTCAACTCCGGCGGCCGATTCGGTTGCACGTCGATGACGAAGGAGGTCGCGACTTTGTTCGTCCGGCCATCGGCATCGACGAGTTGCAAATCGTACGTCCCGCTTTTCTCCGGCGTCCAAGCCGCAATCCGCGCGGCCGGCTGGCCAGGCGCGACCGTCGCGAGGACGACCGTCTTCGGTGCATCGCGCGCGGTGAGTTTGGCGGAGGTGACCGGCTTGTTCAGCTGCAGCGCGAGATCGATGCGCGTGCCTTCGACGGCGGTGAGCCGCCGCGTGTCGGGGATGTGACGCGGTGCGACTTTCGTGTATCCCGGAAACGTCAGGTCGGCATCGGCGCGAATCAGGCGCGGGTGTTCGTAGACGTTCACTTTGAAGTCGCGCGTCTTTTGTCCGCCATAATCCAAGCGATACGTGAAACTCTCGGCGACTTCGGGAATGGTGCCGCCAAACACCGGATCCGCCATGCTCTTCACCAACGGGATCGTCTTCGGCGCGGATCCGTTTTGGTGCAGTTCGAGGGACACGGCGCTCGGCACCGTCCGGGCAAAGCGGGCCAATACGACGAGGCTTTCGCCGCGCTCGAGATTGGTGTCGCCAGGCGTCACGGTTACCCCATCGGTGCTGACTACCACGGTCGGCGGGCGCTCCGATGGCCGCGAGGGAAGATGGGCGATGCGGTTTATCGCGAGTAGCAGGCAGCCCACGGCCACCGCGTGTACGACGTGGACGGCGACGAATCGTTTCGTGGGCACCACTTGCCGCCAATCCTGCTCCTGACTGCGTTTGATCGCTTCATGGAGCACTCGATATTGTAGAAACTCCGGCGCGGCATCGCGCGCGACCGGTTGCTCCACCGCGGTCAGCAACACGCCGTCGAGATCCGGAAACGTCGCCTCGATTCTGCGCGCGAGCCACGGGTAGTTCGGGCGGCGTTGATAGAGCCACGCGACAGTCGCCGCCACGCCCAGCGCGGCCGCAAGCGCAAGCATCACGACGCTCCCGCGCACATTCCATCCCAGCCCCTCGTTCAGCGCGACCAGGAGGGCGGCGAGCAGCGCGGTACTCGCCCAGCACACGGCGAGCATGCGCCAGAACACGAGCCAGCGATGGCGCCGGTCCACACGATCCAATTGCGCCGTGAGGAAAGAGTCGTTCATACGCTTGCCGCCTCCGCGGCAGCCCCACGCCGGGCCGTCCAGCCGGCCAGCGCCGATTCGACGAGCAGCACGACGAGCGTGCCGGCGATCGCCCACCACCACAATTTCTGCCGATTCTCCGCCTCGAGCGCGCGCATCTTTTCCGGTGCCACCGCGGTCGGCGCAAACGTCACCGCCGCTTTCGCCGGCACGCCCAGCCGTTCGAGCTCGTCGAGTGCGAGCGGTGCGGTGCGGCTTTCGTTTGGGTCGAGATTGACGGCAAACGACACGCGGCGCGCGCCATCGACCCACGTATAAATTCCAGGTTTATTCGTACCGGCGAAGCGCGTCGCATCCGCAGGCAACGTCTCTTTGCGTCCGTTCGGGAGTTCCATGGCCGCGGCCGACGTACCCGCAGGAACGGGAATCGGATCGCCGACGACGAACGACGCGGAGCCATTTGACGTTACGCCAGACATCTCCAGCAGCGACCACATCAGTGGCACGAACTTCGACGAAACCGCGATTTGGCTATCCTCCGGCTGCCAGCCCGTGGTCAGGACTACGATGCGACCTTTCCCCATCGGCACTTCGACGATCGCTGGATCGTGGGTATCGAACCGCGCGACAATCTGCGCCGCGGGAACCTGCCCGAAGTCGATGCGACGATAATGCCAGACGTGGATCTTCGTGAAATCGCTGTACCGCGCATCCGCGAACGGTGCGAACAACCGGTGGCGAAAATCGATGTCTCCGAACATCGCGTAGTTCGCCACGCTGGCCTCGGTGACGGAAAGTTCCGGCCGGCCGAGCGCTTCGCCAAGTGCTGGCCCCATCTCCGGCCGGCGAACGGCGAACACGACGGTCTTTCCCGCTTCCGCCGTCTCGCGCAACACGCGTGCCGTGGCCGGTGCGATGCCGTCGCCGACGAAGAGCAAATCCGCGCTACCGAGCGCGCCGACGGTTGCGATCTTATCCGGCTCCGCCCGCGCGATATCGAAAGCGAAGCGCGGTGTATCGACAAAAGCATGGCGAAGAAAGAACAGCGGCCCATGGGCGTCGGCGATGTCCTCGCGGCCGATCCAGCGCACCGCCGCGCGCTGCGGGACCGGCGAAACGGCGTAGGCCATGTTATCGAACGCGTCATCGTCTCCCTGCAACGCGATCCGATCCACGCTCGCGCCCGATTTCGGCCGCGGCAGGTGGAAGATGCGGCTCTGCCCGGGTGGCACATAGGCCTCGAGCGTCGGCGTATTCGCCCCCGCTGCGTCCGCCCAGCGCAGTCGGAATTGCTCCCGCTTGGCGGTAGCGGCGTTCGTCACACGCACGCGGACGGCATCCGCGGTCGTTGAAACGCCGTCTCTATTGTCGGCGACCACCTGCACACCGGCATTCGTCGCGTGCGCGGCCTCGATCGGAACGAGCAATAATTCGACGCCTTTGGGCCACTCGTACGCTTGCAGTCCGTCGAGCCGGCTACCGGATTGCACGTCACTCACAAGCACGATCTGCCGCGGGCCCGCGAACGCTTTCCCATCGGCAAGGTTTCATTCCGATGGTCCGGGCAGGTGCTGGAGCCAATCGATTGCCTGGGTTTCATCGGCCACAATCCGATGGACTACAACAATGTCTTCGTGGCGACCGGCGACTCGGGCCAGGGGCTC
>CBINOT010000182.1:0-12407 GCA_966252355.1 uncultured Opitutus sp. | reverse complement strand
TTTTGATCCCAACTGGTCCTTCGAAAAAAACTAAAACCAAGATTGGATCTACACCGAGCCGACGTTACTCGAAATCAACAGCGCCTGCATAGGGCCAATCGATCGCTTTCGACAGGAGGCCTGCGCGCACGGGGTTGGCGTAAACGTATTCCCATTTTTCAGATCGCGATTCGTGCGATCGCAATAAGTGGTCGAAGAAGCCGGCCTGCCATAGCGCGCCATTCAAGCCAGTCTTGATGCGGAGACGCTTCGACGACCATTCCTTCCATTTTCCAATCACTGTACGCAGCGGAAATTGCGTGCATGATTTCGGCGCGACAAAGAAATGGACGTGGTCCGGCATGATCACATAGCGACCTACATACCACCCATAGCGGGGCCGCAACTCACGCCATTCGCGAAGCAAGACGTCATGCGCTGCCGCATTAGCGAGCACGGGACGTCGGTTGGCGATGCAGGTCGTGATAAGATACACCGGCGTCTTTTCCCATACGACGGCTAGCCGCCTCAGATGTGAATGTAATGACATCAAGCTCAGACATTACACAATGATGAGTTTGACAAGTTCCTTTTACTTTTTTCGGTCGAAATAGCCGGCCTCAAGGAGGCCAGCTACAACAAGCCAATTGTATAGCGGAGTCCTAGACGCCGGCGGTTTGTTGCACCGTCAACCGCACCAATTCGCCGGCCTCAAGGAGGCCGGCTACAATTGGCGCCGTCGCTTACTCTCCGAGGACCGTGACGATCACGTTTCGGGTGTGGGCGGCGCGGCGGTGCTCCCATAGGAATAGGCCCTGCCAGGTGCCGAGCATCATTTCGCCGTCGCCGAAGGGAATCGTTTCGCTGGTGCGCGTCAGCGCCATCTTGATGTGGCTCGGCATGTCGTCCGGCCCTTCGAGCGTGTGCTCGAAATGAGGATCGTCCTCCGGCACGAGGCGATTGAGCCAGCCCTCGAGATCTTTTCGGGCCGTCGGATCGGCGTTTTCCATGATCACGAGTGAGCAACTGGTGTGTTGGCAAAATACCGTGACGATCCCACGCGCCAGGCCACTGCGCTTCACCTCGCGCGCGACCGCGCTGGTGATTTCGTAGGTCGCCTGACCCGAGGTGCGGACCGTAAACGTGGCATGGTGAACGGGCATAACGTCAATTTGGGCAACGCTCCGCGACGAGGAGCAATGTCATTTCGCTCGTCGCTCGGAACACGCGGCGATTGGAAAAGTGCCGCTATTCCGAGCCACGCGCCGTCGCATTCGGCCGCGTCATCGCTTCGGGATTCAACGCCCGGTCGAGTGTCGCCGCATCCATCAGCTTTTGTGCCAGCACGACTTCGCGGAGCGTCTTGCCCGTCGCAAACGCCTCCTTCGCCACCGCAGCGGCCCGGTCGTAACCGATGTGCGGGTTCAATGCCGTCACGAGCATCAACGACCGGTCGACGAGTTCGCGACACCGTGCCGCGTCGGCTTCCAGCCCGCGAACACACTTTTCGGCGAAGACCGCAGCGCCGTTGGCGAGGCAGTGAATCGCCTCGTGCAAACAATGCGCCATCAAGGGCAGCGTTACGTTGAGTTCGAGATGACCGTCGCGTCCGCAACCGACGACCGTTTGCGTGAGCCCCTGAACGTAAAGGCCAACCTGCACCAACATCTCGCTCATCACCGGGTTCACCTTGCCCGGCATGATCGATGAACCGGGCTGCGTCGCCGGCAGCCGCAATTCCGCGAGACCGGCGCGCGGCCCGGAACCGAGCAGGCGGATGTCGTTGGCGATCTTCGTCAGCGCCGTGGCAATTGCCGCAAGCGCGCCGGCGACCTCGACGCAATCGTCGCGGCCGCCTTGCGCTTCGAAATGGTTAGCCGCCTCGCGAAACGCGATTCCGGTTTCCGCCTGCAAGATTCGACACACGCGCCCGGCAAACTCGGCGTGGCAGTTGATGCCCGTCCCGACCGCAGTACCGCCGATCGCGAGCTCCGTCAGCGTCTCTACCGCGCGCCGCGCTCGGGCGGCCGCTTTCTTTGCCTGCATGGCATAACCCGAAAACTCTTGGCCAAGCGTGAGCGGCGTCGCATCCATCAGATGCGTGCGGCCGATCTTCACGATCTCGGAAAAGGTGCGCGCCTTGTCGTCGAGCGCGGCGGCCAATCCGTCGAGCGCCGGCGCCAGACGTTCGTGCAACGCCACGGCGACGCTGACGTGCAGCGTGGTGGGAATGACATCATTCGACGATTGGCCGAGATTCACGTCGTCGTTCGGGTGGATCGGCTTCTTCGAGCCCAGCGGCTGACCCGCGATTTGGCTGACCCGATTCGCGATGACTTCGTTCGCGTTCATGTTCGCCGACGTTCCCGAGCCAGTTTGAAATACATCGAGCGGGAAATGCGCGGTCAGCTTTCCCTCGGCGATTTCGCGAGCGGCCTGCTGGATCAGCCGGCTTTTATCGGGCGTAAGGAGTCCGAGTTCTTCGTTGGCGCGGGCGCAGGCGAGCTTTACGAGCCCGAGGCCGCGGACAAACGCCTCCGGCAGCGATCGCCCGCTCACCGGAAAGTTCACGACCGCCCGTTGCGTCGACGCCCCGTACAACGCGTCGTCCGGCACGGGCAGTTCGCCCATTGAATCACGTTCTAAACGCATGGCTCACGCTAACCGCCGGACCTCCGAAAGCAAAAGGCCCGCCGAAGCGGGCCTTAAAGGAAAGGGAGCGTGATGCGACGATCAGAACTTGAATGAAACGCTGTTGCCGCTCGCCCCGAAGCGATGGATCGAATCGTACAGCTGCTCGTCCGAAAGCCGGCGGGCGACCCGCGCGGTGGGCACGGGCGAGGTGCCAAGCGAAGCCGAGGCGACGGCCGCGGCGAAGCGATGGCGCCGCGTTTCAGAGGGAAGCGTGATCTGCGCGAGCGGCTCCTGCGGCGTCGTCCGCGCGGGCAGTGCCCGCATCTCGAACCCGGAAGCGGGGGTGCCAAGCATTGCTTCGGCCACCACGCGGTTTTCCGCGATCGAACGCTCGAACGGCCGAAGATCGCGATTCTGGTGCGCGTCGGCGCCGAGCAAGGGGATCATGCGCGCGAGTTCTCCGGGAGCGGTCGCTTCCGAACTCAACGACATTGCCGCCGGCGTGCTCGGGGCGTGCGCGGTGAGGGCGACGGATTCGTTGGCATGACGCTCATCCGAGCCACCCGTGGTCGTCGGCGCCGGCACAATCGCGGCCGGCTTCACGTCGGCGCTTGTCGTCACGTCGAGCACCGGGCCTTGCATCGCCGGCCGGTAGTCCCGCAACGAAACCAAAGTAATCGCGAGGACGGCCGCCGCGCCCAAGGGAAGATTGTAACGCGTCAGGCCGCGCACGGCGCGCGACACGCTGAAGCTTCGCCACCACGGGCGTTTTTCGACCAGGGCCGCGAGTTGTTTCGCGCGGAGTTCACGGTCGAATTCGGTCCAAAATTCTGCCGCGGGGCGTTCGGCTCGTTTTACGCGCAGCAGGTCCTCAATCGTCATCGGTCGTTTACTCTCTGGGTTCATCATCGACGCAGGTAGGGCTGGAGCTCGGCTTGTAACAGTTGCTTGGCGTAGTGAAGCCGCGAGCGCACCGTGCCCACCGAACACTCCATCACGTCAGCGATTTCCTGGTGGCTTAAGCCATCTATTTCGAAAAGAGTAACCACAGTGCGATGTTTGATAGACAATTTTTGCATCGCGGCGTTCAATTTTTCCTGAAGCTCCCGGGTAAACGTGTCCCGCTCCACGCCGGTTTTGTCGGTCAACGCATCGATGACATCGCGCGCGACAGGCTCGTCCGCATCGATGGTTTCGAGGCTGAAAAACGACCGTAAGCGCGCTTTGCGCAAGTGGCTTACCGCAGAATTGACCGCGATGCGGTACAGCCAGGTGAAAAAGGAGGCTTGGCCGTTAAAGCGCTGGATGGATTGAAATGCTTTGATGAAGGCATCCTGCGTGAGATCGGCCGCGTCTTCGCGATTCGACGTCAAATTGTAGACGATGCCGTAGAGCCGCTCGCGGTATTTGCGGATCAACCCGTCGAACGCCGCGACATCGCCAGCTTGGACGCGCTTCACGATCTCCAGGTCGGCATCGGCCTCCTGCCGGCGCTCGGGTGACGCGACCAGCGTCTTGCCGAGAGCTTTCGTGGCATCCATGGGGTAGAAGAGATCGGAGTCGCGCGCTACCGGCAAACGCAATCTGTGTCAGCGGGCTTTTCCCCCATCCGGCTTGAGCGCTGCAACCTGCGTACGCAGCACCGTGCATAATTCGAGCAATAACGGCGCTGGAGTCACGCTGGGCCAGGGGCGCAACGCCTCCGCGGCCGACGACACCTCCGCTTCGACCGCGGCAGCCACCGCTTCGAAGACGCCGAGTTCGCGCATCTGGTTGAGCCGCAGGGCGAGTTGCGGCGTCGCTTTTCCCGTCAGTTCGGCCGTCAGCTCCTCCGCTTCCGCCTTCGGCAAGCGCTCGAGCAGCACGAACAACGGGAGCGTGAGCTTGCCGCTGGCAAGGTCGGTGCCGAGCGTCTTGCCGATGCGACTCTCGCTACCGAAAAAGTCCACGAGGTCGTCGTAGATTTGGTAAGCGATGCCGAGATGCCGGCCGAACCGGCTGGCGGCTTCGACGAAGCCGGCCGGAAACCCGCCGAGGCGTGCGCCGAGAAAACACGACACGCGAAACAGCTCCGCGGTCTTCAAATCGACGATCCGCACGTAGTCGGCGCGAGAGACGTTCGTCGAACCGCGCCGCAAGGTTTGCACGATTTCGCCCGCACAGACGCGCCGCATCGATTCCGCGACCGCGGCGCAGATTTCCGCGGTGGGAAATTGCGTCGTGAGATGCAATGCGTGCGCGAACAAAGCGTCGCCGAGCAGCACGGCCGGCGTGGTGCCGAACTCGCGCGCGGCCGTGCGGCGATTCCGCCGCACGTCGGCATTGTCCATGATATCGTCATGGACGAGCGTCGCGAGGTGTACGAGCTCCACCACCGCGGCGACGCGAACCACGTCGGCACTCACTTTGCCCGCGCCTTGCCAGCCGCTGAGAAACACCAAGGCCGGGCGAATGCGTTTGCCCGAGGTGTCGATGCAATACTCGACCATCGACCGGATTTCGGGCTCGAAGGCATCCAACTGCGCGGACAAAAACCGGTCGAGTTCTGCCATCTGCGGCCCGAGCAGGGCGAACACCGGGGCGAAGGCATGCGGCTTGCCGCCCGGTTCCCGCGTCCCGTCGTCGGCCGGCGCCGGGCCCGGCTGCGCGGTCGCCGCAGACGCGTTGCGTTCGGGACGCGCGAGGGACTCGGTACGGGCGGGTTCAGGACAGGCACTGCTCATTGGAACCCGGGAGCGTAGCCGAGCGGCAAACCGCGGCAAATCCGAAGTGTTCCGGCAAGGCCTCGCCGCGCCGCCGGTGCGAGGTCCGATTTCTCAGCCCGTAAATGGTCTGGCTTACGGGTAAGCGCAGGCCGCCCGCGGGGCGCGATCCAGGCCGGGAGAGTTCCCCGGCCACCGGGGAGAACGACGCCTCGGCAACTGGCTTGGCCAGCCGCGGCGGGGGGGGGGCGATGCCTCAGCGATATCGACTACCGTTGAGCGCGACCGATTTGGATTCCTCGGCCGAATCGTCTTCGAAGTCGAGCGCGTCGTTCCGAATGACCAGCCGTCCCTGGCCGCGCAACTTGACGCGACTGCCGCGGCCGTTGCGTTCATGATTGCTTCCTGGGCGAAGGAGTCCGGGCATCGCACCCACGCGCAAAAGACCATCGGTATGCCCTTCAGGCGCCGAAGCCCGCGCCCGTCCCCCATCGACCAGAATCTGTAATTCGGTCACCGCGTGTTTTTGCGCCGCAGCTTGCGCGGTCAGCTCCTCGGCGGCGGCCGCGGATTCCTCGGCATTGCTGGCATTCGCTTGCGTGATTTTATTCATCTGCAGCACCGCGTCGTTCACCTGCAGGAGTCCGCGCGTCTGCTCATCGGAGGCCGTGCTGATTTGCGCGACCAGCGCGTCGACGCACTTCGCCTTCTCCAAAATCGCCGTCAAGGCGCGCGCAACATCGGCCGAGATCACGACGCCCTCCGCGCTACGACCGACCGAGTCCTCGATCTTGGCGGCCGTTTCCTTCGCCGAGCCCGCGGCACGTCGCGCGAGGTTACGGACTTCATCCGCCACGACCGCAAAACCGGCGCCGGCCTCGCCCGCACGCGCGGCCTCGACCGCCGCATTCAAGGCGAGAATGTTGGTCTGAAATGCGATCTCGTCGATCGTCTCGATGATTTTCGCCACGTCGTCGGACGACGCCTTGATGGCATCCATCGCGCGTTTCATCTCCACGACTTTGGCTGCGCCCATATCGGCCGCCGCGCGCGTTTGGTCGGACAATGTTTTCGCCTGCGCCGCGCTCTCCGCATTGCGCTTGCTCATGGAGGCGACTTCTTCGAGCGCAGAACTCGTTTCTTCGAGCGACGCCGCTTGCTCGCTGGCGCCAGCGGCAAGCGACTGGCTCGAGCTCGATACTTGGCTCGCCGCCGCAGCGACCTGATCGGCGCCATCGCCGAGCGAGCGAGACACCCGCGACAGCAAGCGATTCAAGCCCAGAACGAGGAGCACGGAGCTCGCAATGCCGATTGCGACCGCCACAAACCCGACGACGACCGCGACCTGGATGTCGGTGGCGACCTGCGCGGCGAGAGCTTTTCCCCGCTCGCCGGCCGTGTGCACATTGTAGTCAAACAGCACATCGCCGGCTTTCGAATAGGCGGCATACGCATCACGCAGCTCGCTCGCGGAAAACGCCATCGCCGCGTCGCGATCGCGCTCGAGAAGCGCGAAGTATTGTTCGCGCACCTGCAGGAAGTCCGTGCGGCGGGCTTTGAGCGCCTCGAAGTCGCGCCTGTCGTCGTCGGCGAAGATCGAAGTTTCGTATTGCCCCAGGATTTCGCCGATCTGTTTCGCGATCGCATCGATTTCCGCGCGCATGACCGCCCGCTTTTCCGCCGTGGGCGTCAGGAGCAGGCGAAGCGTCCGCAGCTCAGATTCCGCCTGGAGATTATGAATTGCGCCGGCATGGATCATGCCGGGAATTGAATCGGCAACGATCGCGTTGCTGATGGTGCGGAGGCCCGCAAAACGGAGTGCCGCGAATAGTGTAAGCCCCGTGAGGACGAGGCAGAGGAAGCCCGCGGCGAACGTCACACGGTGCGCGATGGTGAGTTTTTTCATGGCTGGAAGCAAAAGGCGGTGCGCGACACGAGGTCGCCGATCCACATTGCTCTTTTGCTTGCAGGCCCAAGACCCTGCCCGGAAAAGCCGGCCGAGCGTAAGCTCGCCGACAATGCTCGCGGGATTATCGACGCGGAGCCGCCGAACTTAAATCGCGCGCGATCAAGTTGGCATGCTAATGGCCCATGTGAGCCGAATCAGCGGGCCGCGATGCTTGGCCCGGCGGCATCTGGCTCGTGGCTTCCAATAAAAGCTCCCGAAGCGCTCCGAGTTCTTTCGAACGGAAGCTGCGCTTCGTCTTCTCGAGCACCAAAATCGTCTGCGCAACGAGCGTCATATGCGCCCCAAGCTGTTCGAGAGCGCTCCGCGCCCGCTCTTCGGCCTGCAACCATTCCCCGGCGAACGCACGCTGCGCCGTGATGTCGCGCTGCAATGCAAAGAAATGAGTCACCCGCCCCGCCCGATCAAAAATCGGATCGACCGTCCATTGCAGGATATACGTGGAGCCGTCCTTGCGATAGTTGACGGTCTCGCCGACGAAGTGCTCTCCCTTTTCACAGGCGCGGCGCAAACGCGTGAGCACCGCTCGGTCCGTGAGCGGGCCTTGAAACAGCCGCGGATTGCGACCGATCAGCTCTCCGGCCGAGTAGCCGGTCAACGTGGTCATGGCTTGGCCTACCGCGACGATGGTCGGACCGGGCACGACGAGATCCGCGCGGGTGATCAGCACCGGCTCCGTCAACTCCGCCAACGACGCGGCGAGCGTCTGCTCGTCGGCTGTAAGCGACACGGTGCCAGACAGGCCTGACGGAAGATGCGGAAGAATCGACATAACTAAATAAGGCGCCGCCCGGCAGACTTCGGCGCGTTTTCACGCGGCTGGATACGAAGTCGTCCGGGCGGCAGGCACAAGTGAATGCGGGCCGAGGCGTAGCGCCACGGTTATTAACCGCAGTCGGGTACGGACATTACGCATCGCGCCCGGGACGACGTGCACGCGAATCGACTTCGCTCTAAACGCCCGGCTTGGCGTGCTACAGCTTCGGCACGCGCATCGTGCTGATCATCGCACTGCCGCTCAGCGCGTAAACCACGGCAAGCGGATGAAGCGTCCAGCCGCCGATACTCCAGGCGCCGAGCCACAGATCGGCGCCAATCCGGTGTTGCCAAAGCAAGACCGCCAAGAGGGCCACGATCGTCACGCTCGTGGGAATCGGCGTGCCTTCGAAGTATTTCACCTTGCCGCTTTCGTCCGCGAGCGCGTCGGCCGTCGCGTTGAAGCGCGCCAAACGACTGATTCCGCACCCGACGAAATAGAGCAGGATTACGACGTCCAACGCACCGCGCAGCCCAACGGCAAAGCCAATTGCCGCCGGCGCGACGCCGAACGAGATCACGTCGGCGAGAGAATCGAGATCCGCGCCGAGAAACGAAGAGCGGTGACGCCAACGTGCGACTCGGCCGTCGGCGAAATCGAACACGAGCGCAAACGGCAACAACGTCATTCCAACCACGAGCCAGCGCGTTTCACCGGTCACGAGAAACTGCATCGATGCGAGGACCGCCCCCGTGCCGCAGAAGCCATTGCCAAGCGTCAACAGATCGGCGAGCACGAACGACCGTATCATCGAAAACCGGCGCGGCTTCGGGGTGGGAAACTCCGGAGAAATCATAATTCGATTGGGGTCTCGTGGGATTCGCGGGTCCGCGAGGACGGACCCATACTGTCGCAACGCACGTCCGTCACGGCAATGCGAGAGTTTGTCGCGGCGTTATCGTCGAAGCGCAAATCTGTCCGCGAGTCTGCGCTCCGGATGCGTTCGTTTGATGCGGCATCGATCTCACCGGCGATCGCGATAATCGTACGAGTTGGGCCGCCAGCCGCGTGGATAGGTTCGCACCATTTCCGAGTGGTGATGCTGCGGCCCATCGCGAAACTGCACGTGCACATACGGTCCCTGTGTCCAGTATCGTGGCGGGTTGCGCCGGGCGACCCAGTCGCGTCCTTCCCGATAAATATACTCGCGGCGCGATGTACTATAATACACTTCGACGCTCGGGTAGTACACGTAGTCATCCGCAGCGTAAACCGGTTGCGCGTTGTAAACGACCGGCGCCGGCCCATAAACGGGCTGCCCAGTCTGGTATACCGGTTGGGTCGTCGTGTAGACCGCCTGACCGTTCGAATAAACGGGCTGCCCGTTGGAATAAACCGGTTGGGCAACCGGGTAGCGCGTCTGCGTGGAGTATACCGGCTGACCCGGGTAATCCGATTGCCCGTTAGTGGACGCACATCCCGCGAACGACAGGACAGTGACGGCGAGGAACGACGCGATAAGGCCATGAACTTGGGTGCGGCTAAAAGATTCCATGCCTCCACCGACACCCCCGCCGGGTGGCCGTTCATGTCCATCTGCGGCGTTCATGATCGCCAGCCAAGGCAGTAAGAATACCGCGCCCCGCGTCGCAATGACATGCGATGGAGCGACGTGCGACGAAACGCCCCTTGCATGCGCCGAGGCGCGAGCATCGCTTCGCGCAAGGAGACCGAATTCGCGCGCTCCACGACGCCGTCTTTCCGGCCGAGAGGAGCCCGGATCGCTCGCCGCAACTTTAGTTGGCTCCCCATTCCTTCGCTTGCCTGCGGCAGTGGCGACCGCGCAGGTTGGCCGAATAATTTGCGATGACGAGCCATCCTGCCTGCCCCGCCTGTACTCTCGACGACATCCTCAGTCACCCCGCCCATTGGGAGTGCGCCACCTGCGGTCATGAATGGAAAAAGGAGATCGTCGCGGCCAATGACGGCCCGCGGACGGTGAAAGACGCTCACGGCAACGTGCTGGCCGACGGCGACACCGTGATCCTCATCAAAGATCTCAAGCTGCGCGGGTCCTCGGGCGTGCTCAAAGGCGGCACGAAGGCGAAAAATATTCGACTCGTCGACCGTGACCACGAAATCGACTGCAAGATCGAGGGCGCGCCGATGGCGCTGAAGGCGTGTTTCGTGAAGAAGGCATAACCTGCGCCTAAAATGGACCGGCCCGGAGTCGGGAGGACTCCGGGCCGGCGTTGTTTTCTACCTTAGTAGGTTGGGCGGTAACGATAATCGCCTCGTGCGATAAGCATGAGGACGGCGATCGCTGCCCAACTGATGACGAGTGCAGCAGTCATTGTGTCTTTTTCGTTTAGGGGGCCTTGCTCCGAGGAGGTTCGGCCGTTTGCCGTGCACGCCCGAGCCGTGCACGAAAGCGAAATTGCACCTACAGCACTGGGTATCCTGACAAAGAACTCAGCCGCATCATCACCGGCTGACGTGACGTCGCCATGGCGAATTTGTAACGACCATGTGACATCCTCCTAGCAAAAACGGGGCCAATAGGGCGATGGCCGGAGGCACGGGCAAGCGCCCATTCCGCTTATGACACGCATGCGTTTGTTCCGCTTTTCTGCGGAATTTTTGCCGTCGTCGTCACTCCACTCGGCATCGCGATGGGAACGACCGCCGCGACCTCGCGGCGCATGCACAAGCACCAGCCGGAGACGCATGCGCCGGGGTCATACGCGGCGCCGATTTGATTCAAATCGTCACTGCCGCCGGACGGCCCGCGGAAGAAGTCTGGGCCGCTTCGAGCCAGGCGAGAGCGGAGGCTTCGGAGAGAAAGCAACGGGTCGTAACCGTCGTAAGGCGAACTTGATTCAAAGCCAACTCCGCGGCGTGACGCGTTTCCTCGTTCGGAAGTACGAATGCCCAGCGCACGCCGGAGCGGCGCGCGCTCCAACTCCGCACCAGCGGAGCGAGCATTGCCGCCGTCGCCGGCGACGGCACCGCGTCGACATCCATCGCCACGATCAGCGCGTCGAAGCTCGGATCGAATTTCGGATCGCGAAAAAGCTTCGGGAGGTAGTCGGCGAGACTCACCGCCGTCAGCCGGCCCGAGGCGCGGGTGATGGCGAGGCGGCGAACGGGGTCGATGTAGTAAGCGAACATGCCGAGGGGGGCTTCCTACAGGACATCGATGCTTTCGTTTCGCGCAAGCAGCCCGCCGGCCCGCAATGGAGTTTCAAAGTTTTTTGCGCCGGCATCCGGGGAATCGGTTCTCCTCCGGGATCTCTCCCGCACCGCGGGGCCAGGACGAGGTTGGGCTGCGTGGGCAGTATTTATTCGATAATGCAAGCCTGCCTCTTACGGCCCATATACCCAAAATTCAGGCTGCCGGCGGCATTGACATATCCGGAATAACCAAGCGGCGGCGGCTGGCCAGAGTCCTCGAATATGATGCTCGATCAGGCCGGCAGCCAGTTTGGGATTTGAGCACCGATAAACGGTGGGATCCAGCTCGCGCGAGCAGCATGGCGAGCGGAGCGCCGCTACACCGCGCCCCCACCACGATGACGTCGTAACGTTTCATTTCGCGCGCGTGGCACGGCCGAGCCCGACGGCCTCGAGCGCCGCAATCCCGCTCTCCACCCGTTCCTCCAGCGAACCATGGAAGGTGCACCAAGGCATGCCGAAATCTTTCAGCATTTCGACCGTCTTGCCGTCGAGCAGCGATCGGAAGCCGGTCGAAGTCGAACGCACGCCGTCATCCGCGATGGGGAACTCCACGGGAAGATAAAAAATCACGTCGTAACGATTTTGAAGCGTGCTGGCCGTGGCGTTGATGATCGCGTTGGCGATGTAGCGATCGCGCGCTTCTCCGGTCCGGTCCGCCAACAGCGCGCAGTGGATCGCGACGTCCAATAAAGTGCGATCCGCGACAAACCCGTCCAAACGCGCCTCGACCGCATATTGCCCGAGCCACATGGCGACCTGGGAGAGCGACGTCGCCCCCGGGTCGAGCGGGAAGCCGAGATCGAACACCGCCCACGCCATTTCCTCGATGACGGGGATATCGAGCCGATCTGCTGTATCTTTTGCCGTTCGAGCGCTGCAACGCGACGATGGCTTTGCTGGCGATGAATGTGCCGTCGATTGCCGCGGGACTGAAGCCCGTGACGTTCGCCGGCGTGCAACCGAGCGACCTCCTCGCTGGCGTCGCGCGGTGTGGGAATTGAATCGGACTGAACTGCTCCGTGACGCGTTTGGTGCGGCGCAGTGATGCGGCGGATGCGGCGAGTGAGGCCGGCCTCGCGGAGGCCAGCTTGTAGCTTGAATTGCGGTCTAAGGACTGACCGTTCCCGATGGG
>CBINOT010000181.1:0-12471 GCA_966252355.1 uncultured Opitutus sp. | reverse complement strand
GCGCGCGTTGGCGGAGGAAAAATCCTGCGTCGATTTCGCGCTCTGGGGCGGATTGACGCCGCTGAACCTGGACCAACTGACCGCGCTGCGCGATGCGGGCGCGATCGGGTTCAAGGCCTTCATGGCGAGCAGCGGGATCGAAAGCTTTCCGCGCGTCGACGAGCGGACGCTTCGTGAAGGCATGAAACGCGCCGCCAAACTCGGACTGCCCGTCGCGGTGCATGCCGAAGACGATGCGCTTGCGGCGAAGTTCACCGCCGAGCAGCAAGCAAAAGGTCGCCGCGACGCGAAAGCGTGGCTGGCATCGCGCCCCGTGGAGGTCGAACTCGCGGCGATTCGCACCGCCATCGAGCTCGCCGGCGAAACCGGTTGCGCGCTGCACATCGTCCACGTCAGCAGCCCCGAAGGCGTCGCATTGATCGCCGAGGCCCGGCTGCAGCGCGTCGACGTCACCGCCGAAACGTGTCCGCATTATCTGCTATTGAACGATCGTGACGTCGCGAAGATTGGCGCGCCCGCGAAATGTGCACCGCCGATTCGCGACGAGAAGCGCCGCCAGGCATTATGGGCGGACGTTCGCGAGCGCCGGATTCAGACGATCGGATCCGATCATTCCCCCGCGCCACCGGAGATGAAAACGGCGACGGATTTTTTTGCGATCTGGGGCGGCATTGCGGGCTGCCAGCACGGTTTCTCGCTGCTCTTCTCCGAGTGCGCCGAGACCGTCGCGCGCGATCTGCCGATTTTGGCGGCGGTCATGGCGCGAAACGTCGCACAGCGCTTCCGACTCGACGACCGCAAAGGCGCGCTCGTCGCAGGTCGGGACGCGGACTTCACGGTGGTCGAGTTCGGGAAGCCACGGACGATCTCCGCCGACGAGCTGTGGACGAGGCATCAGATCAGCCCGTACGTCGGCCGTCGCAGCTCGGCCCGCATTACTGACACGTACGTCCGGGGCAACGCCGTGTACGCCAATGGCCGGCTCGCCAATTTCTCCTCGCCGGGGAAGTTTTTGCGCCCGGCGAAGTGAGCGTGCTTCGCGGCTGAAAAATCTCGCCGCGAGCGCGCCGCTCGTAGCGGAACGCGTGAGCGTTTCGTGATCGAATCGAAAGCCTCACGGCTTTCGCTACGCACAATCCCCCAGCGCCCGAAAGAACCGCGCCAAGCATAAACCCGCCCACCAACCGGCTAGACTCTCGGCGCTCGATGCGTAACGTCGGCGCACCATGAACCCACCGTTTGGCCGAACTCGGACGCATCTTGGCGCGAGACACGCCGTGATCGGGCCGGATAGTCACGTGAAGAGCAATGTGCCCGGCATCACCGGCGCTGCATCGATCATCCTCATCAACGAGGCCCTCGGCGCGAAGCTCGCGCAATTGCTCGTGACGTTCGAACGCGGTGGGCGCGCCGAAGGTTCGGCGAACGACATCGAAACGTGCGGCTATTTCGAAACCGGCGGCGCCACGCTCACGCTCGCCGGCAAAACGCACAAATGCGGCCCCGGCGGATACTTTTTTGCGCCGGCCGGCGAAGCGTGGTCGGTCAGCTCGCCGGCGCGCGACACGCGCTTGACGCTGTTTCAAAAGCGATTCGCGCCGCTCGCGGGAGCGAAACCGCCGCGCGCGATCGTTGGCGACGCACGGAAGATCAAAGGCGAAGCGCTGCTCGGCGATCCGGACGTACGGCTCCAGACCTTGCTGCCGGACGAACCCGCCTTCGACCTGGCGATGAACATCTTGACCTATCAGCCCGGCGCGACGCTGCCATTCGTCGAGACGCACGTGATGGAGCACGGCTTGCTGATACTCGGCGGACAAGGCGTCTACCGCCTCGAGGAGTCCTGGTATCCCGTGGCCGCCGGCGACGCGATTTGGATGGCGTCTTATTGTCCGCAATGGTTCGTCGCGATAGGCAAAGAACCGGCCAGCTATCTGTATTATAAAGACGTGAATCGCGCCGCGATGTAGCTGGTGCTCCGTGACCAATCGGAAGCCGCGCAGTCGATTCCGGATGGTTGATACGGCCCATGTTGAGAATTTCGACCTCGGCCAACGATGGCCGAAACGCGCGTTAAGCGCGGAGGCGCAGCGTCCTATGGGATTGGGCGCGAAAGGGCACTCAATCTGCGAAGACCGCGGCGCCCCATGATGAAATCCTCAGCCCCACTGTTCTTCCTTTTAACCGTCGCGCTCTCCTTCTTGGTCGGATGCACAACGCCGCCCTCGCGCAGATTTGGCAACCCCGAGCGGGCGAATCACGACGTGCATCTGCAGACCTGCACGACCTGCCGCGGGACGGGAACATGCACGCGCTGTCGCGGGACCGGAGTCGGCGACATTTGCTCGTCGTGCAACGGATCCGGCATTCGCCAATCCGGCAGCACGGAAGGCATCTGCTCCGGATGCAATGGGACCGGACGTCGCGCCTGCACGGGTTGCGACGGCACCGGCCGATGCCAGACCTGTGGCGGCACGGGACAGGTGCGTGGCGAGTAGCGCGACGGAGCGCGGCCGCCCTCGGCCGCTTTATCAATCCGGCGGACGAGGGCGTCCGCGCTCCTAAAGGCGTGAGATCGAAAATTCTGCGCCGCGCACTTTCGTTTGCCGCGTTGCGATTCACTCGTAAATACACGGCATGCACCACGCGACCGCCGCATCCCACTCGGCGGCGCCCACCGAATCCTTCGACTTCACCTTGAATGGCGAGCGCGTGAGCGTCGCCGGTATCGCACCGACGACCACGCTGCTCGACTGGCTGCGCCGCACGGGGCGCACCGGCAGCAAATGCGGCTGCGCCGAGGGCGATTGTGGCGCGTGCACCGTCGCTTTGCTGGAAGGCGACGCCACGGGGCAGACGACCTATCGCGCGATCAACAGCTGTCTGGCGCTCATGCCGATGTTCGCCGGCCGCGAGCTCGTGACGGTGGAGGGCCTCGCGCGCGGCGAAACCCTGCACCCCGTGCAAGCGGCGATGGTCGAGCACTACGGGTCGCAATGCGGCTATTGCACCCCGGGCTTCGTCGTTTCGCTCTTCGAGGGTTATTATCGCGACGCGCTAAGCAAGCCGTGCCAGATCAACGATCAGCTCTGTGGCAACCTGTGCCGTTGCACCGGTTATCGTCCGATCCGCGACGCCGCCTTGGTGGCGGCAGCGGCGCGCGCAAAAAGCGATGCCGCAAACGATCCGTTCGCCCAACGGCTGACCGAGCCCTCGGCGCCATCCTCACCGCTGAGTTATTTATCGGGCGGCGAACGATTCTTCCGGCCCACCACCTTGGCCGATCTGCTCGAAATCCGCCGGCGCCATCCCGAGGCGCGGCTGGTGGCCGGCGCGACGGAAATCGGCGTCGAGCTCAACAAGAAGTTCAAGGCCTTCCCTACCCTCGTCTCGACGGAGGCAGTGGCAGAGCTGACGCAGATCGTGGCGACGCCAACCGAGTGGCGGATTGGCGCGGCGGCAACCCTGACGGCGATCGAAGAGGCGCTCGCGGGCGGCGCCTGCAAGACAGACGCCCTACACGCAGATTCTCCCGCCGCGCACGAATACCCGTCGTTCGCCAAAATGCTGTCGGTCTTCGCGTCGCGCCAAATTCGCAATCGGGCGACACTCGGCGGCAATCTCGTCACGGCTTCGCCGATCGGCGATACGGCTCCCGTGCTGCTCACGTTGGACGCGAGCGTCGTTCTCGCGTCGACCCTCGGTGAACGCACCGTGCCGCTGCAGGAGTTTTTCACCGGCTATCGTCAGACGCAGCTGCGGCCGGACGAAGTGATGAAGGAGATTGTGCTGCCGCGTCGTGCGCCGGCGCCGGGCCTGACACGGCGCGTCGATTTCCAAAAGGTTTCTCATCGCCGCGAGCTCGATATCAGCATTGTCGCCGGCGCATTTTGCATCGAGAGCGACGCCCAAGGCATCGTGCGCCGCGCTCGCATCGCGTATGGCGGCGTGGCGGCGATGCCGCTGCGGGCGCGCAATGCGGAAGCCGCCCTCGAGGGCAATCGGCTCGCCGACGCCCTGCCGACCGTCGCGCGCATTCTTGCGAACGAGTTCACTCCCATCGACGATGTCCGCGGCAGCGCCGCGTATCGTCGCGGCACCGTGGTGTCGTTATGGGAGAAATTCGCGAGCGGTGAACTCAGCGCCGTGGTCGACGAGCCGCCCCACTATCCGGCGCGCGAGCCGTGGCCGGTGGCGGACGTATCGAAACAGCTCCGCCACGAGAGCGCGGTCGGCCACGTGACGGGGCGCGCGCAATATGTGGACGACAGCGCGCAACGCCGACCGATGCTCGAGGTGTGGCCGGTCATGGCGCCGCACGCCCGCGCGAAGATCAAGCGACGCGACGCCACCTCGGCGCGATCCTTGCCCGGCGTCGTCGCCGTGCTGATGGCCGAAGACGTGCCCGGCGAGAACAACGTGGGCGTTTCACGGCACGACGAACCGCTCTTCGCGGACGACGAAGTTCTTTACCACGGCCATATCGTCGCCCTCGTCGTCGGCACCACGACGGCGCTTTGCCGCGCGGCGGCGGCGCGCGTGGAGATCGAGTACGAGCCGTTGACGCCGGTGCTGACGATCGCGGACGCGATGGCGCAGAACAGTTATCACAACGACGCGCGCGTGATCACCCGCGGCGACTGCGCCGGCGCGCTCGCCGCGGCGCCGCACCGGCTCGCCGGCGAATTCGCTTTTGGCGGCCAGGAACACTTCTATCTCGAAACGCACGCCGCGTGGGCGGAAATCGGCGACGAGGGCGACGTGCAGATCCACTCGTCGACCCAACATCCGTCCGAGATTCAGGCGATCGTCTCCGAGGTCCTGCATCTCCCCCGCCACAAGATCGTCGTGCAAGCGCCGCGAATGGGCGGAGGCTTTGGCGGCAAGGAAACCCAGGGCAACACGCCCGCCGCGCTCGTCGCGCTCGCCGCCTTGAAAACGGGCCAGCCGGTGCGCCTGCAATGGGATCGCGACGTGGACATGATGCTAACCGGAAAACGGCATCCGTTTTTCGCACGCTTCGAGGTCGGCTTCGACGACGAGGGCCGGATTCGCGCCTTCGATGCGGAACTCGTGTCGAATGGCGGCTGGTCGCTCGATTTGTCGCAGCCCGTGCTCGATCGCGCGCTCTTCCACGTCGACAACGCGTACTATTTGCCGGCAGTGCGGCTCACCGGCCGCGTCGCGAAAACCAATCTCGCCTCGAACACCGCTTTTCGCGGTTTCGGCGGACCACAGGGCATGTTGGTGATCGAAGAGACGATCGACCGCATCGCCCGCCGCTTGCGGCTGCCACCGGAAGTGGTGCGCGAACGGAACCTATACCACGGTACGGGCGCGACGAATACGACGCACTATGGCGAGGACATTGGCGACAACCGGCTCGAGACGCTCTGGCGGCTGGCGCAGGAAAAAGCAGGGTTCGCCGAACGCCGGGCGGAAATCGAGGCTTGGAACGCCAGCCACCGTCGCATCAAGCGCGGTCTCGCGCTCACGCCGGTGAAGTTTGGGATTTCGTTTACGCTCACCCATTACAATCAAGCGGGTGCGCTCGTGCACATTTACCAGGACGGCACCGTGCAGGTGAATCACGGCGGCACGGAAATGGGTCAGGGGCTGCAGACGAAAGTGCTCGGCGTCGCGATGCGCGAACTCGGGCTGCCGCACACGGCGATTCGCATGATGCGAACGAGCACCGACAAGGTGCCGAACACCTCCGCGACCGCGGCGTCGGCCGGAGCAGATCTCAATGGCGCCGCGGTGAGAAACGCCTGCGTCACGCTCCGCGAACGCATGGCCCCCATCGCGGCCAAGCTGCTCGAAAAAGCCGCGCACGATGCCTTAGCCGCCGACACACCGGTGGATATCGCCACGCCGGAACACGGCGAACGCCCGGATGGCGGTCAGACGACGTCGAATGTCGTATTTTCGGACGGCCACGTCTTCGCAAAGGAGCGTCCCGCCATCCGCGTCTCATTCGAAAAGGTCGCGGTGCAGTGCTACATCGAGCGCGTGAGCCTGTCGGCCACCGGTTATTACGCGACGCCCGGGATCTCGTGGGATTGGACGACGATGTCCGGCCGGCCGTTCGCGTACTTCGCGTGTGGCGCCGCGGTGTCGGAAGTCGAAGTCGATGGCTATACCGGCATGTCGCGCGTGCGGCGCGTCGACATCGTGCACGACGTCGGCGACTCGTTAAATCCGGGCATCGATCGTGGGCAAATCGAAGGCGGGTTTGTGCAAGGCATGGGTTGGCTCACGAGCGAGGAGCTGAAATGGGACAAGGCCGGCCGGCTCCTCACGCACAGCGCGAGCACCTACCAAATTCCCGCCATCAGCGATGCGCCGATGGAGTTCAACGTCACGCTGCTCCCGCAAGCCGCCAACGCTCACGCCGTTCACGGCAGCAAAGCCGTCGGCGAACCTCCGCTCATGCTCGCGATCTCCGTGCGCGAAGCCATCCGCGACGCCGTCGCCGCTTTCGGACCCAAAGGCGGACAAGTACCGCTGGCCTCGCCCGCGACCGGCGAGGCTGTCTTCGCCGCCATCGCCGCACGCACTGGAGTCACGGTGTGACACCACGACCGTGCCGTCGTTGAGGTAGCGCCGGACCTCCGAGCCGACATCGTAAGCGAACCTTAAACGAGGTAGCGGCCATCGTCCCCGATGGCGACCTCTCGGTCGCGGTCGGAACGACCGCCGCTACCGCAACGCTTAACTTGCAGCTCCGTTCGCAAAATCCGCGCAGCCGAAAAATCCGAATCGCGGCATACTCACCGCGATGAATTTGAACCAAATGGCCGGGATCTTGCCGGCAGTGGTATTCCCCGCGGCGACGGGCTTTCAACTTTGGCGGATGTACCACACTCGGTCGGCGGCCGGGGTCAGCGTCGCCACCTGGACCCTCTTCGGTTGCGCGAATATCGCGATGTATGTTTACGCCGAACGCTACACCGAATGGCAGTCGATCGTCGGCATGCTCCTGACCGCGATCCTGGATTTTGCCATCGTCGCGCTGGCGCTGATCGCAGCGCGCGTAACGCCGCAAAGCCAGCCGAGCCACGGAACGCTCCCCGTGATTGCAATTGGCCAGGCGCGTGACCATTTCTAATGACCTCTCGCAGCCTGCGCCCGAGAACGATCCCAAATGCCAATTCGTGCGCCGCAATTAATGCGCGGATTTGAACAAAAACCACGTCCGATTCGGAATTGAGATAACCCGGCTCTTCCTGCGGTTTAACTTGCCATGAGCAGCCATCCCTACGCCTCCCTTGCTCTCTTCGGGGCGGTAGCCGTGGCCTTCCCGGTCCTGCTGCTGACCGTCGCCCGACTCTGGTTCCGCTTCTTCCAGCCGCCGAAGCCAAGCTTCACCAAGAACTCGGTTTACGAATGCGGCGTTCCGCCCACCGGCGACTCGTGGATCCAGTTCAAGGCGCACTATTATTTGTACGCGATTCTCTTCCTGATTTTCGACGTTGAGGTGCTGTTTCTCCTGCCGTTCGCCGTCGCATTTACCGCTCTCCCGGTCGGCGCTCTGGTGGCGATGCTCGTGTTCGTGCTGTTGCTCGCCGAAGGTCTGGTCTGGGCGTGGCATCGCGGGCACCTGGAATGGAAATAAACATGAGCGACACGCCCCACACGCCGCCCCCTGACGCTAGCGGACCGACGCAGCCCGCCGCGGCCGGCGTCGTCGTTTCCGACACGGAACGCGCCGAGCTGCGCCGCCATGGCATCCTGCTCACCAGCATGGAGGAATTGTACAACTGGGGCCGCAGCCATTCGGTGTGGCCGCTGCAGTTCGGGCTCGCGTGTTGTGCGATCGAAATGATCGCGGCATCGATGGCGCGCTTCGACATCGCCCGCTTCGGCTCCGAGGTTTTTCGGCCGTCGCCGCGCCAAGCGGACCTCCTGATCGTTTCCGGCACCGTCACGAAGAAAATGGCGCCGCAAGTCGTGCGCCTCTGGAATCAGATGCCCGAGCCGAAATACTGCATCGCCATGGGCGCCTGCGCGATTTCCGGCGGCCCTTTCAAGCAAGGATACAACGTGCTGAAAGGCATCGACCGCTTCATTCCCGTCGATGTGTACATTCCCGGTTGCCCGCCACGCCCCGAGGCGTTGTTGCACGGCTTGATGCAGCTGCAGGAAAAAATTCGCGGGCAAAAAATTTCCGGACCCGACGCGGCGCGTCATCTGCGCAAGGATACGTCGTGCGAATACCCGGTTCCGGAATTCGGCGAAACCGATCTCGTCCCGCCCAAGAATCCCGAGGTCTGGCAGCCGCCGACCCTCGTCCGACCGGACAAGCCATGAATCGCGCACCAACCTATCGGATCGCTTGTAGGGCGGAGCCTCCGAACCCCGCCCGACATCAAACCGCGACGTTCGCGTCCTTTCACGTCCTTCGCGGTTCAAGCTTTCGTTTCTGCTGATGGACTCGCTCGAACATATTCGCGACCAGATCATCGCCGCGGTCCCAGGCGCGGCGGTCACGATCGTGCTGAATCCAAGTCCGTCGGCCCAGCATTCGTTGCTCGTCGGCACCGCTCAGGCCCGCGACATCGCCCGCTTCCTGCGCAATGCGCCGTCGCTGCAACTCGACTTTTGTTCGAACGTCACCGGCGTCGACTGGCCGGAGCGCGAAATCGTCGAGACCAAGCGCACGCCGGTCTCGGACGGCGCAGGCGGCACGAAATTCATCGAGGAGAAAACGAAGCGCGTCGAACCCGGCTATCTCGAGGTGGTGTACCATTTGTACTCCATCGCGCTGAAGCATGGCCCGGTGATCGTGCGGATGCGCACGGGCAATCGCGCCGATCAGGTCACGGTGCCTTCGCTGACGCCGGTGTGGCGTTCCTGCGAGTTTCAAGAACGCGAAGCCTTCGACCTGTTCGGAATCCGCTTCGAAGGTCATCCCGATCTCCGGCGGATTCTGATGTGGGACGAGTTCACCGCGCATCCGATGCGCAAGGACTACGTGGAGCCCGACGATTACGAATGGGAGCCGACGCCGCACGACGAAGTCCTGGCCAAGGCGAAACCGCATTACCCGGCCAACCCATCGGGAACGACGAGTGCCTAATGACGAATGTCCAATGAATGAATCGGGCACAGCTCCTTTGGCATCGGGAATTCAATCGCCCTTAGGCATGGGTCATTCGGCCTTGGCGCCGAACACGGGCGCCCACGTTCGTCCGGTGCACGACGAGTTCCACGGGGATTTGCTCGAGGTCTCGATGGGCCCGCATCACCCCTCGACGCACGGCGTGTTTCGAATGATGGTGACGCTCGACGGCGAAACGATCGTCAAGCTGAAGCCGGTTTTCGGCTACCTGCATCGCAATCACGAGAAGCTGGGCGAGAACACGAGCTATCTCGCCTCGATGCCGTACACCGATCGGCTCGATTATCTGTGCTCGATGACGAACAACTGGGCGTACGCGCTGGCCGTCGAAAAACTCGCCGGCCAGCCTGTGCCGGAGCGAGCCGAGTACCTTCGCATCATCCTCGCCGAGCTGACCCGCCTCCTGAATCACACGTGCCTCGCGGGCTTCCTGCTCCAGGACACTGGCGCGAGCGGCACGCCGCTCATGTACGCGTTTCGCGAGCGGGAAAAGATCCTCGATTTGTTCGAGTCGCTCAGCGGGTCCCGCATGATGTGCAATTACCAGCGCTTCGGCGGCTGTCGGATCGATGCATCCGCGGATTGGCTCGCGGCGGCGAAACGGCTGGTGGACGGCTACGGCGAATTTCTCGACGAGTACGAGGCGTTGATCACGGGCAACGAAATCCTCATGGCGCGCACCCAAGGCGTCGGCGCGCTCACGCCCGCGCTGGCGATCAGCGCCGGCATCACCGGACCAATGTTGCGCGCGGCGGGTGTCGATTACGATCTGCGCAAAGTCGACGGCTACGGGCTGTACCCGCGCTTCTCTTTCCGCGTGCCGTTGGGCGCGCATGGCGACACCTACGACCGGTACATGATTCGCGTCCTGGAAATGCGCGAGTCGATCGGCATTTTGCAGCAAGCGTTCCGCGACATCCCGTCCGGACCGATCATGGACGCGAAAGCGAAGATCCGCGGGTTCAAGCCGAAGCCCGGCGAAGCGTATGGCCGGATCGAGGGCCCGAAGGGAGAAATCGGTTTTTATCTCATCAGCGACGGATCGGGCAACCCGTACCGCTATCGCGTGCGACCGCCGTCGTTCGTCAACCTCACCGTGCTCGAGGACATGTGCCTCGGCCAAACGATTGCCGACGCAGTGATCATTCTCGGCAGCATCGACATCGTTCTCGGCGAAGTGGATCGGTGAGAAGTGAACCACGAATGAACACGCATACACACGAATGCCAGACGCCGGACGGAACTCGGACCCTTCGTGTCCATTCATGTCCATTCGCGGTTAGAAAGGATGGATCATGTTAGGAAGCGGCCTACTTCAAGGCCTGAAGGTCACCGCGAAGAATCTCGCGGGCAGCTTCTACGATCCCAACCGGCTCGTGACGACGGAGTATCCGGAGCAAAAAACGAAGCTCCCGGAGAACTACCGCAACTTCCCGTTTCTCGTTTTCGACGGCGACAAGACCATCGACGGCCTGCGCTGCGTCGCGTGCAAAATCTGCGAAAACGAGTGCCCCCCGCAGTGCATCTACATCATTCCCGAGCGCGACGAAAAAGGCCGTGTCGCGAAGAAGCCGAAAGTCTTCGACATCGATATCTCGGTCTGCATGAGCTGCCAGATTTGCGTCGAGGTCTGCCCGTTCGACGCGATCAAGATGGACCAGCAGTTCGAAATCGCGTCGGCGGAGCGCTTCAACGCATTGCTGCTGCACCGCGAACAGCTCGCGAAGTCCAACGCGTACTATCATCAGCTGCATCCGACCGAAGCGGCCGAAGTCGATGCCCGACTCGCCGCCGAAAAACAGGCGGCCGAGGAAAAAGCGAAAGCGGCCGCCGCCGCTAAGGCCGCCGCCGCCGCCAAAGCGGCTTCGGCCGCCGTTGCCGGCGTCCCTGATCTTGCGAAGGCCCCGGGGACGGGGACCCCAGCCACAATCCTTCCTGCACCGCAACCGCCCGCCGCGCCGAGCGCGGAGGCTCCCAAGCCCCCGCCCGCCGCCGGATGAGCGATCGCATGCAACCAACGCGCGGGCGCTTGCACCCGCGGACGCGAAGTAACGCCAGGCTTCGGCTTTCGTATCCCGCGCGGATTTCTGGTCGGGCGTCTGTCTTGCAGACGCCGTGTCGCGAAGCGGGCCACAATCGGCGTCTGCAAGACAGACGCCCTACCACGGACACCCGATGAGCGCGGTTGAATCTCGGCTCGAAACGCTACCCATCACGCTGCGTGAATTCGTGACGGCACGCTGGCCCGAGCCGTGGCATTGGCTGGTCAACAATCTGCTCACCATTGCGCTGCTCCTCGCACTGTTTGGCCTGCTCTTTGCCGCATTGACGCTCGCCGAACGCAAAGTCCTCGGACGCGTGCAGAATCGCCCCGGACCGAATCGCACCGGGCCGTTCGGGATGCTCCAGCCAATTGCCGATGGCATCAAAATGCTGACGAAGGAAGACATCGTGCCGCGCGCCTCCGATCAGGTGCTGCACTTCCTGGCCCCGGTCTCGCTGCTCGCTTTCTCGATCCTCACCTTCGCCGTCATTCCATATGGGCGGCACATCGTGCCGGTCGATCTCGACGCCGGTGTGCTCTATTTCTTCGCGGCCGGCGCCGCGACAGAGCTCGCCGTCTTCATGGCGGGCTGGGCCAGCCACAACAAATACTCGCTTCTCGCCGCGATGCGCGCGCTCGCGCAGCTGATCAGTTACGAGCTGCCCCTCCTGCTCGCGATCGTGCCCGTCGTGATGCTGGCCGGCACGTTGTCGACGACGGGCATTGTCGAAGCGCAGGCGGGATGGAAGTTCGGCGCGATTCCACATTGGAATGTGCTCACGCCCTGGGGCTTTGCCGGATTTGCGATTTTCATGGTGGCGGCGCTCGCCGAGTCGAATCGCTCGCCGTTCGACTTGCCCGAAGCGGAAAGCGAGCTCATCGCCGGACACCTCACCGAGTACTCGGGGTTCAAGTACGCCTTGTTCTTCATGGCGGAATATTTCGGCATGTGCGCGCTGAGCGGCATGGCCGTCACGCTTTTCCTCGGCGGCTGGCAAGCGCCGTTCCCCTTCCTGGCCCTCGTGCCGTCCTACGTGTGGTTTGTCGCCAAGCTGCTTACGCTGCTCTTCGGCTTCATTTGGATTCGCGCGACCGTCCCCCGCTTGCGCATCGACCAGCTGACGCGGCTCGCGTGGAAGTTCCTCGTGCCGCTCGCGCTGATCAATCTCGGCACAGCGGCTTTTTGGCGGCTCACCGGCGGCTGGACCGGTGCGCTGCAGCTCGCGCGTTGGGGCATCGCCCTCGTGCTGGTGATCGGGCCGTTCGTCGCCATCGGCCGCTCGTTGAGCAAAGGCATCGCACC
>CBINOT010000180.1:0-12484 GCA_966252355.1 uncultured Opitutus sp. | reverse complement strand
ACATTGCCCGCTTCAGCGACGACGACATGGGCGACCTGATCGCTTACATGAAGTCAGTGCCGCCCGTCGACAAGCCGAACGGCCCCGTTGCGCTCGGTCCGATCGCGCGTGTGTTGCTGACCGCGGGCCAGATCAAGCTGGCGGCGGACGTGATCGATCACGCTCATGTCACTCCGGCAGCCGTGACGCCCGGCGTCACGGTCGAGTACGGCAGGTATCTCGCGAACGGCTGCACCGGTTGCCATGGCGACAATTTCTCGGGTGGAAAAATCAAGATCGGTCCGCCCGATTGGCCACCCGCGGCGAATCTTACACCGCATACCGAGGGCCGCATCGCCAAATGGGACGAAACGAATTTCATCACGGCGCTGCGTACCTCCAAGCGCCCTGACGGCACCGAAATCAATCCCGTGATGCCGCGCGCTTTTGCCCAACTCAACGACGTCGAGCTGAAGGCGCTCTTTGCATTCTTGAAAACGATTCCAGCCGCGGCGACGGGTTCGCACGATTAGGATCTGGTCCAGGTGCGTAGCACGCTTTCACGGCCGTCCTCCGCGGGCCGCGATTCGTGTTTTTGGTGCGCAGTGTACCGTTAACCAAGAACAACGTTGGCAACGAACGTAGCGCGGCACCACGATGAGCTTCATGTCGACCCTACCTCGCATGCTTCGACACGTTGCTTTTTTGTGTCGTACGGCACTCGGTGGCACGATGGCCGCCGGCATCTTATCGCATAGCCTCATCGGTCAGCCCGCGGCTCCCAGCCGTCCGGAATGGCAAGATGAAACGCGGCTGCACGAGGGAACGGAACCGCCCGCGGCGACGATGGTGGTGTATTCCGACGCCACCGATGCCCGCAACGCAGCGCCTCAGACTTCGCCTTGGGTTCACTCGCTCAACGGCGATTGGAAGTTTCACTGGGTGGCCCGACCGGCCGAGCGCGTCGCCGACTTCTGGAAACGGGACTTCGACGATCGGGCGTGGAAAACGATTCCAGTACCGGCGAACGTCGAAGTGCAAGGCTACGGCATTCCGATCTACACGAATATCGTTTACCCCTGGAAAATCGCGAACCCGCCCATCGTGCCCGATTCGTACAACCCGGTCTCCTCGTATCGCCGCACCTTTCGCGTGCCGGCGGGTTGGGAAGGACGTGAGGTGTTTTTGACCTTCCACGGCGTGAACTCGTTTTTCACGGCCTGGCTGAACGGCGAAAAACTCGGCTTCAGTAAAGACAGCCGCACGCCCGCCACTTTCCGCCTGACCTCTCGGCTCATCCGCGACGGGGACAATCTTCTCGCGGTCGAAGTGTTTCGTTGGAACGACGGTTCATACCTAGAAGACCAGGATTTTTGGCGGCTGAGCGGGATTTTTCGCGACGTGACGCTTTGGTCGACTCCGCCGGTCCACGTGCGCGATTTCACGGTCAACACGTTGCTCGATGAGCGGTATCGCGACGCCGAACTGACGATCGCCGCGGAGTTGCACAATTACGGTGCCGCCGCGCAGCGCGTGAGCCTCGACGCGGCTCTGCTCGACGCCGCTGGCCAGGAGGTGTTTCGCGCGCCCGCGGGCGAAGTCGACGTCGCGACCGACGCCAGCTCGAAAATCGAATTCAAACGCAAGATCGTCGCGCCCGCGAAATGGTCGGCCGAAACTCCAACCCTCTACACCCTGATTCTCACCGCCAAAGCAGTGAAGTCCGGCGCGATCCTCGAAGTGATCCCGTGGCGCGTCGGTTTTCGGTCGGTCGAAATCAAGCAGGGCCAACTCCTCGTGAATGGAATGCCCACCTTGTTCCGCGGCGTGAATCGCCACGAGGCCGATCCCGATCTTGGGCAAGTGATGACGCGGGCGCGGATGATCGAGGACATTCGGCTGATGAAGCAGAACAACATCAACTCGGTCAGGACCTGCCATTACCCGAATGTGATCGAATGGTATGCGCTATGCGACGAGTACGGGCTCTACGTGGTGGACGAGGCGAACATCGAGTCGCACGGCATGGGCTACGGCGAGAAGACCTTGGCGCGCGTGCCGTCGTGGGGCCCGGCGCACCTCGATCGCACGGTACGGATGTTCGAGCGCGACAAAAATCACGCTTGTATCGTCGTGTGGTCGCTCGGCAACGAGGCCGGGTTCGGCGACAATTTTCGGACCACCGCTCGCTGGCTCAAGGAGCACGACCGTACGCGGCCCGTGCAGTACGAGCGCGACGATAAGTGCGAAGTCACCGACATCAAATGCCCAATGTATGCCACGCCCTCGACCGTCGTGAACTACGCGTCCACTCCGCAAGAGCATCCGTTCATTCAGTGCGAATACTCGCACGCCATGGGCAACAGTAACGGCGACATCTGGGCTTATTGGCGGCCAATCTACGAGGGCGCAAAGTCGCTGCAGGGGGGGCATATTTGGGACTGGGTCGATCAGGGATTGAGGACGCCGGTGCCCGCCTCACGGAAGGTCGAACATCTGGAAAACCCGCGCTCGATCCCGCTCGATCCGAAGCTCGGCACATTCTTCGCGTACGGCGGCACATTCGGCCCTCCGGACGTGGCGTCGGACGGTAATTTCTGCGCGAACGGCCTGGTCAACGCTGACCGCGTGCCGCACCCCGGCCTCGCGGAGGTGAAGAAGGTCTATCAGCCAATCCAAATCCACGCCGTCGACCTCGCCCATGCGAAGGTCGAATTGCAGAACTGGAACGATTTTCGCGCCGCGGAAGAATGGCTCGTAGGCGAGTGGCGTGTCACCGCAGACGGGAATACGCTGCAGCACGGGGAGATTGCCGGCTTGGCCTTGGCGCCGCGCGCTCGGCAAACGATTGCGATCCCCCTACGACCGATCGAGCCCCAACCTGCGACCGAATACTTCCTCGAACTCAGCTTCCGTTTGAAGGAGCCAACGCCTTGGGCCGACGCCGGGCACGAAATCGCTTGGGAGCAATTTCAACTCCCGATATCGCGTCCGCCCGTGGATGCGGGCGGCGATGGCCCTGCGCTGCGCGTAAGCGACAGCCCCGACCGGATCGTCGTCGCGCAAACCGCCTTCAGCGCGACCTTCGAGCGCGCGTCGGGATTGCTCGTTTCGCTGAAGAGCGGCGACACAGAATTGTTGGCCGATCCGCTGCGTCCGGATTTCTGGCGCGCTCCGGTCGACAACGATCGCGGTAATCGCATGGCCGGGCCGTCGGATCCGCGCCGGGGCGGCGATCTGTCACGGTGGCGGCACGCCTATCGCACCTGGAAGCCGACGTCAGTGGTGGTCCAGCAACTGAAACCCGGCCGCGTGGAAATTTTCGCCACTGGTGCGATCGGTGAATTCGCGGCGCCGTATCAGCTGCGCTGGATCGTGACCGGCAAAGGCGACATTCTCGTGGAGTCGAATCTCAACGCCGGCGACCAGCCGTTGCTCGAGCTGCCACGCTTCGGCATGCAGACAACCCTGCGGGCCGGCTTCGATCATCTGACCTGGTTCGGCAAAGGTCCGCACGAAACGTACTGGGACCGGCAGGACGCGCGTGTCGGTCGCTATTCGGGTCGGGTCGCCGAGCAGTACTTCGATTACATCAAGCCGCAGGAAACCGGAAACAAGGAAGGGGTGCGTTGGATCGCCCTCACGGACGAGCACGGTCGCGGCTTGCTCGCAGTTGGACGACCGGCGTTAAGCGTCAACGCGCTGCACTACTCGAGCGACGACCTGTTTTGCGCCACGCAGAAAGAGAATTTCTACCGGTATCAGATGCCGGACCGCGCCGCCGTGACGCTGAATCTGGACCTGCACCAACGCGGTTTGGGCGGAGACAACTCGTGGGGCGCGTTGCCGCACAGCGAGTTTCGATTGCAGACACCGCCGTATCACTACGCGTATCGGCTCAAGGTGCTTGCGGGCGGCGAAGATTACGCGGCCCTCGCCAAGCAAGCGGCCGAGTAGCCGTCCGTGCACGGTGGTGTGAGGAGGCGCTGGGCCGCCCCCCGTGCGCTGTCACGTGCTACTTGCGAAACGTCACAGAGGTCCTAAACAGAGCCCGTATGCCCATCTACGAGTACTACTGTCCGGATAATCACACGATCTACCAGTTCTACGCGAAGACTCTGGCTCAGGGACAAACCATCCCGAAGTGCCCCGACAATCCGAAGTTCAAAATGCGCAAGCTGGTTTCGGCTTTTGCGGTCACGCGCGGCGGCAAAACGGATGAAGCGGCGGAAACCAAGCCCCCGGGCGGTGCTGCCGGCGATCCCGTGGAAGACGCCAAGATGGAAGCGGCGATGAACGCCATGGAGCGCGAGTTTTCGAGTGTGGACGAAAACGATCCCCGCGCGATGGCGCGCATGATGCGGCGCATGTCCGAAATTACCGGCGAGAAGATCGACGGCGAAATGGAAGAGGTCGTTCGCAAGTTGGAAGAAGGGGCCGATCCCGACTCGCTGGAAGAGCAACTCGGCGGCGGCGGGGAGGAAGCCGGAATGGACGATCCCTACGGCGAGGGGATGGGCGGCAATGAACCGCCCCCGGACCCAAAGGAGCCGCGGCATCGCTTCAAAATCCGCCGGGCCGCACCGCGGCGGGATCCGCAGTTATACGATTACGAGTAGACGACGCGAACGTAGGACGTTTTTGGTCGTGGCGTTCTGCCAGCCGCAGGTCGAACGCCGCGCACTTGGTACTCGTTTTCGAACGATTCGTGTGTTTCGTGAGCGCATTCATGTCTTCTCCTGAACTCCTGCAACGGATCGAAGCGGCCAAGCGCGCGGTGCGTGCGCAAGTGGATTTGCTCCACCGCGAATTCGGGCGCGCCGAAAGCAAGTGGAAGAGCGACGGCACGCGTGTGACCGCCGTCGACATCGCCATCTCCGAGGGCATATTCCGCGATCTCGGGGCGGAGTTCCCGCAGGACCAATACTTCAGCGAAGAACTTGGCAACTGCGACGCTCCCATTGCCGTGACGGAGCGCTTTTCGTGGGTGCTCGATCCGGTCGACGGGACGAACAATTTCGCGCTCGGCATCGCGCATTGCGCCATCGTGCTCGCGCTCTGCGAGCATGGCGTGCCCGTGTACGGCGTCGTCTACGACCTCAGCCGGCGGACCCTGATGCACGGCGGGCCCGGATTCGGGATGTTCGATGGCGAGCGTCCAACGCGTGTGAGTTCCGCGCCCGCGAGCAAAGAAACGCTGATCGGCTTTCATAGCCCGTTCGACAAGACCCTGGCGCCGCTCGCGAGCGGCATCATTTCTCACTTCAAGATCCGCGGCCTCGGCAGCGCAACGCTGCACCTCGCGTACGTGGCGGCGGGACTGCTCGACGGATGCGTCGATTACAACGTCAAGATCTGGGACCTGGCCGCCGCGATACCGCTCGTGCAGGCGGCGGGTGGGGAAGTGCATTTCTTGAATGGCGAACAGCTGCCAATGCGCCAGTTCGACCTCAAGATGAAGCGCATTATCTACGTCGCAGGCGGACCCGCGATGTCGCGCCGCTTGCGCGAACTGATGGCCGAGATCCCAGCGAGCGGAAAGACCGGATAACGGTCTACCCGGCGCGGGTCATGAACGCTTTTCGGCTTACACCTGGTACGTCTGGAGCGGCACCGGATCGATGACCTTGGCGCGAGCGGCTTTTTCCGTCAGCTGCTGAAGGAACCACGCGCGCGCCGGCGGATCGCCGTGCGTCAAAACGATCGAACGAGCTTCGGTCTGCCGGGCGAACTCGAGCAGCTCTTCGCGATCCGCATGGCCGCTCAACTCGAAGCGTTCGATATGCGCTTTCACCTTGGTTCTCACGTGGGCCGCTTCGAAAAGAAAATCGTCGCCCGGTTTCGAGGCGAGCAACTTGCCGCCGGGAGTGTCGGGGTCGCAATAGCCGACGAAGCCAATGGTGTTTCGCGCGTGGCCGAGCAGCCCGGAAGCGAGGACGTAACTCGGCGTGTTCTCGACCATCATGCCGGAACTGACGAGATACAGCGCGCCTTGCTTGGGATCTTCGCCGGCGTTGAGTTTGCGGGGCAGCGGCTTTACCCGCAGCTCTTTCATGATCGTCCGATTGAACTGCACATGCTTCGTCTTCTTCGCGATCTCGTCGAAATAATCGGCGAGATCGACGCCGAGGCCTGACGCGAAGATCGGGCAATCGACGACGCGACCGAATTTCCGCGCGTCGTGAATGATCGAGAGCAACTCCTGCATCCGGCCCAGCGCGAAGACGGGCGCGAGAAACGACCCGCCACGTTGAATCGTGTCGTTGATCGAGGAAATGAGCCGTGCGACCTCGTTGACGCGTTCCTTGCCGACGGGCCGTTCGGTCGTGCCGCGCGTCGTTTCCATGACCAGCGTGTCAAAATGACCGGCGGGAAATTTCGCCGCGGGCGTCGTCCGCTGCGCTTCGAACAGAACGTCGCCCGTAAAGAAAATGTGCCGGTGTTTGTGCCGCAATTCGAGCCCGACCGCGCCCGCCACGTGACCGGCGCCATGGAAGATGATTTCGATGTCGTCTTTCGCGCCGCGAAAATGTTTGGCCTGCCCAAAGGGCAGCGGCGTGAAGCGTTTCGCGCAGCGATCGATCTCGTCGTGCGTGAACAATGGGTAATCCGGAATTTTCTCCGCGTCGCGCTGCCGCACCATCACGTTCGCCGAATTGTGCAGCATGCGCTCGATCAGCATGCGGCTCGAACTGCTCATCAGCACCGGCGTGTTCGGGTGCTCACGCATCACCACGGGCAAGCTGCCGATGTGATCGAGATGACAGTGCGTGATTACAATCAAATCGAGCGTCACTTCCCGCAAGGGCCGTAAATCGGGCGTTGCCGCGCGCCCGACCTTCTTCGGGTGAAGGCCGCAATCGACCAAAATGTTGAGGTCGCCGAGCTGGATGAACAGCGAATTGGCACCTATGCCACCGTCGCGGTTCAAGTCTGTGAGCTTCATGAAAGGGTCCAAGAAGAACGAGAAGAGCGAGGAGAACCAGAACGAAGTTTGTCACCGGACCATGATGACACAGCTAATGCGCAGCGCGTCGAACGGTCCTGTCTCGCCCGCCCAGGGAGTTGGTGTAGTCCGGGTTTGCGCCCGGACGGACCATCACTGCCGAGGAATGTTCATCTCGAAGGGCGGAAGAATCACGTGAACGCGATTTCCCTGGTCGTCGACGCCGTGAAAGCTCCCGTGCGCAGACGCATCGAGTCCGGTAACATGATAGCTATTGTAAGAGAACTGCTCTCCCGGGGCGAGATGCGGCGTCTCGCCGACAATCTTGTCGCCTTCGATCACGAGCCGCGTGCCGTCGCTGTGCATCACCACCCATTTGCGCCCGAGGAGGGTGACCGCTCGATCCGAGGCGTTGTGAATGGTGATGAAATAAACAAACGCGTGCGGCTTGTCGGGCGGCAAGCTAGCGCCGCCGTGATGGTAGCACAGCTTGTCGAGGCGAGCCGTAAGGCCGGGGAGTTCGCGTGAGCAAGTCACTGGGACAAGTAAGAGAGCCGGGTTTCTCCGGTCAGCAAGTGGTATTGATGATGTCTGAGCGACTCAACGGTTCAATCGAGTCGCGTCAAAGACGGCGCCGCATGCCTCTCTCATTGTCCCGGAGCGCCTTTTCGCACGGACGGCAATAGCGAGGTGGGAAGATGAAGTCGGCGCGACTTCCGCGGCGTGTTTAGCGCTTGCTGCGCATCGCGGCGAACGAGAAAGATCGGTTCGCATGGCTAAACTCGCTCTTCTCTCCGTCTCGGACAAACAGGGTCTCGTGGAATTCGCCACCGCGCTTGTGCAGCAGCACGGCTACAAGCTGCTCTCGACCGGTGGCACGGCGAAGCTGCTCGCCGAGAAGGGACTGCCTGTCACCGAGGTGAGCCAGCACACTGGCTTTCCCGAAATCATGGAAGGCCGGGTCAAGACGCTGCACCCGAAAATCCATGGCGGGTTGCTATGCCGGCGCGACAAGCCCGATCACCTGGCGCAAGCCCAGAAGAATGGCATCGAGCTCATCGATCTCGTCGTCGTGAACTTGTACCCGTTCGAGCAAACGGTCGCGAAACGCGACGTGCACTTCGAGGAAGCGATCGAGAACATCGATATCGGCGGTCCTTCGATGCTGCGCAGCGCGGCCAAGAATCACGAAGACGTCACGGTCGTGTGCGATCCGGCGGACTACCAAGACGTCCTCGCCGCTTTCACCGATACCGCCAAGCTCGCGGCGCTCCGCCGGAAGCTCGCGTTGAAGGTATTTCAGCGCACGGCGAGCTATGACGCCGCGATTTCCCGTTACCTGGAATCGCAGGCCGCGGAACCGGACCTCGAGGCGATGAGCGGATTTCCCGCCACACTGACGTTGTCGTGGAAGAAGGCGCAGTCGCTGCGCTACGGCGAAAACCCTCACCAAAAAGCCGCACTTTACGGCACGTTCCACGATCACTTCGAACAGCTCCAAGGGAAGGAGCTTTCGTACAACAACATTCTCGATATCACCGCCGCAACCTACCTCATCGGCGAATTCGAGCGTCCGACGGTCGCCATTCTCAAGCACACGAATCCGTGCGGCATCGCGAGCTCCGATTCGTTGATCGATGCATGGGACAAAGCATATGCGACCGACCGCCAGGCGCCGTTTGGCGGCATCATTGTCGTCAACCAAACGCTCGATGGCGCGCTCGCGAAAGCGATCGCGGAGATTTTTACCGAGGTGATCATCGCCCCGCGGTTCAACGACGATGCCATGGCGATCCTTTCGAAAAAGAAAAACCTTCGCCTCATGGTCGCGAAGGGCGGCATCGGCGCCGACGCGCTGCAGGAAGTGCGCTCGGTCGTCGGGGGCGTTCTCGTCCAGGATCGCAATCGCACGCTCGGCAATGTCGCCGAATTCAAGGTCGTCACCAAACGTCAGCCGACGCCCGAAGAAATGTCCGCAATGACGTTCGCCTGGAAGGTGTGCAAGCACGTCAAGTCGAATGCCATTGTTTACGCGCGTGGAGAGCAGACGCTCGGCGTCGGCGCCGGCCAAATGGCGCGCGTGGACAGCTCGCGTATCGCGGTCTGGAAGGCCAAGGAGGCGAATCTCGACCTGCGCGGCTCGATCGTTGCCAGCGAAGCGTTGTTCCCCTTTGCCGATGGCCTGCTCGCTGCCGCCGATGCCGGAGCCACCGCGGCGATTCAACCCGGTGGCGCGATTCGCGACGCGGAGGTGATCGCGGCCGCCGACGCTCGTGGGATGGCATGGTGTTCACCGGCACGCGGCACTTTAAGCACTGAGCCGCACCGCGGTTTTCGCGACCGTTGTCGTGTAGCGCCGGTCGCGACCGACGTCCGACGTTCGCGTGTCGGGCGCAAACATTGAACTGGGCGCGCCAATGCCGGTCGATGGCCGTTCACGCCTATGAATCGCTTCATCTGCCCTTTGGTCGCCGGCGCGACGCTCGCCCTTGCCGGTTGCTTCACGAATCCAGTGACGGGCCGAAAATCGCTCGTCTTGTATACGCCGGAACAGGAGCTGTCCCTCGGCGCGCAATCGTTCGCCGACGTGGCAAAGACCGAAAAGGTATCGACCGACCGCGCGGCGAACGAACGCGTGCATCGAGTGGGGCAGCGGATTGCGCAGGCGGTCGGCAACGAAATGCCCAACGCGAGTTGGGAGTTCACCGTCTTCGACTCGCCCGAAGTGAATGCATTCGCTTTGCCGGGCGGCAAAGTGGGCGTTTACAGCGGGCTGTTGCGGCTGGCGACGTCCGACGACGAACTCGCCATCGTCATGGGCCATGAAATTGGCCACGTGATCGCTCGCCACGGCGCGGAGCGCATGTCGGAAGCCTCGATTATGGCGGGACTGGGCGAGTTTGGCGCCACGGCATTGCAGCCGAAGGTGGCCGATCCCAAGACGCTCGAAATGGTGAAAATGGCGTACGGCGGTTTGACCACCATAGGTCGCACACTGCCGCATTCGCGCACGCAAGAGAGCGAAGCGGACCGCATGGGCGTGATCTTCGCCGCCCGCGCAGGCTACGATCCGCGGGCCGCGATCACGTTTTGGGAGAAAATGATGACACAACCGAAGTCGTCCTCGAACAGCGGAATCGTGGCCGCCTTGCTCTCCAGCCACCCCGCCGACGAGAAGCGGATCGCCAATTTGCAAGCGATCATGCCGGAGATGATTCCGATTTATCAGGCCAATCGGCGAAAATGAGGTCGGCCCGCCGACTGAGCCGCACGGTGTCGGGCGGCTCTTCGCATCGGGTCATATCGCCACTTTCCGGTTGGCGGTCCGCGCCGAGTTGCAAGAGTCAGGATTATGTTCGATCCGATCGAAAAACTGAAAGAGTTCATCCGGTTCCCGAGCGTCTCGACGGACTCGAGCGCGAAAGAAGGGATGCACGGCGCGCAGCAGTTTGTCGCCGAATTGCTGGGTTCGCTCGGCTTCAAGGTAGACGTGGTTGCGACGGATCTGCACCCGATTATCTTCGCCCAGCGGGCAGGGGATAAATCATGGCCGCACGTCGTCATCTACGGACACTACGACGTCCAGCCGGCCGATCCGTTGAATCTCTGGAAAACGCCGGCATTCGAGCCGACGATCGTCGGCAATCGCATTTATGGCCGAGGCGCCGCCGACAACAAAGGGCCGCTCATGACCAATATCGCGGCGATCGCTCGGCTCCTTGAAGAGGACCCGAAATTACCGCTGCGAATCACGTTCTTGATCGAGGGCGAAGAGGAGATGGGCAGCCCGAGCTTCCCGAGATTCCTGGATCGTTACGCGGAAAAACTGCGCGAGGCGGATTTCGTTTTCCTTTCGGACACGCCCTTGCCGAATGAAAACCAAGTCGTCATCACGGCGGGACTTCGTGGGCTGGCGCTTTTCGACGTGCACGTGACCGGCGCGAAGAGCGACGTGCATTCGGGCCTGCACGGCGGCGCATTTCGCAATCCGATTCAAGCGCTCGCCGAGATTCTGGCGACTTTGCACACGCCCGACGGACGCGTAAACGTGCCAGGCTTCTATGACGCGGTGCTGGATGTCCATCCTTGGGAGCGCGATGAGCTGAAAAAGCTCGGCTTCGACGAAAAAAAATACGCCGAATTCCTCGGTATCGATGCTTTCTATACGCCGCCGGGATTCTCCGCCGCGGAGGCGATTCGATTTCAACCGACGCTCGAGTTCAACGGCATCGGCGGCGGCTATCAAGGGGAGGGGACGAAGACCGTCATTCCGAGCAAAGCCTTCGCAAAGATCAGTTGCCGGCTCGTTCCCAATCAGCAGCCCGACCAGATCAAAAAGATCGTCATCGAAGCGATTCGAGCGCGGGCGCCGAAAGGCATTAAGCTCGAATTCGTCGATCAGCATAAGGGCGACCCGTACATCGTCGTTCCCCCCGGCCGTTCGAATACGCCGAAAGATCAATCGCCCGTTTTGGCGCGGGCCTTTCGCGCGACCGACGCCGCTGTAGCGGAGATCTGGGGACGCCCCCCGATTTATGTCCGTGAGGGCGGCAGCGTGCCGATCATCGCCGACATCAAGCGCGTCACGGGCCTCGATTCCGTGATGTTCGGATTATTCCTCCCTGAAGATAATCTGCACGCGCCGAACGAGAGTTTTAATCTCGATGTGATGAAAAAGGGCATCGCGACCACGCAGCGGATCTTCGGAACCCTCGCGCGTGCCTGACGGCGCGAGACCCGCGCAACAAAAAACGCCACGGATTTCTCCGCGGCGTTTTGATTCAAAAATCGGTTCGGCTCAGAAGCCCGTGCCGTTCGCTGGCGGGGGCGTCGCTCCCATGGGTGCGGCACTCGTACCGCCGACCGGCGGCAGCCCGCCCGCGGCGCCGGATTGTACGACGACGAGATTCACGCGACGGTCTTTCGCCATCGTGGCGTCATCGGCGTTCTTCGAGGCTTCAAGGCTGCCCTTGGAAAGCGTTTCGATGCGATCGACCGGGGCACCGATGGATTGGAGATACTTCTTGGCGGAATTCGCGCGGCGATCGCCGAGCGAAAGATTGTATTCGGCCGTGCCACGCCAATCGCAGTGTCCTTCGAGGAGCAAACGCTGGCCGGGATTTTTCTCCAAGTAGTCTTTCGCGGCTTGGAGCTTCGGGCGTTCGCTCGCCTTGATGTCGGATTTATCGAAATCGAAATAGACCGTCTGCGCATCGAGGGCAGTGCGATTTTGTCCATTCGCATCGAAGCCGCTGTCGCGTGTAGCGAGATCTCCACCTTGCGTCATGCTCGGGATGTCCGCCGGGTTGAGCGAACTTGCAGTGCCCGCGCCGCCTTGCGGCCCGAGCATCGTGGCCGAAGGATCGGGCCGCGCTGGCTTCTTGCTGCAGCCCGCGAGCACAAGCGCGGCGCTGGCGAGAACGAGGCAAAGTGTCTGCGAAGGGAATTTCATGAGAGAAAATTGGTCCGGACGAGAAGACGACCCTATTGGGGCAATGAACCCTTGCGGGCAAGTTTTTTACACCGGCTTCTTAGGCTCGATGAGCCCGACTTCCAAGG
>CBINOT010000179.1:0-12521 GCA_966252355.1 uncultured Opitutus sp. | reverse complement strand
TGCGGCGCCGTCATTCCCAGCTCGACGCCGGTCGCGCCGGCCGCGGCATTGGCTGCGATCGCGAGCGATTTTTTCGTATGCTCCGTGAACAACGCCGCCGCGCGTTTGCCGGCCTCCGGCTCCTGGCGGAGCACGGCCTGAAGCGCGAAATCGGCAAGGTAGAGGACGGCGAACATTCAGAGTTGGGCCACAGAGGACACCGAGCACGGCATATGGGTATGCTCCATGATCGCTGTGTCGGAGCTCGGGGCTCTCGGTGTCAAAAATGCATCGGTTGGTTATGCGGATGCCGCGATCTGTAGGCGCTGTCGTTGCAGGTTGGCGGCGAGGCGAGTGGCGATATCGTGCCGTTCGCGTTCGAATGCGGCTGCAGAGTGCGGCGTATCGAGCACGAGCCGGAGTTGCGCGCTGGGCACGGAAGCGCGAGGCGTTTCGACGACGAGCGCGAGATCCGTCGGCTCGACGGCGCGTTGCAAACGATACCATTGCGTCGCCGGCGTGCGCCGGAGGTCGATTTCAGGCGCGCGGCGCAAATCGAGCAGGACGAGTCCCAGGTTCGCATCGCGGGCGAGCAGATCGACGCTTTGCAACGCTTCCGCGGTCGTGCGGCAGCGGACCCAGAGCACGTGGGCGAGCAGATCGTCGTCGAACGACGTCGGATCGAACGAATCCGCGCTGTCGATCAACGCGACGCGCTGTCGGCGCGCGCGAGTGAGCATGAGCAGTTCGCCGGTCAGTAATTCGCTCCCGCAACTCGGAGCCGCGCACACAATCTCAGTGATGGCGCTCAGCGGCAGGCCGCCGGTGGCTTCGTCAATCGCGGGAATCCCCGTCGTCAATAGTCGCGCCGTGCCGCCGAAACGCGAGGCGGCGGGGAAGCGCTCGGCTAGGAGATGCCGCAGCGCCGTGAGCTTTTCGGGCGCGGGCGGAGACATGAAAAGTCAGGCACCGAAGAATGAGTACGAGAGCGGTGGAGGGGGCCGCTCCTCTTCAGTCTTGTTGCGCGCGCTAGATCGATCCACGTCCTATCGCTCGTCGCGGGTCAAACGTGCGAAGAGCTGTCGGACTCGTTGCCAGAGCGTGCGGCGGTGGAACACTTGGAGTTCGCGCGACGAATTGAGATCTCGCAGCGTGGCGCGCGTATTAGGCCGGGCGACGGGTTTAGTCGGCCGCGGTTTGATCGTAACGACAGGTTCGAAAGTCATGGAGGGTAGGGGCTGACGCGCGCAACGCATCGCTTAGTTCACGTGGGTGCGGAGCAGGCCGACCATGACGCCTTGGATCATGAGTTCGTTGACCGGCAACAGATCCGCGTAACGCGGATTTTCGGCGCGGAGAAAAGGCCGCCCACGCTGGACGAGAAAACGTTTCAGCGTGGATTCGCCGTCGATGAGAGCCGCGACGATATCGCGGGGACGCGGCTCGCGTGGCGTTAGGAACACCACGTCGCCGTCGAGAATGCTCGCGTCGACCATGGAGTCGCCGCGGACTTTGAGCGCGAAGAGCTTCGCGTTGGGCCGGACGCCGAGCGAAACGGTGTCGACCGAGATATAACTATCCGGCTCCTGCACGGTTTCGGTGGGCAAGCCGGCCGGAATCGTGCCGTAAAGTGGGATTTCCGCCAAGGCGCCGCGACGCGGATGCGCGGAAGGCAGCAGTCCGCGCGCCTTGCCGTCGAGCCGCCGTAGCGCGCCTTTTTCGGTGAGCGCGTCGACATGCCGTTGGACGGCGAATGGACTGGCAAAGCCGAAGTGCGCTTGGATTTCACGCAGGGACGGCGCGACGCCGTGCTGACGGTGATGCGCGTTGATGAAATCGAGCACCTCGCGTTGACGATCGGTAAGCGATTCGGGTGGCATAGTGTTCAAGTGAACACTTTTTCGGGTGATGGCAAATCCGGAATTGGCGGCGGCATCGTCTCCGCGATGATCGATGTATGGATGTAGGGCGGGGTCGCCTGACCTGAGCCTGTCGAACGGTCCGAACCCCGCCGTACCGCTACGATATGCGAATGCGCATGAACGTGGTGTGGTGAGTGAATGTTAAAATCGCGACGGTGGCATCCGGAGTCCCGCCCCACATGGCTTTTTGCGACTTTTTGTGGCCAAGGGCCACGAGCTGAGATTTCGTGCGCAGCGTGAAACGCGCCTTGGCGGACTATTCTTTGAACGAGCTCGAGCAGCTTTTTGCGGCTTGGGACGTGAAGCCTGTCCATGCTGCGCGTGTGCTGCGCGCGTTTTATCGCGGAGAGCTGGAGGATGCCACTGAGCTGCGGGAGGGGCTTTACGCCCCGACGGAATGCGCTGAGTCATCCGGTCGGGGCGTAAAGCCCCTGCCACCGCATGCGTTACCGCCACTTTCTTTGCTCGAACACCTGCGCACGCAGTTCGCCCCATCGGCTGCATCGCTGGCGACTCGCCAAGTTGCCGCGGATGGGACGGCGAAGCTGCTGCTGCGGCTCGCGGACGGTCGGACGGTCGAGTCCGTGTTGATGCCGGATTTTCGCGCCGATCGTGCCGCCGGCTGCATTTCGTCCCAGGTCGGTTGTGCGATGCGTTGCGATTTCTGCGCGACGACCAAGACCGGTTTCGAGCGCAATCTTACGGCGGGCGAGATCGTCGAGCAGTTTCTCGCGTTGCGGCGCGAGGCGCGAGCGGTTGGGCGCGAACTGCAGACCGTCGTGTTCATGGGCATGGGCGAACCGATGCTGAATCTCGACGCGGTGCTCGAAGCGGTGCGACGGATGGGCGACAATCGGATCGGCGGACTCGGCTGGCGGCAAATCACGGTCTCGACGGTCGGAATCGTCTCCGGCATCGATGCGCTTACCGCGAGCGGCCTGAACGTGAATCTTGCGGTGTCCTTGCATGCGCCCGATGACGCGACGCGCGTGCCGTTGCTACCGACGGGAAAAGCCTACGCGATCGCGGATATTCTCGCCGCGGCCGATCGTTATCAGGCTTCGCGGGGCGATCGGCCGGTGACGATTCAGTACTGTTTGCTGAAAGGCGTGAACGATTCGGTCGAGCACGCGAAGACGTTGGCGACGGTGCTCGGCGGGCGACGCATGCACGTGAATCTTCTGCGGTACAATCCGACCGGATTGAGTCTGTTGGGGCGAACCTACGAACCGTCGCCCGACGAAACCGCCGATGCATTTGCGGGGTTGTTGCGCGAACGCGGCGTCGTCGCGCATTTCCGCCGCTCGCGCGGTCCCGATATCGACGCCGCGTGCGGCCAACTCCGAGAGCGCATCGGGTGAGGGAATTGCGGAGTGCGGATTGCGATCGAACGGCGCGGTCAATGTGTAGGGTCCGACGCAGCTACGTCAGCGATCCAAAATCCAGAATCAAAAATCCAAAATCGTAAGCCCGCTCGCTGGCGCTCGCAGCTACGGACCCCGGATTCCAAATCCGCAATCCGCATTCCCCAATCCGCAATCGATGCTTCCTACGTTTTCCGCTTCTTCCCGCCCTTACCTTCGATGTTCAGGTAGGTCTTGTTGAGCATCTGGCTCTCGTAGAGTTCGAGGAGTCGCACGCCTTCGCGGGGCTTGACCATGTCCTTCTTCGTCGCGGCGTCGATTTGGGCCTTCATCTTCCGGCACAAGTCTTCCTGCTGGTATTGCACGCCCTCGATGACATCGGCGATCCGACTGCCGCTCAGCGCCTCCTCGATGTAGAAACCGTTTGGCTCATCGTCTTCGAGGAAGACGTGCACTTCGTTCACGCGGCCGAACAGATTGTGCAGATCGCCCATGATGTCCTGGTAGGCGCCAGTCAAAAAGATGCCGAGGTAGTACGGCTGTTTGTTCAGCGGATGCAGCGTGATATAGTCCTTCACGTCCTGCAGATCGATGAACGACGCGATCTTGCCGTCGGAGTCGCACGTGATGTCGACCAGGATCGCATTGACCGTCGGCTTCTCGTTGAGCCGGTGCAACGGCGCGATCGGGAACAATTGCTTCAACGCCCAGTGATCGAGCAGCGATTGAAAGACCGAGAAATTGCAGACGTACTGGTCGGCGAGGAGCGTATTCAGCTCGTGCAACTCCTCCGGCTGGTAGCCCGCTTTACGGCCTTCCTTGGCGATCTGCTCGCAAATTTGCCAGAACAGCGACTCGGCCGCCGCGCGGTTTTCGAGGTCGAGGTAGCCGAGATTGAAGAGCGAGAACGCCTCGTCCTTTTTTTGCAGCGCGTCGTGAAAGCGTTCGAGCCGTCCGAGCTTCGTCTTGTTCTTCAACAGCGTTTCGAGGTCCTGCACGACCTTGTGTTTTTCCTCCGGCTGGTGCTGCTGGCCGAGGGATTCGCGCTTGTTGATCCGCTCGAAGACCTCGACGACGAGGAGAGAGTGGGGCGCCACGATCGCACGGCCCGATTCGCTCACGATGTCCGGCACGTCGACGTCCATCGCGTTGCAGATTTCGCGGATGTTGAAGACGACGTCGCGCGCGTACTCCTCCATCGAATAGTTCATCGACGACTCGAAGTTCGTGCGTGAGCCGTCGTAGTCGATGCCGAGGCCGCCGCCGACGTCGAGGTACCCCATCGGGAAGCCCATCTTCGCGAGCTGGCAATAGAAGCGCGTCGCTTCGACGACCGCGTTCTTGATCGTCAAAATATTCGGCACCTGCGAGCCGATGTGAAAATGCACCAGCCGCAGCGATTGCGTGAGCTTGGCCGCCTTCAGCTTTTCGATCGCGAAGAGAATTTCGGCGGTGTTCAGGCCGAATTTTGCGTTCTCGCCGGTCGACAACGCCCACTTGCCCTCGCCGCGGGTCTGCAATTTTGCGCGAAAGCCAATGAGCGGCTTCACGCCGGTTTCCTGCGAAAGCCGGATGATTTCGTCCAACTCGGAAAGCTGTTCGACGACCAAGATGATTTTCTTGCCCAGCTTGCGGCCAAGGAGCGCGAGCCGGATGTAATCGTGGTCCTTGTAACCGTTGCAGATGATCAGGCGCTGGGCGCCTTCATGCATCGCGAGCGCGATCATCAACTCGGGCTTGGAGCCGGCCTCGAGGCCGTAGTTGTAGTCCTTGCCGGCGGCGACGATCTCGTCGACGACCTCGCGCAGCTGGTTGACCTTGATCGGAAAGACGCCGCGGTAGCTGCCTTTGTAGCCTTCTTCCTTGATCGCCTTGTTGAAAAGCTCGTTGAGCTGGATGACGCGATGCCGCAGCAGGTCTTGGAACCGGATGACCATCGGCGCCTTCAACCCCATGGTCAGCGCTTCGTTGACGACGTCGACGATGCGAATCGAGCGTTCGTCGGCCTGCGGCTGCATCGTGACGAAACCGTCGTCGTCGACCGAGATATGCCCGGAACCCCAGCGTTTGAAGCCGTAGAGTTCTTCAGATTGCGCCGCCGACCAGGAGGAGGATTTGGGTTGTTTCAATGGCGATGACGGAGAACCGAGGATCGAGCGCTTTGAGCAGGTGACTGAAAGCTGGAATCAGCGAGCGTGTCCAGCGTCCGCGCGGCGAAGAACAACGGCACAATTTGCGTTCACTGAATAGGCTTGGGGTTAAACGCTAAGCTCTTGGCACAGGGGCTCGTGATGGATTCCGGCTTGCATTCGCCGTTCACGAATCAGTTAGATGCGTGTTTTCTTTTTTCAAATCACCTCACACGCAATGACGAAAATGTCTTCGCAGTTCGCTTCCCTTTTCTTCGCCGAGGCTGCCGCCCCGGCCGCCACGCCAGCGGCGGGCCCGCAAGGCGGCATGGGCCCGGTGATGATTGTAGGCTACCTGCTCCTTTTCGCCGCGATGTATTTCTTCATGATCGCTCCGCAGCGGAAGAAGCAGAAGGAGCACGAAAAGATGCTCGCTACCCTCGAAAGCGGCGATGAGATCGTGACCTCCGGTGGCATTTTCGGCGTGATTACCAATGTGAAAGACGATCGCTTTGTCGTGCGGATCGCCGACAACACGAAGATCGAAGTCGGCAAGGGCTTCGTGCAAACCGTGGTGAAGAAGACCGAAGCGGTGCAGAAGTAATGCGTGTTTCCCCGACAGACCTACCCCAGCCTGTCATCCTGAGCGAAGCGAAGGATCCAGCTCGAGACGCGCGGTTCGGCGCGGCGAGGATCAACGTGGATTCTTCGTCGCGCTCCGCCTGATCCGGTAGCGAAGCCTCGGCTGAGGCGTGCGGTAGACCCCAACCCTTTTTAAACCCAAACGACCAATGCTTAAACGCAATCTGTGGAAGATCCTTCTGTCTCTCGCCGTCCTGGCGTGGGCCGTCACGGAGCTCATCCCCTTGAAAGACGTGCCTTTCGTGGACTACGTGCGCACGCACGCGACCGCGAAAACCGCCGAATTCAACAAACTCGTCGATGAGGCGGCGGCGCGGAAAAAGAACCTCCAGGCCGTCAGCGAATTCGTCGCTCTGAAGCAGATCGGCAAGGAGCGGAAGATCGATCTCTCGCAGTATTTCCCGAACATCGCGCTCGAAGATTCGCTCAAGAACATCGAGAAGCGGAACGACATCCTCCTGGCCGAGCTCTTGCGCCGGTCGAAGGGCCGCCTGCAACTGGGCCTGGACTTGAACGGCGGCGTCTCCGTCACCCTCGAGGCCGCCGATCGCCCCGGCGACAAAGCGAGCGAGGCGGAGCGGAAGGAAAAAATCACGAAGGCGATCGACATCATTTCCCGTCGCGTGAATGCGTTCGGCGTGGCCGAGCCGTTGATTCGCGCCGTCGGCCCGAATCGCATCGAGGTTCAGCTGCCCGGCGTCAACACGCGCGACAACCCCGACATCGTCAATAACGTCAAGGCGCCGGCTCGGCTCGATTTCCGGATCGTTCATCCGACGCTTTCGCCCGGTCCCGGAGTCGATACGCCGCCTGGGTACGAGATCATGAGTCTCGACTACGAAGGTCGCCGGGGCGAAGCGGCGAGCGAAGAGGTTTTCGTCAAGCGCATCCCGGAAATGACCGGCAAGGCGATGGAGCGCGCCGGCGTGTCGCTCAACACCTACGGCAAGCCCGAGGTCATCCTGCAGTTCACGAAGGAAGGCCGCGCGGATTTTGCACGCGTCACTCGCCAGATCGCCGAAGGCGGTCAGCAAGCCGGCCGCCTGGGCCGCTTGGCCATCGTGCTCGACGGCAAGTTGTATTCGGCGCCGACCGTGCGCGAGGAGATCGACAGCCCCTCCGCGCAGATCACGGGCAACTTCAGCGATCGTGAAGCGCAGAATCTCGCCGACGTGCTGAACAATCCGCTCGACGTCGAATTGCAGGTCAAGGAGCAGTCGGAGGTCGGACCTTCGCTCGCGCAGGACGCCATCACGAGCGGCAAGCGCGCCACGATCATCGGCACCGCCCTGGTCGCGGCGTTCATGATCACCTTCTACACCACGGGCGGCCTGGTCGCTGTCGTGTCGCTCGCGTTCAATATCTGCATCATCCTCGGCACCATGGCCAGTATCTCGGCCACGATGACGCTCCCGGGCTTGGCCGGTATCGTCCTCACCATCGGCATGGCGGTGGACGCGAACATTCTGATCTACGAGCGCATGCGGGAAGAGCTGGCGGTCGGCAAGTCCCTCATCACGGCCAACGAGAGCGGCTTCATGAAGGCGCTGTCGACGATCGTCGACGCTCACGCCGTGCAGTTGATCATCTGCGCCATCATGATTTGGCTCGGCCAAGGTCCGATCAAGGGCTTCGGCGTCACGCTCGCGATCGGCGTACTTTCCACGCTGTTTTCGGTGCTGATCACCGGTCACCTCCTGATGGAGCTGCTGATCGAGTCTCGCGTGCTCAAAAAGTTCACGATGTTCCGCATGCTGGGCGACCTGCAGGTCGACTTCATCAAGTACGGCAAGCCCGCCGCGATCGGCTCGGTGCTGCTCGTGGTGGTCAGCATCGGTTACGTCGCCTTCCAGGGCAGCCATATCTTCGGCATCGACTTCAAGGGTGGCGACGTCGTCAGCCTGCAGTTCACGCAGAAGCTCGATACCGCCAAAATTCGCGACACGGCCAAAGCCACCGGCGTCAATGAAGTCAGCCCGACCTACGTCAGTCCGATCGGCGGCGGTCGCGAGACGCTCAATATCGAAATGCCCGAAGGCAAGGCCGACCAAGTCGTCGCCGCCCTGCAAAAGGCGTTCCCGCAAGCCGGATTCGAGAAGGTCGGCAACAGCCACATCGGCGCCTCGATCGGCAATGAAATCCTTTGGAACGCGCTCAAGGCCGTCGGCATCTCCATGCTGGTCATCCTGGGCTACATCGCCCTGCGCTTCGAATTTGGCTTTGGCATCGGCGCCATGGCGTCGACCCTGCACGACATTCTGATGAACATCGGCATCTTCGTGATGTTCGGGCATCAATTCTCCGCGCCCATGGTCGCGGCGATCCTGTGCGTCGCCGGCTATTCGATCAACGAAACCGTCGTCGTGTTCGATCGTATCCGCGAGGAGCTGAAATTGAATCCGCACGGCCATCTGCGGGACATCATCAACACCGCGATCCGCAAGGTTTTCGCCCGTACGATCATGACGGCGTCGACCACGTTCCTCGCGGCGTTGGCGCTCTTCGTCTTTGGCCACGGTGTCCTCAAGGACATCTCCTTCTGCTTCCTCGTCGGTATCGTCACCTCCACGTTCTCCGCGATCTTCATTGCTGCCCAGGTCTTCTACTGGTGGCACAAGGGCGATCGTAAGCACGTCGAGGCGCACGCGGACGTGGCGCCGAAGTACGAGTGGCAGGGTACCAGCAAGGCTTCGGAATAATTCGGACGTCGAACATCGAACCTCCCACATCGGAACGTTGAACTCGAGCCCGGAGATCGCCGCGTAGGCGGCCGACTTGGCCCGAGTTCGATGTTCAATGTTGGACGTCGAACATTCGATGTTCGGCGGCGAACCACCGCCAAGCCATGCGCTGGACTCATACGCCGCTCCCGGCTGCTGAGGTCGAGGCGCTGAGCAAACGCGCCGGCGTCAGCCGCGTTCTCGCGGAGCTGCTGCTCCGGACGGGACTGCGCGACGCCGATGCGGCCGCGGGTTTCTTGCAGCCGGCGCTCGCCGGCCTCAACGACCCGTTCTTGCTCCGCAACCTCTCTCGCGGTGCCGACCGCCTGCGCCAGGCGATCGCGCAACGCGAACAAGTCGTCGTCCTCGGCGACTACGACGTCGATGGCGTCAGCAGCACGGCGCTGCTCGTCATGGTGCTGCGTCGTTTCGGGTTGAACCCGCGTTTCGTCGTGCCGCGTCGCGCGGGCGACGGCTACGGCCTTTCGCGCAGCGCGATCGATCGCGCGCTCGAAGCCGGCAAACCGCATCTTTTCATTGCGCTCGATTGCGGCACGAACTCCCACGAGGAAGCCGCTTATCTGCGACAGCAAGGGGTCGAAGTGATGGTCATCGATCATCACCGCTCGAAAGAGCGTCCGCTCGAGGACGGCATTCTCATCAACCCGCATGTCCATAGCGATGAGACCAACGGCGATCACGCGTGGCGCCATCTCTGCACCGTCGGTCTCGTATTCAAGCTGATGCACGGGCTGCTCAAGCAGCTGCGCAACGAGAACCACCCGGTCGCATTCCGCATCAAGCTTCGCGATCACCTCGATCTGGTCGCGCTCGGCACGATCGCGGACCTCGTTCCGCTCACGGGCGAAAATCGCATCCTCGCCCGCCACGGTCTGCGCATTCTCGAGCAGACGCACCGCGAAGGCTTGCGCGCGCTGATGGATGTGTCGGGCGTCAAGCCGGCGCAGGGCATCACGCCGACGGATATCTCCTTCCGGCTCGGGCCACGGATCAACGCGAGCGGCCGGCTGGCCGATGCCTCGCTTTCCGTCGAATTATTGCTGAGCGACGATGCGGCGTTCTGCGTCGAAACCGCCCAGCAGCTCGATGTCTTCAATCGCGAGCGGCAGGACATCGAGCGCGCCATCACGGAAGAAGCGGAACGCATCATCGAAACGCAGTTCGCCTCGCATGCGGGCATCGTGCTCTTCGGCGAGAGCTGGCATCCCGGCGTCGTCGGAATCGTCGCGGGGCGCGTGACCCGAAAGTACAACCGCCCCTGCGTCGTCCTTGGCAACGAGGGCGACATGGCCAAGGGCTCGGGGCGCAGCATCGACGGCGTGAACCTCGTCGAAGTGCTCGGCACCTGCGCCGAACATCTCACGAGCTGGGGCGGTCATCCGATGGCGGTGGGGGTGGCGTTGCCCAAGCTGCACCTCGACACGTTTCGCACGCGTTTCGCCGAAGCCGTGCGGGCTCACGCGGGCGGGGATATCGCGGAAGCGCGACTCGACATCTCGGTGTGGCTGATGCCGGAACAGATCGGCGAGCGGCTGATGGAGGAGCTCGAAGCGCTGCATCCTTACGGACAGGGCAATCCCGAGCCGGTCTTCGGCGTGCGCGGTGTCGTCTTCCGCAATCCGCCGGAGATTTTCAAGGAACAGCACTTTCGCTTTCACTTCGAGGACGGGCGCGGTCGCCGCTTGCATGGCGTGGCGTGGAAATTCGCGCATCGTTTGCCGCCGCTCGGCGTGCCGCTCGATCTCGCGGTGGAGCTGAAATGGAACCATTTCAACGGCCGAAAGCTCCTGCAGCTCGGACTCATCGATTGGCGGCCGTCGCCCTTGCGGTAGCGAATCGGACGGACGTCGCGGCGTGGGCGGAGCGCGTTGCGACGACCGGCGAAATTCTCGCTTGCTCTTCGCCGCGAATACCTGCTTTTTCTCGCGCTCTTTCACGCACCCGTAGCTCAATTGGATAGAGCATCTGACTACGGATCAGAAGGTTTGGGGTTCGACTCCCTACGGGTGCGCCACTTTGAAACCCTCGGAAGCTCCGATGCTTCCGAGGGTTTCTGCTTTTTGGCGCCGCGCTCTACTGAATTGGGTGCCCCGAAAATCACTGCGACCTTTACACCCTTCGGCGCCCTCGACTGTGTTGCCGGGGTGCGATTCGAGGGCGGCAGTTTAGGCGTCGCCGAGACGGCCGGCAGCATGCCGGCGGGATGTCCATGACCGCGATTCTCGGAGTCTCCGCGTTTTACCATGATGCCGCGGCGGCTTTGATCGTGGACGGCGAAATCGTCGCGGCGGCGCAGGAGGAACGCTTCACGCGGCTCAAACATGACAAGAGCTTTCCGCGCCAGGCGATCGAGTACTGCCTCGGCGAAGCGCGGCTGTCGCCCGAGCAACTCGATCACGTCGTCTTCTACGAAAAGCCGTACCTGAAATTCGACCGTTTGCTCGAGACGTACCTCGCCGTCGCGCCGGCGGGTTTTCGCTCGTTTTTGCAGGCGATGCCGACCTGGCTGCACGAGAAATTGCAGCTGCCGCGGCTGATGAATCGCGGGCTGAGCGGTCGTTATCGGCGGCCGTACGTTTTTGTCGAGCATCACGAAGCGCATGCCGCGAGCGCGTTTTTCCCTTCACCCTTCGAGTCGGCAGCCATTCTCGTGCTCGATGGCGTGGGGGAGTGGGCGACGGGCACGCTGGGCGTCGGGGACGGCCGGCGCATCGAGCTTACGCATGAAATGCGGTTTCCGCACTCGCTCGGCCTCTTGTACTCGGCGTTCACGTATTTCTGCGGCTTCAAGGTCAACGGCGGCGAATACAAGCTCATGGGCCTCGCGCCCTACGGCGAGCCGGTCTACGCGCAGACGATCACGGACCAACTGCTCGATCTGAAACCGGACGGCTCGTTTCGCCTCGACCTCTCGTACTTCGATTATTGCGCCGGGCTGACGATGACTTCTCGCCGTTTCGAGCGCTTGTTGGGCGGACCGCCGCGTCAGCCGGAATCGCCGCTCACGCGACGCGAGTTCGATTTGGCCGCCTCGATCCAACAGGTCACCGAAACTATCGTGCTCCGGATGGCGCGACATCTGCACGCGCTGACCGGTCGCAAGCATCTCTGTCTGGCCGGCGGCGTCGCGTTGAATTGCGTCGCCAACGGCCGGCTGCTCCGAGAAGGCCCCTTCGAACGAATCTGGGTGCAGCCGGCCGCGGGCGATGCCGGCGGCGCATTGGGCGCAGCGCAGTTTGTCTGGCATCAGCTGCTCGAAAACGAGCGTCGCGTCGCGCTCCCCGATGGCCAGCAGGGATCGCTCGTGGGCCCGCGTTTTTCTGACGATGCGATTGAAGCCGCGCTCCGTGAGGCCCACGCGGTGTTTCGGCGCGCCGGCGACGAAATAGAATTGTGCGATGAGGTCGCCGGATACATTGCCGCCGGCAAGGTGGTCGGCTGGATGCAGGGGCGGATGGAATTTGGCCCGCGCGCCTTGGGAAACCGGAGCATCCTGGGCGATGCCCGCGATCCCGCGATGCAGTCGAAAATGAACCTTAAGATCAAATATCGGGAATCGTTTCGTCCGTTCGCTCCGCTCGTTTTACGCGAACGCGCGGCCGAGTATTTCGATGTGAAGCCGGAGCAGGAGAGCCCGTACATGCTGTTCGTCGCCGGAGTGAAGGAGGAGCAGCGCGTGCGCGAGAATGAGCCCCCGGCGCGCGGGCTCGACCGATTGCGCCAAGTCCGCTCGACGATTCCGGC
>CBINOT010000178.1:0-12612 GCA_966252355.1 uncultured Opitutus sp. | reverse complement strand
CTCACCGATGGTTCGGCACAATGCGGTCGGACGCAGGCGGAGGACGCGACGAGGTTCGTGGCGCCAAGTCCACCGGGAAGACCACGGGGGGAGCGTCGTGCGGCACGCGGTTCTCGATGCGGCCGAGCAGGAGCTCGACCGCTCGTGCGCCCATCGCGCGGAGCGGTTGGCGCACGGACGTCAACTGCGGCACGCAGATCCGCGCGGCAAGCGAGTCGTCGAAACCGGCCACCGAAACGTCGTCCGGCACGCGGAGCCCGGCTTCGGCCAGCGCTTCCATGGCGCCGACGGCGACACCGTCGTTGACGCAGAAAATCGCGTGCGGCAGCCGTTCGCCGGCATGTTGCCGCAACCATTGCCGCAACACGTCGCGGCCATGCTCCAAATTAAATGCGCCGGCGGGCACGATGTAGTCTTCGGGCACCGGAATGCGGGCCGCGGCGAGCGCGCGCTTATAGCCGCGCACGCGCCGTTCCGCGCCAATGAGGCCTGCGGGCCCGGCGAGGTGCATGATGCGCCGATGGCCCTGTGCGATCAGCAATCGCACCATTTCGAAGGCGCCGCGCTCCTCGTCGCTCTCGATGTTGATCACGTCGGGCAGCCGCGAGTTCGCGTGAATCGAGACGAAGGGCGTGTGCGCGGGCAGAATTTTTTCTTTCGGCGAGAAGGTCGGCGCGACGAGAATCAGCCCGTCGATCCGGCCGTCGCACATCGTCCGCAGGCGCGCGGCGTCGGGACCCCAATTATGCAGCGCGAACACGGTCGCGTTCTGCTCGTGGGTCGCCGCCGCGGCGATGATCCCGTTGAACACTTCGAGGAAGTAGTGATTCAGCTCGCCGCCTTCGATGACCGCGGCGACGCCGAGCGTTTGCATCCGGCGGTTGGCCAGCGCGCGCGCGGCGGCATTCGGCCGGTATTCGAGCTGCGCCGCCGCTTTGAGGATTCGCTGGCGCGTATCGTCGGAAATGCGCGAGGACGTGCGTGCGCCGTTGAGCACGGCCGACGCCGCCATCGCCGAAACCCCCGCCACGCGGCCCACGTCAGCCAATGTTGCGGCCCTCACCGAGCGGATGCGTTTCGTTTTCGACATCAGATGAAAAAGGATCGCGGGCGACGCTGACAGCGGAGCCCGTTCGGTGCAAGCGACATGCCGAGCCCTGCGTGGCTGCTCAGTACTTCTCCCCCCATTTCGCGCGGATGGCCTGCTTCAGGAACTGCGGAAAGGTCGAGATGTGGTAAAAGGATATTTCGTGGCCGTCGTTGGCGGTGAGCACGAACCGGTATGCGCGCATGGACAGCGTGATTTGATACACCCATTTCAGCCGCGGGTCGTCCGCCATGATCACTTCGGTCTTGGCCTGCCACTTGCGGTTTTTGAACTCGGGGTGCGGGTCGTCAACGAGCGTGACCGGCTGCTCGTCCGACATGTCGATGATCTGAATCCGGCGCAGCGCGGGCTCCGCTGACGAGGATAAACCAAATTCGTAAAAGGTTTCGCGTGCCTCCGCGCCTGGTTGGAGGGTGGCGATCTCGACCCGGTAGCCTTCGCCTTCGCCCCGCGGGGGGCCGTTGCGATCCAACGGCACGTTGATTTGGCCCCCGCCCGCGAGCGGTACGACGGCGCTAACGGTGCCGGTTCGGCACCCTGACAGGAGACTGAGCGACGAGACGGCGACAACGAAAACACGGGTCAAACGCATCCTGACACCACGAACGGAAATTCGATGGAGCGCAATCCCTCGCACACACGGCGTCGTTACGGATGGGCCGAACGTCGGAGCGCCGTGACGAAAACCGCTTCGGGGCATAAGTGCCCGCCACAGTTTCGACTCCTCGCTACTCGAGTTGAAGCTCGAGCGAGTGCGTTCGGGCCGACGCGGAAACGATGGGGCCGAGGGCATCGGCCTTCACCGCATGCTTCCCGGCTTTCACGTTCGAGGCGCCGACGATTTGGACCCGCCACTCCGTCGGGATCGCGCCCGTGAGCTGAATGTCGAGTTCGGCACCTTTGCGGTGGGCCGTGCACGTCAACGTCGTCGCACCGGCGGCATCGGCAATCGTGGTGGACGCGGAGTTCCCATCGGCCAATTCGTAGACGCGGAACGTCACGCCCGCGGCGAAATCGTAGTCGGGCCGGGTGTCCTGCGCACCGATTGCCAGCATCGTTCCGGGCCGCACAAAGAGCGGCAGGCTCATATAGTCGTAGCGGCCGCGGTACCAGCGCTCGCCGCTTTGGACTTCGCCGGTGAGCAGATGCGTCCAGCGTCCTGCGGGCAAATAATAGTTCACGCTACCGTTCTCGCTCAGCACCGGTGCCACGAGCAGGGCCTCGCCCAGCATATATTGTCGATCGAGCGTGTCGCACGCCGGGTCGTCGGGAAACTCGAGCACCATCGCACGCATGGTCGGTATGCCCGCTTCGTGCGCCTGCACCGCCGTCGTCCAAAGATAGGGCATCAGCCGGCATTTCAGTTTCGTGAACAGACGCAGCACATCGCAGGCGCTGTCGTCGTAATTCCACGGAACCCGATACGAGGTGCTCCCGTGCAGCCGGCTATGCGAGGACAACAAGCCGAACGCGACCCAGCGCTTGTACAACGCGACGGGCGGCAGCCCTTCGAAGCCGCCGATGTCGTGACTCCAATATCCAAAGCCGCAAAGCCCGAGCGAGAGACCGCCGCGCAGGCTCTCGGCCATCGATTCGAAGTTCGACCAACAATCGCCGCCCCAATGCACGGGGAAGCGCTGGCCGGTCGCGTATGAGCAGCGCGCAAACAAGACTGCTTCCCGGGCGCCGCGCGTTTCTTCCAGCAGTTTGAAAACGGCCTCGTTGTAGAGAATGGCGTAGAAATTGTGCATGCGCACCGGATCGGAACCGTCGTGATATACGACGTCGGTCGGGATGCGTTCGCCGAAATCGGTCTTGAAGCAGTCGACTCCCATCTCGAGCAGCCGGCGCAGATGGCCCGTGTACCACGCTCGCGCCGCGGGGTTGGTGAAATCGACGATGGCTATGCCGGGCTGCCAAAGGTCCGTCTGCCACACGTCGCCGTTGGATCGCTTGAGAAAGTATCCGCCGGCCTGGCCCTCGGCGAATAACGGCGAGCGTTGCGCGATGTAAGGGTTGATCCAGACGCAGACTTTCAAGCCGCGCTCGTGCAGCCGCCGCAGCAGGCCCACCGGATCGGGAAACGTGCGCGGGTCCCACTGGAAATCGCACCAGTTGAATTCGCGCATCCAGAAGCAGTCGAAATGGAAAACGTGCAGCGGCAGGTCGCGCTGCTTCATGCCGTCGATGAAGCTCGTGACCGTCGCCTCGTCATAGTTGGTCGTGAAGGACGTCGTGAGCCACAAGCCAAACGACCACGCCGGGGGCAGGGCAGGGCGCCCGGTGAGCGCCGTCAGGCGCCGGAGGACGTCTTTCGGTGTCGGGCCATAAATGAAGAAAAACTCCAGGCTTTCGCCGGGGAGGCTGAACTGCACGCGTCCGACTTTCTCCGACGCCACTTCGAACGACACGGGGCCCGCGTCATTGACGAGTACGCCGTAGCCGCGATTCGTGAGGTAAAATGGCACGGCTTTGTACGCCTGGTCGGTGCCGGTGCCGCCATCCTTGTTCGTGTTGTCGACGGTTTGCCCATTTTTCACGAAGGCGGTGAACCGCTCCCCGAGGCCGTACACGTATTCGCCCACGCCGAGCGAAAGCTGCATCTGCATGAAGGCGCCCTTGTCCTCGACTTCCATCCAACCGCAGTCGCGCCAGCCGCTGGTCGTCAACGTTTCGCCCTGGGCGCTAAACGAAAGCTCCCAGCTCTCTTTGCGCCGTACGCGCGCCGTCAGCGGGCCCGTCGTCAGCGTCGCCGCGTCGGCTTCGATCGCGATCTGTGGCTTTGCCGCGGCCGCCTGCAACGGCAGATGCGGCCCGCGTTCCACCGCGCCGGTCAAATGGGTCAGGCGAACGCGCACGACGCCCTCGAGCGGCGTGGTAAGTTCGAAGTTCAGCACCGGTCCTTGCAGCGTGTCGCCGCGATGGCGAATCGGCCGGGTGGGCGCCAGCACGAGCAGCGCGTCGCCGTCCCGGGTTACCTCATGCACTTCAGCGGGAAAGTGAGCTTTCACGCCCGGCTGCATGAGCCAGGCGCCGTCGATAAACTTCATGATCGTGGCAGTATAGCGGAACTTTTGGCGACGATGTAACGTTAAATCTGAGCTTGGCGGACGTTTTCAGTTCGCTCACTCTCCGGGCGCTTGAGGCTCCATGCATTTTTTCTTGGCGCGGTTGTAGCGCTGCTCGCTTCGATTTCGAGCGTTCGTTGCCGCGCCGCGGTTCCGGAGACGGCGTCGTATACCTGGCGTAGCGTCGCGATTGGCGGCGGTGGCTTTGTGACCGGCGTCGTTTACCACCCCTCCGAGCGCAATCTGCTCTACGCGCGCACCGACGTCGGCGGAGCTTATCGCTGGGATGTGGACCACGGTGCCTGGATCGCCTTGAATGACGATATCGGTCGCGACCGAGCCGAGCTGCATGGCGTGCTGGCCATCGGCCTGGACCCCAACGACGCGAACCGCGTTTACCTTGCCTGCGGCTCGTACACGCCGAGCTGGGCGGCCTTTGCGGCCGTGTTGGTTTCGAACGACCGGGGTGTGACTTGGCAGCGCCATGACGTGCCATTCAAGCTCGGGGGCAACGAGAACGGCCGCTCGACCGGCGAGCGGTTGCAAGTCGACCCGCGCGACGGCTCGCGACTGCTCTTGGGCACGAACCACGATGGCTTATGGCGCAGCGACGACCGCGCCGCGAAATGGCACCGCATCGAGGGCTTTCCTGCGTCCAGCGTCACTTTCGTGTTGTTCGCTCATGCGCCCGGCGCCGCGCGGAACGAGATTTACGCGGGCGGCGGCAGCACTCGCGAGCCTGCGCTCTATCGCAGCACGGACGGTGGCACGACTTGGACCGCCGTGCCCGGACAGCCCCCGGGCTTGATCGTGCATCATGCGGTCTGCGATGCGAACGGAGTCCTCTATCTTGCTTACGCCAACGGGCTCGGTCCGAACGATGTCACGACGGGCGCCGTTTGGAAATTCGAGCCCGGCGTCGAGCGATGGACGAACATCTCTCCGCTCGTCCCAAACCCTGAGACGAAGGACAACTTTGGATACGCCGGGATCGATCTCGATCGCACGCGTCCGGGCACGATTGTGGTCTCGACGCTCGATCGATGGAAGTTTCGCGACGAGATTTTCCGTACGACCGATGGCGGAAGGACCTGGCAGCCGCTGCTCGCCGACGCGACTTGGGACCATGCCGGTGCCGCCTACGTCGAAGCGATGAAGCCGCATTGGACGGGCGCCGTTTCCGTCGATCCCTTCGATGGCCGGCGCGCTTGGTTCATCACCGGTTATGGCGTTTGGGCCACGCGTTCGCTCGATGCTCCCGACGCGCGCCAGCGGCCAAGCTGGGTGTTTGCGGATCGAGATCTCGAAGAGACCGTGATCGACGACCTCGTCAGTCCGCCGAGCGGCGCGCCGCTAGTGAGCGCAATCGGCGACTTGGGCGGATTCCGCCACGAGGAGCTCGATCGCTCGCCCGGCGCTGGCATGCATCGGCCATTTCACGGCACCGGTGCGTCGATCGCGGTGGCGAGTGCGCGGCCGACGATCTTCGTGCGCACGCATTCCGGGCCGACGCGGGGCGCGATTTCCCGGGACGGGGGAGCGAGCTGGCAGGATTTTTCGTCGGTCCCCGCGCCTGCGGTGCAACAGGGGTCCGGTGCGATCACGATCGGCTGCGATGCCCGCACGCTCGTTTGGCTTCCGAAAGGCGCGCCGCCGTATTTTTCGCGCGACGACGGTGCGACGTGGACGCGCAGCGAAAGCACGATCGTCGCCTCGGCCGGATTCTTGGTGGACCGACCGGCAGCCGATGCGGGCGATGGGAACACGTTTTACGTCTACGAGCAGTTGGCCGGGCGCGTGCATGTGAGCACCGACGGCGGCGCCCATTTCACGCTCGCGAGCTTGATGCCGACGCGTGGCGGCGCCTTGCAGCCGGAGCCTGGCGCGGCGGGCACGGTTTGGCTGCCGACGGCGGCGGGACTTTATGTTTCGCGCGACGGCGCGCGGAGCTTCACGCGTTGTGCGACGATGGACGCGGCGACGCACGTCGCCTTCGGATGCCCCGCGCGTCCTGGCCAGCCGCAAACGATGTTCGCCGCCGGGACGATTCGCGGCCGCACCGCCTTGTATCGTTCGGACGACCGAGGCGGGAATTGGATCCCGGTAAGCGACGATCGGCTGCGGTTCGGCTGGATTCGCACCCTGGCCGCCGATCCGCGCGTGTACGGTCGGGTGTACGTCGGGACCAGCGGCCGCGGAATTTTTTATGGAGAAATCGCCCGCCCCGGCGAGGCCCGCCCGTCGACCCGATAGCGCGTGTTGCCATGCCTCGTGTGCGCTCGATGAATGTGCGCGCCGGCGCCGCGGCGGAGTTTTCTTCTGGCGCTTTCTTTGACGGGCGCTTGATCGTCGTGCCGAGCTTCCGAGCCATGCGATTTATTTCGATCCGTGTGATGCACTCCGTCGCGCTCGTCGGCGCGGCGCTTTGGCTGGCGGGTTGCTCGCGCGAAGAGCCGCTGGTTGTGCCCTCGGCGCGTCCGCAAACCGTGGAGGACGTGGATCGGTTCAAGCCGGCGCCGATCGGTTTGCCGGTGGAAGGGCATCCATGGATCGCGCATCTCTGTGCGGTCGATCTCGATCGCGATGGCTTGGTCGATGTCGTCGTTTGCGATGCCCAGAAGAATTGCGTCACCTGGATTCGGCAGAGAGCGCGCGGCGAATTCGAGGAGACTGTCCTCGCCGCGGACGTCCCAGCGCCGGTTCACGTCGAGGCCGTCGACATGAATCGTGACGGCCATCTCGATTTGCTCGTGGCGGAGATGGGGCAGATTTTCCCCAACAACGACAAGATCGGCACCGTGCTCATTCTCGAGAACGACGGCCGGCAGCGTTTCAAGCCACACGTCGTCGCGGACCATATCGCGCGAGTCAGCGATGTCCGAGCGGGCGACTTCAATCGCGACGGCCTCCCGGATTTGGCCGTTGGCCAGTTTGGCTACGACCAGGGCGAGATTCGCTGGATGGAGAATCTCGGCGATGGGGGATTCCGCTCGCATGAACTCTTGAATCTTTCCGGCACGATTCACGTCGGCGTGGCGGACTTCACGGGCGACGGCGTGCCGGATATTGCGGCGCTGGTTTCGCAGCAGTGGGAGGAGATTTATCTTTTCGCGAATGACGGCGCGGGTCACTTCAGCAAGAAGATCCTCTGGGGTTCGACGAACGAAGACTATGCCTCGAGCGGCATGACCGTCTGCGATCTCAATCGCGACCAGCGGCCCGACTTGCTGTTTACGAACGGCGATGGCTTTGGCCCGACGACGCAGCCGGGGCCACGTTCGTGGCATGGCGTGCAATGGCTGGAGAATACGGGGAATGGCGGTTTTCGTTTTCATCGGATCGCCGATTTGCCCGGCGCATTCAGCCCGGTCGGCGTCGATCTCGACGCGGACGGGGCGACCGACGTGGTCGCGGTCAGCGCTTTTAACGAGTGGGACAAGCCGAACGCCGTCTCACTCGTCTGGTATCGGAACGACGGCCGGCAGAATTTCACGCCGCATGTCCTGGCGTACACGCCGACGCATTTGCTTGCGCTGGCCGCCGCGGACATGGACGGCTCAGGGAAAACGAGGCTGATTTCCGGGGCGTTTTTCTCGAACGCGCCGTTCGATAACTTGAATCGGGTGCTTCTATGGCGCCCCGTCGGCCCGGCGACAAACGGCAGCGTGACGAAATGAAACGCACGTCGATCGTCGTCGTTCTCGTGATCGTCGCGGCCGCCGCCGCGTTTTTCGGCTGGCGCGGGCATCGGCGGTCTTTGCTGGTCGCGGCCGCGATTCCAGCGCGGCCAAATTTCGTGCGCCTTGCGCTCGAACTCGTGGACCGCGTGAATGGGGCCGAGCGAAATGCGCGCAATGGTTCGGTCGCGGGCTTGCGCGAGCTCGAATCGCTCTATCAGGTCAACGGCTTCATGCCCGAGGCGGAGCGCTGTGCGAGCGTGCTGAGCCAACTGGAGCCGAACGAGGCGAAATGGCCGCATCGGCTGGCCTCGATCCGTGCGGGGTATGGCGAGCTCGATGCCGCGATTCAGCTTTGGGAGCGTGCCGTGCGACTGGCGCCGAATTACCTGCCGGCGCTCATTCGACTCGGCGATGCCTATCTCAAAACGAATCGCGATGCCGAGGCCGCCCGCGCCTACGCGCGTGTGCTCGAGGCGGAACCGTCGAATCCTTACGCCCTCGTCGGGCTGGCTCGTCTCGATCTCAAGGCCGGCGCGGCGGCGAAAGCCAAGGAGCGCTTGGAGAAAGCCGCCGAACAAAGCAACGGAGCGATCGGCACGGATTTGTTGGTGACGGTATACGAACAGCTCGGGGCCAACGACCGCGCGCTCGCCTTGCGCGCGAGGGCCAAGAGCTCCGGTTCGTATTTCGATCCGGTCGACCCGTGGATCGATGAGATGCTAGATGACTGCTACGATATCTTTCGTCTGACCTTGGCCGCGGGTTTTGCGGAACATCGAGGGGATGCCGCGGGCGCGCGTCGGATCCTCGAACGCGCGGCGTCGCTTGCGCCGCAGGACGGCCACGTGCTTCTGCAACTCGGCCTGCTTTGTCGCAGTACGCAGAATGTGGCCGCCGCCCGTCAGTATCTCGCACGCGCCGCAGAAGTTCAGCCCTCGCTGTCCGATGCCTGGGCACAGTTGGTCGATCTGGCGCTGAGCGCGGGCGACGACGCCACCGCGGCGCGCACGCTTTCGCTTGGCTTGCGCCATTGCCCCAACTCGCCGGGTTTGCACTTGCAGCGCGCTCGCCGGCTGGCGGCCGCCGGCCAAATCGATGCCGCCGTCTCGGAGTTTGGCGAAACGTTCCGGTTGCGGCCCGATGAAGCCGATCCATTGATCGAACTCGCTCAAATCTATTTGCGGCAAGACCGCGTGCGGGAAGCGGTCGTCGAATTGAATAAGGCGCTCGAAGTGGAGCCCGAGCATCCGATCGCGCTGACGACCTTGGCGCTCTATGCCATCGGCGTGGGCGACGAACGCGCCGCCCGGGACTGGCTGCGCCGCGCCCAACTTCAAGTGCGTGTCTCGCGTGAAACGCTCGGCCAGCTGGCCGCGCAATATGCGCAACGCTTCGGCCGGGTGTACGCGCCGGAATCTAAACTCATTGCCCCATGAAGTCTGTATTACCTCGCGCTAGAGTGGCTCGGAGTGTCTCCAATCTGATTGGCATTTTCGCTTTCGCGGCGACCGCGCTAGCGAAGCCGGTCGAATTCGAGTTCAAGGTTCCGGACAATCCGGAGGTGAAAAATCCGTTCGCGCGCGAGTTGTGGGCGGAGGTCGTCACGCCTTCGAATCGGACCGTCGTGCTGCCGGCGTATTACGAAGGCAAAGACGTCTATGCGATTCACGCGCGGCCGGATGAGATCGGCACTTACCGGCTCGGCAACGTGGCCGAGAGCACCGGCGGCGTTCGCCAGGACCTGAAGGCGCGCGTCGTTTCCGGAAAAACGTTCGAGGTAAAAACGAAGAACCGGTTGCCCTCGATTCTGCGCGATCCGGCCCATCCCACCTCTTTCATCCGCTCCGATGGACGGCCGTTCGTGCCGACGGGCGCGAACGTGGCGTGGCCGAACGGCGATTGCGTGCCGTTTTATCGCGACGCGTTCGCGAAATTCTCGAAAGCGAACTTGAACTGGATGCGCGTCTGGATGGTGCACTGGGGCTCGCTGAATCTTGACTGGTTGCCGGAATGGATGGGCCAGTCGCCGCCCCCGGGCGGCGTGGATCCGCGGATTGCCGCGAACTGGGACCAACTGCTCGAGGCCGCGGAGGAAAACGGCGTCTACGTCCAAATGGTGTTTCAGCACCACGGCCAATTCACCACCGGCGCGAATTCGAATTGGAAGGACAATCCCTGGAACGCGGCGAACAAAGGCGGCATCTTGAAAACGCCGACGGAGTTTTTCACCCAACCGGCCGCCCGGCTCATCACGATGCTCAAGTATCGTTACATCGTCGCGCGCTGGAGCTGGTCGCCTGCGATTTTCGCTTGGGAGCTGTTCAACGAAGTGCACTGGGTCGATGCGATCGACAAAGAAAAGAACGCGGCCGTCGTGGCCGAATGGCATGGCGACATGGCTGAACTCCTGCGGTCGGTGGATCTTTATCGTCATCTCGTCACGACCAGCACCGACAACGTGCGCAGCCCGATCTACGCCAAAATGGATTTCTATCAGCCGCATCTCTACGCCGCCGATTTGATCGTCGGCTCGCGCAGCATGAATTTCCCCGCGGGCGCGGTGGATCGGCCGGCATTTTATGGCGAGGTGGGAGACGACCACCTCGACGTCGCGGACGCGGTCAAGAAGTCGGGCGTGGCGCAGGTGCCGCCGGTTTGGGCCGCCCTGTTCGGCCAGTCGCGTCTGCCGAGCCAGCCCTGGGTGGGAGCGACCATTCTCGAGCAGCAGCGAGCCGGGGAGCTGGGGGCCGTGCAACGTTTCGCGGTGATCAGCCGCTATGCGGCGCAGCACGATCTCCAGCCTTTTTCCGCGGTCGTCGAATCAGCGAGCCGCATGCCGCTGGAATTGCGGGGGTGTCAGGTGTGGCAGCGCCGTGCCGCCCCGGAAATCGATGTTCCGCTCGATGGCCGCCTGCCCTTCGGATTCGCCGATATTCCGCGGATCTACGTGGGTTGGCCCGACAGCATCGCCGAGGGGTTTCCCGATCGGGCGACCTATCGTCTCGAACTCGATCACCCCACGACGGTGCGCGCCAGAATTGTCGGCGCGGGCAACGGGCAAGCGGGCGTTCAGTTGCTGGTCGACGGCAAAACCTCCGCGGAAAAAAGCTGGGCGCCCAATGCTGCCGATCGGCCGACGGCCGAACGTCCCGCCGAGTTGACCGCGCACATCGATGCAGGCCGGCACACGCTAGTGCTGCAGAACGCCGGCAAGGGCGATTGGATCGAGGTCGAAGCGCTCGACCTCGGAGTCGAGACCGCGGTGCTGGCGGCGATCGGCCAGCGCTCGTCCAACTTCATTGCGGTGTGGCTTTGGAATCGGCGCGGGGTGTTTGCCGTGGCCGACGCCGCGCCCGCGAATGGCACGATTGCGATCGACGACGTTCCGGCCGGGCAGTGGAAGGTAACGTGGTGGGATACGATCAACGGCACGCCGTTGCCCACCGACGAAACCCTCACGCATGCCGGAGGTACGCTGCGCCTAGCGACGCCGCCCATCGCGCGCCATGCCGCCGTCGTCCTCGCCCGATGAAGCGCTTGATCGCCGGAGGGACGGCGGGGGACGGAGACCTCGCCCCACCTTCCTGCTCCCGACTCCTTATTCCGCTCTCTTTCTCCTATGCCACTGATCGATCTTCCGCTCCCAAAGCTCCGCCGCTACCGGGGCATCAATTCACGTCCTGCCGATTTCGAGCGTTATTGGCGTGAGGCTCTCGCCGAACTGGACGCCACGCCGCCGCATGCCGAGCTCGTTCCGAATCGGACGCTGAGCGCCGCGCATGTCGAATGCTTCGACCTTTGGTTTCGCGGCGTCGGTGGCGCGCGCTTGCACGCGAAGTATGTCCGCCCCCGCCGCAGCACCGGACGCAGCCCCGCGATCCTGGCGTTTCACGGTTACGCTTGGCCCGATGGCGACTGGGTGGAAAAGATCGGCTGGGCGGGCGCGGGATTCAGTGTGGCGGCGCTGGATTGCCGCGGTCAATCGGGTCTCTCCGAAGATCCAGGCGGTGTGCGCGGCAACACGCATCACGGCCATATCATTCGCGGACTGGATGAATCGGACCCGCGCAAAATGTACTACCGCGCCCAATTTCTCGATACGGTGCAGCTCGCGCGAGTGATCATGGCCCGGCCGGAGGTCGATCCCCAACGCGTGGGAGCGACCGGTTGGTCACAGGGTGGGGCGTTGACGCTGGCGTGCGCCGCACTCGAGCCGCGCATTCGGCGGGCCGCGCCGGTGTACCCGTTTCTCTCCGATTACCGCCGCGTATGGGAGATGGATCTCGCCAAGGATGCGTACGCCGAACTGCGGACGTATTTTCGCCAGTTCGATCCGCGTCACGAGCGGGAAACCGAGATTTTCACGAAGCTCGGCTACATCGACGTCCAGCATCACGCACCGCGGATCAAGGCGGAGGTGCTCATGTTCACCGGCTTGATGGACACGATCTGCCCGCCTTCGACGCAATTCGCCGCGTACAACAAGATTCGCGCGAAGAAATCCATGGTGCTGTACCCGGATTTTGCCCACGAAGGCCTGCCCGGCGCGCACGACCGGATTTTCAATTTCATGCGCGGGATGTAGTCGCGCGCCGGGGGCAATAACGTCCGGACTCGCCCGCAAATGACGCGAATCGACGCGAATGCCGCGCCAAGAGAGCGGTCGGCTCAGAGTGGAATGTCACTGAATCCAAGCGTGAGGAATTTAGGTCTGAGCACATTCGCGCGATTCGCGTCATTCGCGGGAAGTGCTACC
>CBINOT010000177.1:0-12643 GCA_966252355.1 uncultured Opitutus sp. | reverse complement strand
TATAGCGGTACTGCCACAGGCCCATGTCTGCATCGGTCATCGATTGCTTCCGCCCTAACAGATCGTACGTAAGCGTCGTAGTAACGCCAGCGGCGATCGTCTGGGTCAGCTGCCCAAGCGCATCGTAGTCGTAAGAGACCGCGCTGTAATCGCTCGCTCCGGTTCCGGCACCGGCGTTGCGCTCGACCTTCGTGACCCGCCCATGTGAATCCTTCGTGGTGTCGGTCCGATGATTATTCGGATCGGTACCGCTTGTCACGAAACCGCTGTAACTGAAGCTGGTCTGCACGAAACCGCTGTCGGTCGGTGTCCGAGCAACTAGGGGTCGGTTTAGAACATCGAATGAGACTGTCTCGGCCCAATATACCGTGCTGCCGTCATTGCGGTAGGGATTGGATTGGCGGTACGCGCGGCCAATGCTGTCGTATTGCGTGTCCTGATAGATCATTTCGCCGGCGCCATTGATTGCTAGCGCGCGAATCGCTCGGCCGAATGCGTCCGAGAATCCAATTGCTGGCGCGGTACCGGTTGCCTCTGTCTCGACCTGGAATTTGGCGCCCGAAGGCACGGCAGAGCCGACGCCAGCCCACTTCCGACGGATATCGGTCACAGTGCCGTCGGGCCGGGTCTCACGCGTCTTCTGACCGAAACCGTCGTACGTCCACGACGTCGCGAGATTGTTCGGCCCCGTGATGCGCGTAGCGACGCCGAGCACTTGATCGTACGCGTTGTACGTTTCGGTATGCCCAAGCGCGTTGGTGCTCGTGGACGGGAAGCGGCCAACCAGGTCGTACGTACTGGTGGTCGAGCGGATTTCGAGTTGGTTCGCGGAAGATACTGTCCCATCGCTTGCGACCTGTACCTTCAGACCGCAGACCCGAGCGGCAGTTTTGTTGCCGAAGTTGTCGTACTCGTAATGAGTGCGCAGCGAATTCAACCCATAGCCGGCGAGAGTAGTATAATCTGCGTACAGCTGTGTGCCCGAAAGAACCGGTTCAACGGCCTCGTCGGTGAGGAGACCGGACGTGGCGTCGTAAAGGAAGGCCGAGGTACGAACGATGCTCGGTTTGCCCGTGGCGCTGGACGTCACGGTACTCGTCATAAGCCGTCCGAGCTTCCACGTTGCCGTATCGTTAATAAACGTGCTGACCGTCGTCTTGATCACACCGTCGCCCGAATCGACCACGAGACGCTTCGTGTTGCCGTAAGCGTCGATGTCGTTGGCTGGGTCGGGCACGTAGGTGTGGGTCTGGCTCATCTGCGCGCCGGTATTCAGGTCGCGCGTAGTGGCGATCGTGTCCGAGGCTACGACGAAGTGCACCTTGCCGCCGTAGGACGTCTTGTCCGTGTACTGGACGATGGAATCGCTCAGGGCGACGGAGCCACTGCGCGTGGTCGTCGTGTACGTCATCCCGGTGAGCGGGAACGCCTGCATGAAGGTCGTCAGCGATGTGATGTTCGTGCGCGAGTCGGTGACCGTCATCGATGCGAAACCTTGCGAACCGCGATTCGCATTACTGCGCAGGCCCCCGTAGGTGTAGTTGACATCGTAGGTTCCGCCGGCGCCGTCGTCGTTACGGACCTGCGACACGACCAGCATCGGGCTGATCACGTCGACATCGGGGAACGTCGCGCCTGTGCCCTTGGTGTACACCGAGGAATCGGTCAGCGGCTTGTACGAAACCTGCGCCGACACGCCGAAACCGTTGGTCACCTTCTTCAGGCGATCCTGGCGCGGGTTCGAAAGATTGCGCGCGGCGGTTTGCCCGTAGCCGTTGTTGTTCCAGTAGCCAGATTGGTCCACCATGCCATCGCCATCGAGGTCGACCAATTCGGTGAAGTTCTGATTCCACCAACCGAGGGCATACACCTTGGCCGGGAGCGCTTCCTCGTTGGCCAGGCCAGCCGCCCAACTATGGCCCGTGTTGTAATAGACCTTTTTTCTCGCCTGATCGTAAGCTTGAACGGCATCGACTAAACCATCGCCGTTGAGGTCGATAAAGAGACCGCCGCACGACTCGTGGTCGTGGCGCAATTCAAACGGTGGCTGATAGGTCGACGCCGCCGCCTGCACCCAACCGGTCCCGGTGTTGAACCATGCTTGCGGCGCGAGATAATTGCCGGCCGCATCGTTGCGAGCGACAAGGTCCACTAGACCGTCTCCGTTCAGATCCACCAAATCGCCGCCCATCGGCGAATTCGTACCCCAATTGGGATCGCCCGCATTGAGTTGGGCCGGCGGACAGTATTTCGTGAACTCAGGACTGCCGGGGAAATAGCTATTCCAGCCGTTGCCGTTGTTGATGAAGACCCCGCGAAGACTCGTGTTGTTGCCATACCACCACTGCACGATGTCGGACAACCCGTCGCCGTTCACATCGATGAAAACGGCGCCGCGGCCAAGATCGCAAGGGGTGGACCACTGCGACGCAGCATTCCATCCGGTGCCACTGTTCAGCCGAACATTGCCGGCGCCATTCGCGATAATATCCACGCGGCCGTCGCCATCCAGATCGACCAGATGGACGCCTCGAGAATCGGTGTCGCCGTCGTACGCGAGCGCAAAGGGCGGAGCATACGCCGGGATCGACGTCCAACCCGAGCCGGTATTCCGATAGGCGCCGTATTCATGAACGTTACTTCCGGTGACGTGGTACCATAGGAAATCGACCCGGCCGTCGCCATCGAGATCGGCAAACCGTCCAGACGTATCGTGATTATTGGAATATCCGAGGGGGAAAGGCAGCCGGTAATCAGGCTGGGCCCCACCCTCCGCGGTGAGCCAGCCCGAGGGCGTGTTCAGCCAGGCGTGATTGACGCTCGTCGAAGAGCCTACATCCCAATAGTATTGTACGAAATCGGGCCGGCCATCGCCGTTGAGGTCGACAAAGCCCGTGCCATATTGGGTCGGACGCCCGTTGAAACCTTGCGCGGTAACCGTCGGCGTGGGCGGTATCCACGGCGCCGAACTTTGAGCGGCGAATCCCGGGGTGTTCTGTTCGTAGTCAAACGTCAGGTCGGGATAGGAGGTGCCATCCTGGCCGGTCTCGGTAAGAGAAGTAAGCAGCGATCGACTGCTCGGCCCGCTCGGCGTGTAATTCAAGGTATAGGTGCGGCCGACCGTCTCGCCGTAGTAGGCCTTGATCGTCTTCAGACGGTCGGTGGTCGAAAGGTAGCACCCGGCGCGATAACCCGACGACCAATCGGGGCGAATTTCGTATTCAAAACGCACCGAAGCATAAGGCTGCGCCCCGGTGTTAGCGTTGCCGGTGTAATCGATCCGGGCCAACTCCTGTCTACCCGTCGTTGTGTCTTCCGCGTAACTAAAGGTCATGTAATTACCCTTGGTATCGCGAATCTTGCTGACCGACCAACTCAGCACGCCGAGGGAGCCCGACGGATTGAACGCCGACTCCGGCGAATTGCCGAATTCGATGATCAAGCCTGCCTTGGTCCAAGCTTCGAACCACGCCGGGCCGCTGCCGTAGGCTCCGTGCGAAACGACTTTGGTGAATCCGTCGATCTCCGTGCGGTATTCGGTGCCATCGGCGCCGTCCGCGCCCACGACCGCGATCAGGCGCTGCCCATCGAGGTAGAAGCGATCGCCCGATGTGAAATCGACGCCATGGATTGCGCCGTCCACCGCCCGCGTTTGCGGCCCACGACTAATCTGCGAAACGCCAGAGAGCGACCAACCAAAGCCCAAAAGCCCGGCGCCGCCCTGGCTGGAATAATTCAACGCCACCTGCGGCTGCATGCCCGCGGTGCCTGGTGTGACCCAAATCGGCACCGAATACGTCAAGGCGCCCGAGTGATCCACCGACAATTCGCCTGTGGTCAGCCCTACCGCCTTCGTGTTCGACGTATCTCCGGTGTTCGGCCAGCCAGCCGGAATGCTGCCACCGAGGGCGCTTGTTCCGGCGTTGTACGCAATCGGACTGAAGTTCAGGTTATATTCCGCTACGTTGGTCAACCCGTCGTTGTCCGGATCGAGCAACGCGTCATCCATGCGGAGCGGATTTAAGCCGTACTGCTGCTCCCAGGCGTCCGGCATCCCGTCGCCATCGGAATCTCCGGGCACACCGATACTGAGTAGCGCGGGGCTGCTCGTAACGGTGCCGCCGAGGTTAGAGACGACGACCGTGTAAAGGCCGGCGTTGGCCTTCTTCGCGCTAGCAAAGGTTAGCGTCGAATTCGTCGCGCCGACCACCGGCTTGCCCTTGAGTTTCCATTGATAGGTGGGTGCGGGATAGGCGTTCGCGACCACCGACAGGGTTACCGATTGGCCGGTCATCACACACTTGCTTTGCGGCTGGGTGGTGATCGTGGGCGGCTCGTACGGAGCCGTGAAATCGACCGCGTTACTGGGCGAAGAATAATTCCCCGCACCGTCCTTCGCCTTCAGGTACACGTGGTACGAATTGCCCGGCGTAAAGCCCGTAATCGAAACTCCATCGACGTTATAGCCGAACGCGACATCGGTCGTCGTACCGCCACCCGACGGCTGCCAGTAGAGGTGCTGCTCCGTTACGTCAGTGGATGACGATAACGTCCACATGAAGTAGGCCCACGTCGAATGGGTCTCAGTCGCACGGAAATTCGTCTGCGGACTCGGCGGTGTCGTATCCTCCACGAGGACGTCAACGAAGACATCCATGCTTACCGCATACGGGTCATTGACGCGCGTTTTGAAGTGATAGGCCCCGAGTTGAGTCGGCGTGTACGTGTAATTCGCAACGGTGTTTCCCGTCCCGCTGACGTAGCTGGACATCGTGAGTTGGTGCCACTCGTTCGGGCCATCATTCGGACCTTGGTACCACAACCATTGGTTCGTGGCGTTCTGGTCATCGTCGGTGCCATCGCCGCTCAGCGTGACGGATTGCCCAAGCCCGATATGCGTTTGTGCCGGGACGAGATGCGGCGGCTTCGGGCCACGATTGTCTAACGTAACATTGAGAATATTGCCGAAACCAACCCACGGCCAATTCTCCAAGCCCGCGGAGTCGCGGGCAATCAGGACGTAATTGTAATTCCACTTGAAAGGCTTGCCGCCGACGTGGGTGTAACTGGAACTGATCGGTCCACCAGAGCTATAGTTGACGTCGAACTGCTGATAATTCTGTCGCTGCACCCAGGTGCCGCCGATGTCTTCCCAGGCATATTCATACGACCGCATCTGGTATAGATTGCCGTCGATATCGGAGGCCGAAGCCGTGAACGTATACGGTTCGTTGATGTACGTCGTAATGTTGGTCGGGCTCCAACTCGAATACGGTAAATTGTTGTTGATGTGGACCGTGGTGTAAATGTAGCCCGACGATGCGCCGTCCGCATCGTGCGCTTCCACCATGTACGTAATCGTCGACCCCGCTGGCCCACTCGCATAATCCGGATTGGAGGAATACGCGTCCGTTTGATTGCCATTGAGCGCGAAGGCAAAAGGCGACCACTCTCGATAGATGTGAATGCCCGTCATGTTATTGTTGTTATCGTGGGCATCCGCGCGAACCGTGTACCACGTGTTGCGTTCGACGGTGCCGGGCTCATTTGTCCACCACACGGTCGGCGCCTGATTCGGCGGCTTGATGTGGATCGTCGTATAGATGTACCCGGAGGAAGCGCCTTGGGAGTCGTGCGCTTCCGCCATGTAATTGATGTACTGCTCGCCGGAATCGGTCGAGGGATTGCCCGACCATTCATCCCAGCCGTTACCGCCACCATTGAAGGCATACGGCGTCCATTCGCGCCACACGCTGACCGCCGAGAGATTGCCGTTCGGATCGGAGCCGTGCGCTTCGATAAAATAGGATTGGCCCGAGTTGGCTTCGCTAGGCGCGGAGGACCACGTGATGGAGGGCGCGCTGTTCGGCGACTCCACCCAAATGGATGTGCCATTGAAGGGCCCGATTTCCTGGAGCGTGGAGTAGTCCCAATCGTATTTCAGCCAATAGAGATCCACCCAGTGAGAGCCCGTGCCGGGCATTCCCTCCAACTGTTGCCAGTTGTTCCACCAGCCATTTGCGGCGTGATACGAGCCGTCAACCTTCGCCCGCAGCCGATACGGCTGCCCGAAGTTGTCCACGTCCCAATCGTAAATTTGCGGGAGATTGTTCTCCGGAAATGAGTACGAGGTCAGGTCGACGGCTTTCGCCGCGAGACCCAACCCCAGGAATAGGGCGCCAAGTATGGCGCGTCTCCAGGGGTGCATCGCGGGAAAGTGTTATTTGGCGGCGGCGAGGAGAGCGGGAAGATCGGCGGGAGCGCCCATGCCCACGTACGTGCCTTTTGAATCCACGACATGGACCGCGGGCGCTTTCGCGGCTCTGAGCTGCTTGGCGAGCGGGCCATTGAGGCCGCGGTCGTCGTAATAGGAGATACCGACGAACGTAGCTTTACTCTTCGCTGCTTTGCCCCGGGTCACGTCAGTATCCACATTGACCGACACGAGGACAACATTGGCCGGGAGAGAACTCAGATTCCCCCCACGCTCTTCCGGACCATCGCTCGACGAGGACCACACATAGAATACCAGAGTCTTACCCTTGAAATCGCTGCTCTTGTAGAACTTCCCGTTCTCGTCCTGCCATTCCAAGCTGATGGGCTTCCCAGGCATGTCGAGGCGGTCGAGCACCGCTTGAGCTTCTTCCTTCGCACGAGCCGTCGCCGGCATGCGTAAGATTTGATTAGCCACGGACCGGGCCTGCACCTCATCGGCATTACGAGCGATACCGACGAATAAATCGAACACCGCGGGCTCGTCAGGGAATTCGCCATACAGATCGCCGGCACGCTTCTCGTATTCGGCCATCAGCGCCGGCTTCTCCTTGAGGTGCTTTTTGAGGATATCGATTTGAGTCACGGTCATCGCGACTTGGAAGCGATCGGCCGACTTGTTCGCGTTGTCGGAACGAAATTCCCGCGCGAGCCGCAGCGCCGTGGGCTCGAGTTCGGCCGAGCCGGTGTTGGCGGCCCGCAGCATTGAAATCGCTTCGATCTTTTTCGCCTCCGAAGCCTTCGCATGCGACGGGTATTTGGTATAAAAATCGTGCGCCTGCTTCGCGGCCGCGACAAAGGCCGCGGATTGCATCTTCTGATCGCGCACGAAATCCTCATGCGTCTTCTTCTGGCCAGCCGCTAGCGGAGCGATCGGCAACGGACGCGCCGCGACTTCGAGCGCGGCGAAATCTTGATCAGCGGCGTTACCCAGTGCCTGGGCGAAGCCGACCGCTTGAAATGCAGCCAAAACGGCCGCGGTGCTGGCGATGCGAGTTAGATTAAAGGCAATCGATTTCATCGGAGCTGAAGCTGATTGGAGGTGATTGTGTTAGTTAAAAAGCGGCTGAAAAAAGTAAGGAGGTGCGATGAGGTGAAAGAACTTGTGGCCCGACCGGTGAAGACGCCCTTCTCGTGATTATCTTAGATTGAAAGGCTGGCCCAAATTGGACGCGTGAGAGGAATTTCAATACTGGTCCGCAGCATCGGCAGAGCGAAATACGCCTGTCAACGACCGCAAAATACCCAATTTACAGTATGTTTTATTGTCATTCTTAATTGACATGAGGATGCACGCTTGCCGGTGGGGCGAAGTGTCGCGCGCCGAAGAGTTCATAAGCGTTACAAGGTAGTTCGTAGCGCTGATCGAACTAACTCGGAGTAATCGTTGTTCACGACCATGGTTATAAAAACGGCGGTTAGCGGCCTGAAAACAAGAGGCGCGCGGAAAAAATGTAATCTCCCGCGCGTCAGCATCGCCATGCACGTTGCTGCGAGCCCTGCTGAAGAGACGAGTCCTATTGTCCACCATTCGAAGGAGTCTACAAGAGGGGTGAGACAATCGTGGTCTCAGGAGCTCGTCACGTGGTGGCAACCACGATCACTCTTGGTGCGAAACGCCTGGCGGTTAGGTCTCTTCCGGCCTGCGTACGGCAGGAGAATCGGCCATTCGACTACGGAGGCTGCCTAACCGAGCGCTTCGCTGAGGGCGGAAATGATTTCGTCGACGGGTTCGATGCCGACGCAGAGGCGGAGGAGATCGGGATCGAGGCGGCTGGCGGCCAATTCGGCGATGCCGGCGGGCGTCGTTACGAGATCGTAGTGCGCCAAATACATGAACGGGCAGATCAGCGTCGTCTTCATCCCGAAGCTCGGGCCTTTCGGCAAACGCAGCCGATCGTAGAACGGCTCCATCGGGGTGCGCAGGGTGAAGGAAATCATCCCGCCGGTGGCATGCGGCGCGCGGGCGATGCGCCGATAGTTTTCGCGCGACGCGGGATGCAATGCCCAAAACACGTCGCGAACTTTGGGGTGCGCCTCGAGAAAGGCCGCGACTTTGGCCGTGTTCGCATGAATGCGCGCTAGGACCGCCTCCGTTGCGCTAATCTGGGCCGCGAGCCGCGCCACGTCGCGCGGATAAATGGGGTCGAGTTCTTCCGCGCAGCGCCGGCGCAATTCGGCGGCGTCGCGGCCGGCCGGGTTGATCGCGACGACGCCCGCCGTGAGGTCGCCTTCGTGGGCCGTGTATTTGGTGAGGCTACAGATGACGCCATCGCAGTGCGCCAACACGTCGACGTTGAACGCCGACGTCACCGACGGATCGATAAACAAATGGGCGCCGTGCTCGCGGCAGAGCGCGCCGAGCGCGGGAATGTCGGGCGTCTGAATCAACGGGTTTGTCGGCAGCTCGGCGACGATCCCTGCAATCTTTGGGCCGAACTTGGCGAAGATCCGCGCAATCGCTTCGAAATCCAACGCATCGCGAAGGTATACATAATCGGCGGGCGAAGCGGTGAACCTCTTGAGAATCGCAATCGTGTCGAGGTACAGCCACCCGAGCTGCAACCAAATCGTGCGACCGCGCGCGGCCTGAATTTCCGCGGACGCCCGAAACGCCGCATACACCGCGTTCATCCCCGAATTGGCGAGAAGCAGATCGCGATCGGCGCACTCCGGCAGCGCTCGCCGCAAAACGCGACGCACTTTAGCGGGCGCGTCGCCGGCGAACGTGTCTTCCGCAAAGCGCGACGCGAGCAACCCGAGTTGGACGAGACGATCTTCCGCTTCGCGCGAAGAGAGAAAGCCGCCGATGTTCTGGAGAAACGTCTTGGCGCGCGCCGCCATCTCAGTGGCAGTCGCGGGATGCGAGACGCCATGCAGACCATCCGCCGCGAACAAGCGCGCGTCGCTCAGGGCGCCGCCCGCCGCCGCGTCGAGATAGGCCAGAAGTTGGCGAGCCATTGCAGCCGACGAAGCGAGCCACAGCGTGCGTCCGACCAGCGCCGGTTGGGTCGCGGTGTAATGCGCGATGAGGTGGCGCGAGAAAGGATGAACGACGAAGCGCGGATAGCCGGACGTCAATTGCCGCATCGTTTCAGGATGCTTTTCCTCGTAGCCCCGCACGTCGCGCATCGTCGGCAGACTGCATGACACCGCATGCGGACTGGAGGGAATGCGCTGACCGAGTGGCAGGTGCTTGAACGACATCGGAGGAAAGGCGCTAGTGAAACTGGAACGCGAAAGCGCATGCAAGGCCGCGTCGTGACATCACACGACGCGAGGATGACGGCGATTACAGGCCCGCCGGCGTTTCCGACATGGGCGAGACGCCGGTGCCGCTTGGGATCGGCATTGCACAAAACGATTGCCGGCCCGACCGGCTTCGCTGGTAGCGTCGACCGATGAAATTCGTCTCCTGGAACGTCAACGGCGTGCGCGCTGCGCACAAAAAAGGCCTGCTGGATTTCATGGAGAAGGCGCAGGCGGACGTGATTTGCCTGCAGGAGGCTAAATGCCATCCGGGCGATGTGCAGCACATCGCTTGGCCGCACGGTTACGAGGTGTTCTGGAATCCCGCGGTGAAAAAGGGCTACAGCGGCACCGTGATCTTCACTCGCCTTCAACCGCGGAATGTCACGCTCGGGATAGGCAGCAAGGATCACGATGCGGAAGGTCGTGTGATCAATGCCGAGTACGACGACTTTTATCTCCTCAACGTGTACCAGCCAAATTCACAGCGTGGGCTGACGCGACTCGAGTACCGCACGAAAGAATGGGATCCCGCTTTTCTCGGGCATCTGAAAAAGCTGGAGAAGAACAAGCCGGTGATTTTCTGCGGCGACCTCAATGTCGCGCATACGGAAATCGATCTCACGAATCCGAAAACCAACCGGCGCAACGCGGGATTTACCGAGGAAGAGCGCGCGAATTTTTCCAAGCTGCTCGCGAGCGGGTACGTCGACACGTTTCGCGAGTTCGAAAAAGGACCCGGCCACTACACATGGTGGAGCCAAATGATGAATTGCCGTCCGCGGAACATCGGATGGCGCGTCGATTACTTCGTCGTTAGCGAGCGGCTCCGTGCCGCGTTGAAGCGCGCGTGGATTTCGCCGGAAGTAATGGGCAGCGATCATTGCCCCGTCGGCCTCGAGCTCAAATGAGGCGTCACGTCGACGAGCTGAAAGCGCTGCTGTTGCAGACGCCGCGGCTTACCGTGGCGGCGGCGGAGAGCCTGACTTGCGGACGCGTACAAACGACCATTGGCGCGGTATCGGGCGCGTCGGAGTTTTTTTGCGGTGGAATCACGGCGTATTCGCTCGACCAAAAAGTCCGGCACCTCGGCGTCGATCGCACGGCCGCGAGGCCCGTCAACGCCGTTTCCGCAGCGGTCGCCGAGCAAATGGCCCGCGGGGCATGCGCGCTGTTCACAAGCGATCTTGGCGTCGCCACCACGGGTTACGCGGAAGCGTCGAACGCGGACGGCGTCACTCACCCTTTCGCCTGGTGGGCGATCGCACACCGCACCCCTCGTGGCCGAAAGCTTCTCGCCATCCGTAGCGGCCGCGTGGAATGCCCAGGTGCGACGCGAATCGACGCGCAGACGATCGTCGCAGAAGCGGTCGTGGCCGAACTCGTCGCGTATCTTCGCGAATTCCGCCGTGGGTAAAGGGCGCCGACGTTCGACGGCGCGAAGCGAGGAAGACGCTTACGGCGCGTAACGCTGAACGTCAGCTAACAGATTGCGAACCGCGTCGGGAACCTGAGCGGCCGGGATGAAATCGCCATACAACAACTCCGGCAGGGTGTAGCGCGTACGATAGAGGACGAAGTTGCCTTCGTCGTCACGCGAGAGGTGGCCGGCTTTAACGGTCGCCCCAACGTAGAGGCCGACCGACTTCGTATACGCGAGGATCGGGGCCTTCAGGATCTCTTCGCTGTATTTCTCTTTCGCCGCGGCCTTGGGACCAGCCACGGCCTTCGCGTCGACGCCCAGATTGAAACGATGCTTGAATAGCAGCTTCGGAATATTCGCGTCGGTGATGACGTAGATGCTCTCGAACGAATTCGCACCGACCTGCAGGCCCAGACTGGCTTCGCCGGCGTTCAGCAACACGGGCAGGCTCCAGCGACCATCGGGTTTCCGAACGAGGATGATACCATAGCCGTCCTTTACCCCGAGCAAGAAGCCCGCCTTGAACTGATTCAGGATGATCAGGGCTTTCGCGCGTTGCAGGACGGGGGCAGGAATAGCGGTCTCCGGCCGCCGCTGAAATTCCTGCAAGATCGCTTCGCAGGAGCCGATGCGATCGATGACCTCGGGCAACGACTTCTCGGCGCGCGCCACGGCGGCCCCGAACAGCGCTACAAGAGACAGCATCAAGAACTTCTTCATGAACATGCGAAATGGATTAAAGCGGCAGTGTAGGCATGGGAGCCGCAAATTGGAAAGCGCGGATTCCGCCGTCGCTAGCGGGACATAGCCATGGTCGTAAAGTTCCGGTGCGCAGCGATTCAGCGCCCGGTCGCCCCAATGCGGCACCTAGATTGCCCCTAATCGAGCCCACGGGCCGCGAGATCTTCCTCATCCCAGCCCAAATAATGTCCCAGCTCGTGCAGATAGGTGAGGCGAACTTCCTCCCGAAACGCCGACACATCTCCTTCCGCGAAGTCCCAGATATTTTCCAGATACAGCAGAATCTGCGGCGGAAGCGGATTGCCGTCGCCCTCCGATCCGTATGGCTCACCCGTGAACAACCCAAGGACGTCCGGCTCGAATCCGTGAGCGAGCACGTCGGCCCCGGGCTTGGCCTCGTAGTGGACCGCCACATCCCGCGCGAGCGATCGTATCGCCGGCGGAAGTTGACGTTGCGCCGCGCCAACGAGGTCGGCGCCCAGCTGAACAAGCTCAGTAAATTTCATGGAAATAGGATATGAAACACCATGGAGGAGACAGCGCGAGGGGGTGAACTGGCCGGTCGATCATATAGCCGTCCCAGTCGTAACATTCAGTGGCATAAAGCCTTCTGCCCATCAAGGCGGCTCAAAAAAAATTTGCAACGTCTAGCTGTTTCACCCGTCAGGCGGGAAAGTTAGCTGAATTCTAGACCCGGCTGGTCCCTCGCCTAACCCACAAGCTTCAGAACTTGAGCGTTTTAGCGTCAAACAATCTTCCTGTTTTACCGGCGGAGAAAACCCTCGGTAATTCCGTTTTTTTGAGGCACGGCGGCTCCCGGAATCCGCCTGTAACGGCGTCATTAAACCGGACAGTCCGCAAGAAGGGCCGTTTTTCAGTCCGATTTGTGGCCGCGACTTTCGCGACAAATGCGGTAAACCAACAGGTAAGCGAAGGATCTCAAGCGGCGGGGGGTGT
>CBINOT010000176.1:0-12663 GCA_966252355.1 uncultured Opitutus sp. | reverse complement strand
ACCACGTGCGTCGCCAGCGGCGTCGGCACGTGTTCGGTGCATTTGTACCCGAGCTTCCGCAGATCGATGCCCGCGAGGAGATTTTCGCCGCGGCCGAGGAGAATGGGCGAAATCGCGAGGTGGAGTTGATCGATCGCGCCCGCTTGCAGGTATTGCCGAATCGTGGCGACGCCCCCGCCGACCCGCACGTCGAGTTTACCGGCGGCCGCGCGCGCACGCTCCAACGCCATCCGGGGCCCTTCGGTCACGAAATGAAAGGTGGTCCCGCCGTTCATTTGGATTGAAGGACGCGGGTGACGCGTGAGCACGAACACCGGCGTGTGATACGGCGGAGTGTCGCCCCACCACCCTTTCCATTGGTCGTCAGGCCAATTGCCACGAATCGGGCCAAACATATTGCGCCCCATGATCCAGGCGCCGATCCCCGCAAATCCGCGTTCGGCAAAGTCATTGTCCACGCCCGTCGTCCCGTCGGCGTTGCCCACCATTTTCTGGAAAACGCGGGTCGGAAAGAACCACTGATGCAGGTCTTCGCCGCCGACTCCCAGAGGGGTTTGCAACGTCTGTTCCGGACCGGCTCCGAAGCCATCGATGGAAACGCCGAAGCAATGCACCCTTAATTTGGCCATGCTCGGTTCTGAAATGCGTTCCGCCGCGGTGCAAGCGAGCGCTTCGGACCAACGTCCCTGCCCCACGCCAGCGCTTTTTCTCTTTCGCGTTCTCATTCTCTTCCCGGCTCCGTCGGTTACTGCGTATAGGGGAGAGAACGAGTACGATCATGCATAGTAACGAGCGTCCGTCCCATTGCGCACGGCGGAGGCCGGGATGGACAGGCCCTGCGAGAATCTCGATGCTAACGCATGTCCCGTTTACGGCTTTGGTGTTTCGCCTGGGTGGTTGCGATGAACGCGGTGAGCCAGCTCGCCGCGGTGGAGGATGATCCCCTCGCGCATCTCCGCTCGGGCCACCCGCGACTGCTGTTGACCGACGACGGCCTGTCCGCGGCATTGGCGGCGGCCAAGTCCGATCCGCTGCGCGCCGCGCTGCATACGCGGATCATCGCAACCGCCGAGTCGCTCCTCGGGGCGGCGCCGCTCCGGCACAATGACGGCAAGGACTTCCCCGAGCAGGAACGCATTGCGGTTTTCCAGATCCTCCACTGCGCGATGGCGTATCGGCTCACCGGCGACGAGCGCTTCGCGACGCGCGCGAAGGACGATCTGCGCACCGTCGCCGGGTTTGCCGATTGGGATCAACGGCACGACCTGGCTGTCGGCGAGATGAGCTTCGCCGTGGCGATCGGCTACGATTGGCTTTACGGTCGCCTCGAGCCCGAGCTGCGCGGGAAAATCAAGGAGGCACTCATGAAGCAAGCGCTCGCCTGGGCGGACGCGGCGTATGCGCGCGGCGGATCGTGGACGATCAACACGAATAACCACAATCAAGTGTGCAACGGAGGACTTGTGCTTGCGGCGCTGGCGCTTGCCGACGAAGAGCCCGCGCTCGTTCGCCGTGTCCTCGCCGGCGCGCGCGCGTCGATGTTGCGCGCCTTGCCCGCCTACGCGCCCGACGGCGGCTATCCGGAGGGCCCGGGCTACTGGACCTATGGCACGACCTACTCGGCCATTGCGTTCGCCGGGCTCGAGACCGCGCTCGGCACCGACCTCGGCCTCCCCGAGGTCCCGGGATTTTCGCGCACGATCGTCTATTACGAGGCTATGCAGGGACCGTCGGGCGCGGTCTTCAACTTCGCCGATTGCTCGACCGATCTGCAAAATTCGCCGGCGCGCGCCTGGCTGGCCGAGCGTTATCGTCAACCGCTCGCACGCCGCAGCACTCGCGCCCAACTTGCGGATACGCTCGCGCACGGGCGCATCACGCCGTTCGACCGGGCCATCCAAGCCCAGGTGGTGAACCGCTTCTTCGCCCTGCATGCGGTTTGGTTTCCGGGCGCAGTCAAGAAAGAGACCTCGACCGCCGAACTGCCCGTGGCGCTACACTTCCGCGGCGCCGCCGACGTCGCCGTCTTGCGCAGCGGGTGGAACGATGCGCGCGCGCTCTATGTCGGTTTCAAGGCCGGCGAAAACGGCGCGTCGCACGGTCATCTGGACTTGGGCTCCTTCGTGCTGGACGCCGACGGCGAACGCTGGGCGCTGGACCTCGGCGCGGACGTGTCGAACGCGTACTACGATTTGCCGGGCTACTTCTATGTGAAGGGCGGCAAGCGCTGGACCTATTTCCGCACCAACAATCGCAGCCACAATACGGTCACGCCTGGCGATGCCCTGCAGGCGCCGCGCGCCGTGGCCCCGATCGTCGCGTTCAACGACGACCCGGTCCACGCCTTCGCGGTGGCGGATCTGACGGCCGCATATCCAGGCCATGCGGCGAGCTTGCACCGCGGGATCGCGTTGCTCGATCGGAGCCGCGTGCTCGTCCAAGACGAATTCAAGCCGGTGCGGTCCGAAACACCGCTGCGCTGGACGATGGTGACGGGAAAACGCATTGCGCTCGGCCCGGACGGCCGGTCCGCGCTTCTGACCAGCGACGCGCATGCGCTGCGCGTCGAGGTGTTGGAGCCGGCCGGCGCGAGGCTGCAGCTCGCTCCAGCCCGGCCGACGACGGCCGCGGAGAATCAAAATGAAGGCGCCACGCTCCTCACGGTCGACGTCACGCCGGAGCCCGGCATTTCGCCCACGCGGATTGCCGTGCTGCTCACGCCCGTCGGCGACAATTGGCCGCACCGGGACACGCCGACGCTGACACCGCTCGCGGACTGGCATTGACGCGCACGGCTCCTCGGAGCGGGGACGCCCGGCGCGCCGCGAATGTAGGGCGGGGACTCCGAACCCCGCCGTTCCGTTCCCAGACTGAGAGGCGCAGGGACGTGGCTTTTCAAAACAAAGGTCGCGATCGCGACGGCGGGGTTCGGAGCCCCCGCCCTACAATGCTGACGGTCGGCAAAGCCACGCCGTTCAACCAAAGCCATGGATCTCGGCGAGGGAGAGCAAGAGATTCGGAACCGAGAGAAGCGGGCGCTCATCCGCAAAATCCGCGGCCATAAGCGTCAGATCGAAGAGGAGGCGTGCATTCATCCGCGACGGAGCGGTCGTCCGCACCCACGTGTCGATCGACTGAGCCAGGCTGCACGCAAGCGCTGCCGGGGTTGTTGCGCCGTCGTCATTGCCCACGACGATCAGTCCCGTCGCAAGCACGGGCACGCGGACCATCATCGCACCCATGCCAGCGCCGTTTGGCGCCGTGCCGAGCTTATATTCGTAAGCTACGACAAACTTCGCGCGGCGCGTCGGTCCGACCGCGAAGACGAGGTCGAACAGCATTTCCAACCAACTGATCACCCGCCCTGCTGATCGCGGTGTCCCAAGCGCCGCGATGTCATACCCCTGGATCGGACTTTCGACGGCCACTATCGCCGAACGAGGGAAACTGGCCCACGGCGTAGTGAGAATATATCGATTCGCCGTGGTCATCGCCGGTCGCAGGGCGGTATTCCGGACCACGCGGGCTTCCGTCCACGCACGCTCAACCACGCGCCAATCGAGCTGACGAAGCGAAAGCCGGACGACGAGCGCAGCCGCAGGGTCCTGCGGCTGAAAACCGATCACCAGCGGATTAGTCCGGACCGTCGTGATGTTCGGTTGCGGCGTTCCCGCGGCGGTCATTGGCACGACGATGAGCGTTTCCGGAATCGACGTGCCTTCGGCGACGACGGTGAGTTGCCATTGGCCCGGGTTCGTCGGAGCGGCGGCCAACGACAAGGTGAGCGGCAATGACAAGCCATCGCCGTTGCGCGATGCCGTTTCGGCGCCCGCGATCCCGTCGTCCGGGCCGATTTGAATCGGGGCCAGCAAATCAGCGATCGCGCGGACGATATTGGCGGCGGACGGTTTGCCGGCGACGACCTCGTCGAACGCGGGCACGATCGAGACGAAACCGCAGTGAAAACGAAAGAGTGCCGCCGCGAGCGAGCCGGATAAGGGCGCGCGTGGCGCAGCCGACGGTGACAGGTCGGCCAGCCTTTGACCGGTGAGCGGCGCGCCAGCACGCCCGGTGGCATCGGTCGACGACTCCGGGCTGCCATTATAATGCACGACGACCTTGGCCACGTCCTGAGCGACGATCTGAAGCTCGATGTCCGCCGTGTAGTCCCATTGGAATAACTGCGAAAACGTCGGATTCGCTGGGGCGACCGGCACGGCGCACTGTTGCCCGAGCCTCGGCGTCGTCGGTTGAAATCGATTCACGACGGGAAACGTGAGGCTGGCCTCGCTCCCGATCGGGACGGCTTCGGGCTCGATCAATGCGAGCCAATGCGGCCCGCTCGCGAGCGCGTCGACCGCGCCGATGTGGGTGACAAGAAATTCGAGGGGCGGCAGGGTCGCTTGCGAGCTGGCGGTTACGCTGCTCGGACGAACCGGAAAACAGAGCGTGCCCGTCGGCGCAGCCTCGCGCTCGATGCGAAGCGTGGCCGAAACCATGGGGAGTGACTGCGCGCCCGCGCGCGGTTGCACCGAGCCCAGCAAAGATAGCCCCGCTCCGCTCCACGAGCCCGGCAAGCGGCTCCACGTCGCCGCGGGCGCCGCGATGGCGTCGATCGCGTACGCGTCGCCGAGCGATTCATCGAGGGCGCCGGCGTAGGCCGCGCGTGCCGCGCTGAGCTTGGCCGCGGCGGGCGAAGTCGGCGGCTCGAAGACGCCGTGCAATTGCCGGTCGCTATAAGCTCGCGCGAGCCGGGAGCGCGCGGCCGCAATCGCACGGGCGCTCTTCGGCTCGGCGCGAGCGGCAGCCAAGGCGAAAGGTTCCGCGTTGAAACCGTCGATCGCCCAGAAGCACGACGCGAGAAGCCGATCGCAATCGACATCCGCGAATGTCACGGTCGTTTGCGGCCAGCCGTCCCCTTGGGCGAAGTCGCCGAAGTCGGGCACGCTTGCGACCCCGGATTGCGGACGCGCGGCGATGGGCGCGGGCGCGAAGCACGTCGGATCGGCGGCGATCGTCGGCTCGACCAACTGGGCGTTGAAAGCCCACGGATTCTCGGGATCGAAACGGCGCCCCTCCACGGCCAGACGCAGCGCGGGGAACGTTTCCCGAAACCGTTTCGCGAACGTCCGCAATCCGCCACGAGCGTCGGCCGGAATCGGCGTCGCGATCTGCCCCACGCTGGCGGTGGAGGACGCAGCGATCGCTTGACGCGACAGCGTTACGCTGACGCTGGCCGGGATCGGCGGCACGCCTGGAGCCAATTGACGAATGGAATACGCGAGGGTGAGCGGCAGCGGCAGTGGACCGGCATCGCCCAGGTAGCCGACGACGGCGCGCACATAGGCCGCGAGCGCTTGGGGGGCGGCAGCGTCCGGCAAAGGCGTCGACACCGAGTCGAGCGACGTGGCCAGCGCGATCTGCAGGTCGCTCGCCTCCGCCAACTGGCTTTCGATCCGGCGATAGAGCGCGAGCGCATCGTCCTTCTTGGCCTCGAGGGCCGCGGCGTCGGGCGCGAGGGTAACGACGACCTGGCCAACTGCTCCCGGCTGCCAACCGGGACGGGTTCCAATCCACTCCCCCAAGCCGATCAGCGGCGCGTTTTCAATGGGCAGCGGCGGAGCAGGATCGGCGTCGGAAGCAAGGGACATCCGCGCCGACTCTGGCGTCGCGACCTCGCGGAGCAAACGAAAGCCGCGGTGGCGCCCCTGGACGAAGGCGCCGCCGCTCGGTCATTCGAGCGCGAATGTGGCGCCGACCGTCGCGATGATGGTCTTTTCGAGCGATGAGGTGTCGTTGTTCCCCTCCCAACTGGTGGCGCTGGAGAACACCGGGTTGATTTGGACGACACCCATGTGGGCGGAGCGCAGTTCCTTCACCCGCCGTTTCCCCTGCACCGCGATGTGATCCGCGCGGCTGCGCGCGTCCCGCGTCGCATCAGCCATCATTTCGACCTTCGCCTCGCCCGCCTGCGAATAGAGGAAATCGATGCCGTTCGAGACGAAGGCGACCCCGTCGTTCAACAATTGGGCGCTGTCCCGGCTCAAACGCCCGATGTCGTCGACTTGCTTCGATCGGACCGTGATGCGTTGCGTGAGCTGATACCCCACCCGTCGCGTCACCGCTCCTTCTTCGTCGTTGCTTCGCACGGTGAGTTCGTGGATCTGCACGGGGTCGAGCGCGTAGTCCTGAACCATGTTCCGGCGCAGGAATGCTTCGCACTTGGCCAGGTCGGCCTTCAGTTCCTCGTTCGCGCCGAGCAGCGAGCGATCCTCGACGGAGAACTGACAATGCCAGATGGCCAGGTCGGAACGGACGTTCTTGCGCGCCGAGCCGGTAACCTCGATGACCTGCGATTCGCGCAGATGCGTCCAGGTGCGAGTGAAGAGAAACGACGCGAAGCAAAGCCCCGCGGAAAGAAACAAACCGGCCAGCATCCCATATAGATGCGGCCGTGAAGCCGTAGTGTTCATTATACCTCCCGTGTATAATGCTTCGTAAAATATATATCCGGTTGTCGATCTTTAGTTGTTCACATTTCGAAGCTCAGAGGGAACGCGGACATCGTGGTAGGTTCGTTGCGTCCTCCCAGCGGACGACCTCGTCCGCCCGTATGTGCGTGAATCGGCGGCCGGGGGTGGCCACGCTCCACAAACGGCAACAAAAGCGGCCCGCCTCAATGGGCGGGCCGCGTCGCGCTCAGCATAACCAATCTTAGCGCGCGAAGGATATGATCTCGGGCTGGACGATCTGCCGCGGCGGCACATCGACCCGGAGCACCTTTGACCAGCCGGTCTTTCCACCGGCAATCAGGTGCGCCCTCCCCTTCGGGATCAAAAGCGCGGCGTCTTTGTTCAATATCGTATTCACGTCGTCGAAGCGGACGGTGATATCGCCTTCGACGACAAACAGCAGGTGCCGCTCGACATCGCGCGCCTCGCGGAGCGGCGTTTCATCGCCGGGTGCGAGCGTGAGAACCGAGCAAGCGAAACCTTCCTGCGCCAGAATGGTCTTCGCGTTGATGGGAGTGACGGGATCGAGGGTGGTAATCTGTGAATTCATGATTTTTAGGCGACAATAAGGCTATGTTCGCCGCGGTGGCGGCAGTGGCTCCTGCGCTGGGCGCAGGCGAGGCAACAAAAGCGAGCAACAAAATGCCCGCAAAGGTCACGAATAGCCGATACTCGACGGTGGACTGGAATGAGCCGTCAACGCAGCTCAACCGGCGAGACCGGCTGGCTTGGGACAGATCGCGCGTAGCACGACTCCTGTTTCCATGGAGTGATGGATGACGATATTCATCGGAATCGGGTGCTAAGTGAACGTAATCGTTTTAGCGCGTTGTCAAACGGCACGGGCGTTAATTGGCCGCAATTCGTCAGAGTTCGAGGCCGAGCAAGAGTGGACGTGCCACGCAAATTTTCGCGCCGCACCTCTCGGGTGCCCCTTGGAGCGCGGATGCCCTCGTCCGCCGATTTGGCATGGTCGACCTCTCAACCGAAGTCAGCGTTTTTGATTCAACCTCCGGACCGGCTTTACGCGGTGGCGTTTTTCACCACCGTGCTCCGATCGACCATGAAAACCGACCCCGTACCTCATCGGCTCAGCTCATTCCTCCTTGCTGCCGCGTTGCTCGGCAGCGCGTCGCTCGGCCGTGCGGCTGAGACGGCCACAGCATTATCGCAGCCACCGGCGGCAACGGCGTCCGCCACTGCCACGGCGCCGCAAGCGGCAGCGGTTGCCACTCCCGCGGCAGTTCCTCCAACCCCAGCTCCCGTCCCCTGCCCCGTGCCGGCGGAAGTCGCGATCCCGCGGCCCTCCACGGAGGAAATCGCGAAAGCCTCGGACAGCTTGCGGCATTTTCTCGACCGCGCCGATGCGGACACGAAGGCCATCGTCGCCAAGTATCCCGAGCTGATCGCGGTGCGGCCTCCGCGCGTGAATCCCGCCGTCGTGCCGTTCCTCGCCCCGGGGTTTCGCGCGAAGCACGCCGCGAATGTCGCGGTCGCGCAAAAGGGCGACATCGACGTGCTGTTCATGGGCGATTCGATCACCGACTGGTGGCGCAACACGGGCCGGCCGGACGTCGTGAATCCGCCCAACGCGGGCAAGGCGGTTTTCGACCGGTATTTCGGCGAATGGAAAGTGGCGAATTTCGGCATCGCCGGGGATACGACGCAGGGCGTGCTTTATCGTTTGCGCGATGGCGAGGGCCAGGGCTTTCAACCGAAAGCGATCATGCTGATGATCGGCACGAACAATGCAGGCCCCTGCACGACGACGGAAATCGCCGAGGGGGTCGGTGCCGTGGTGCTTGAGCTGAAGAAGGATTTTCCGACCGCCAAGATTCTCCTGCTCGGCATTTTTCCGCGCGGCAGCCCGGGCGACCCGGTGCGCAAGATCGTCCTGGATGTTAATCCCATCATCTCGCGTCTGCACGATGGGAAAACGGTTTTCTACCTCGATATCGGCGACAAATTTCTCGATGCGAACGGCGTAATCGCCCCCGACATCATGGCGGACCGACTCCATCCGACCGAGAAAGGCTATGCCATCTGGGCTGAAGCCGTAAAAGATCGCCTCGCCGAGCTGCGCGGACAGTAACTGCGCAGCTGCCATCGTAGACATCGCTTCCCCTGAGCCCGTCTCAGGGAAGCAACCTACGAGCGATCGATAGCACGGGCGGCGATGGCCGTGTCCGCGTCGGCGCTGCCTCGCCCCTGGTCTTTGGTCTCTCGTCTTTTTGTTGTCCGCTTCGCGTCATGGCGGGAGCTATAGAGAGTTCATGCCCAGCGACGACGCCGAACTCCTGCGTGTTTATGTGACCGAGCGGTCAGAGCAGGCATTTGGCGAACTCGTCCGGCGGCACAGCGCTATCGTGCACGGGGTGGCGCAGCGGCAGCCGGGCGTCGATGCGCATCTCGCGCATGATGTCACCCAACGCGTGTTCATCGCCCTCGCCCGCAAAGCACCCACGCTCCGCGCGCACGCCTCGCTCGTGGGCTGGCTGTACACGACGGCGAAGTTCGAAGCATTGCGTGCGGCTCGTTCCGAAGCGCGCCGCCGGGCCCGTGAAGAAAAGGCCAGCTCCATGAACGAATCCGAGATGCAAGACGCGGCCACGGAAATTTCGTGGGAACGGCTCGAACCGGTATTGGACCGCGCGATGGCCAAGCTGAACGAGTCCGATCGCATCGCGGTTCTTCTACGATATTTTTCCGGTCGGTCGTTCGTCGAGATCGGCCATACGCTCCACATCAGCGAGGAGGCGGCGCGCAAGCGGGTCGACCGCGCGATCGAACGGCTTCGCGCGATTCTCAGCCGGCGGGGAATCGCCTCGACTGCCTCTGCGCTCGGTTCGGCCCTTGGCGCGCATGCGGCGCCATGTCTCGCGGATGAAGCGCTCGCGTCGATCTCGTCCGTGGCGTGGCAGCAGATGCCCGCCGGCTCCGCGCTTCAACTGACGCTTCTTATGAGCTCCGCCAAACTCAACGTCGCCGTGGCCGGCGCGGTCGTCTTGCTCGCCGGCGTTTGCGTGGTGCATGACGCATCCCGCCTCAGAGCGGCCGAAACCGAGCTCGCGGCGGCGCGATCCGCACACGCGACCGCGGTGCAGCGGCAAGCCGCGGTCCAACGTGAAGTCGCTGCGCTCCAGCAACAGCGATCGCAGGCGGACGCGCGGGAACGGGAAATCATCGCCAAGACGCCGACTCCGGCGCGCCCGTATTTGCAGGACAAAGCATATCGTGCGCTCGCATACAACGCTTCGCTCGCGCGGCGGCATTTGGAGTTTCAACGGCTTTATCGCCAGCGCGGACTTTCGCCGGAGCAGATCACTCGTTTCGAACACATCATGGCCCGACAGGATCAGGCCAATCTCGATGGCCAGCTCGCGCGCGATCTTGGCCGCGACGAACAAGCCGTTTACCGCCAGAGCGGGCCCGAGTGGCACGACGCCATGCGTGCGCTGCTGGGTGACGAGGGCATGAAGCAATTGCAGACTTATTTGCGCTCGATGCCGGTGCGGAATTTTATCGATGGCATCGCGGCCAAGAGCTACGAAAGCGGCGAACCCATCACCCTCGACCAAGCGGACCGACTCACGGCACTGGCGCTGGCGCACGATCCGTCGTATCAGCAAGGCAAAGGCACCGATCCGGGAAAGGTCAGCTGGAACGACGTCTGGGAGCCAGCGGCACAATTTCTGTCGCGCGATCAAGTGGCCGTGTTCGAAACCGCCGTCGAGGTGTGGTCGTTGCAAAAGCGAATTAGCCTCGCGCGGAAAAACCGCCCCGCGCGATGAAAGCTCGCTGGCTCTTCGTCTCCGCAACGGTCGCGGCCATCGTGGCGGCCGTTTTTCATCGGCAGGCCCTCGGAGTCGCCGCCGAACTCGAGGGAGATTTCCAACGCGTGCGAGCCGAGACCCGAACTCTGACGCAAAAAGAAGCTGAGGACGCGCGTCGCTTGGCCGCACTGCGCACGGAAGGCGAACCGCCCCTACAGGCGCGCGCAGAGCATGCGACGCCGATGCTCTCGACCGTCGATCGATCGATCGACGGCCAAGCCGAGGCTGCGGGGCTGTCGTCCACGCCGTTGCCCGCGAGCGAATCGGAGCTGCGTTCGATGCAAGTGCAGGCATTCGTCAGCGAACAACGGCTGCGTTTTGGCGGACTGCTCAAACGGCTGGACTTCACCGTGGACCAGTTGCAAGCCTTCGATCGGATTCAGGCGGCCTGCCAACAGGTGATGGTCGATCCGACGCGGACCGCGACTGAGAGAGCACAGGCGGCGCAAAGCCGCGACGCGGCGCTGGAAGATTTATTTGGTGGCTCCTTCGACCGGTGGCGTGAGGCGAATCGCACGGAACCGGCGGGCGCGGTGGTCGCACAGATTGTGCAGCACGCGTTTCAGGGCGCTGGGGCGTTCACGCCCGCCCAAGTTGAGGAACTCAGTCGGCTCGTCGGCGAACATCGGCTCGCGCGGGCCGACGGGGACCGGAAGGCGTCGCCGCGCTACGATTGGGACGCCATCATCGCTGGCAGCGCGAAGATCCTGACCGAGACGCAGCGAGAGCACGTCACCACCGCGATCGAATTCCTCCGGACTTCAGACGAGATGGCAGCGATCGCCGCAAAGAAGAAATCGTAAACGTAGCGCGGCGCGACCAGCCTACCGCCTCTCTCCCCGAAAGGGACAGGTCAAAAACATTTGACGTATTGGTAAATTATATTTGTCGTACACGGCATGCGTACGGCGCGGATCAAGGTGGCAGCTGCAGATGGGGAGGCAGTGTACCACGTGATGACGCGTGTGGTGAATGGGGAGCGGGTGATCAGCGACGTCGGCAAGGAGGTCTTGCGCAAACAACTGTGGCAGGTCGCGGACTATTGCGGCGTCGAAATTATCACCTACGCCATTCTCTCAAACCACTTCCACGTGTTGGTGCGTGTGCCAAAGTTTACAGGCGTGCCGGATGCGGAGTTGTTGCGGCGCTACCGCGTCCTCTATCCTCAGCCCACTCGCTATCAGCAGGCGCGACTCGAGGTGATTACTGCCCAGCTGAAGACGGATGAACCTGAAGCGGCAGCGTGGCGGAAACGTCAACTCGCCCTCATGCACGACATCTCGGGTTTCATGCGCCTGGTGAAACAGAGGTACAGCATCTGGCACAATAAAACACATCAGCGTTACGGGACGTTGTGGGCAGAGCGATTCAAGAGCGTGCTGGTGGAACCGCAGGGGCAGGTCGTGAGGACAATCGCGGCATACATCGACCTGAACTGCGTGCGCGCGGGCCTGGCGAAGGATCCGAAGGACTACCGCTTTTGCGGCTACGCGGAAGCGGTCGCCGGTCGGGGCCGCGCCCAGGCGGGATTGCGTTCGGTCGTCGACGAGACGTCGTGGTCAGATTGCCAGTCAAGCTACCGACAACTGCTGTTTGGCGTTGGGAATAGCCCACGCGCGAAAGGTCAGACGATCGAGCCGGAGCGATTTGCCGCAGCTATTCGAGCCGGAGGGAAGCTGCCTTTGGCCGACGTGCTGCAATGCCGGGTGAGATACTTCACGGATGGCGCAGTGCTCGGCAGTCGCGACTTTGTGATGCGGCATCTCGTACGCTACCGCGCGATGACCGGCCGTCGGCAGCAAAGCGACGTGCACGACGTGCCGCCGATCACCGATTGGGGAGAGCTCGTTGCGTTGCGCGCGCTGCGGCGAGATCCGTTCGGTTAAGGCTTTAGCGATCATTGGGCGTGTTCAGCGCGCGGATGGATGATCACGTCCGAAGGCTCGGGGCGCCGGTTAAAATCGGCAGTCCCGGCGCATAACCCCCAGGCGAACGCGCAATTTCCTGCCAAAAGGGATCGAGAACCGCGGCCTCATCTGACGTGCGCGCATTGTGAAGTGGAAACGCACTGGCATCCATCGCCGTCGGCACATTTCGGCCTGTTCCTTTCGTTAAAAATCGACCTGTCCCTTTGCCCGCGTCCTTTCGCTATTAATCTACCTGTCCCTTTCGCACGGCTTTCGTTTCGTTAACAACCTGTTCCTTTTGCGGGGGCGGAGGCGCGGCTATCGGTTGCGTGAGCGGTACTTCAAGGCGGCGAGCGAAACGAGGCCGGCAAGACCACCCTCTGGCGCGCCCTGCACGGCCTCCTCTTCGGC
>CBINOT010000175.1:0-12728 GCA_966252355.1 uncultured Opitutus sp. | reverse complement strand
GTTTACGTCGGCGATGCGCGCGGGAGCCATCCAAGCGGGCCCGGACATGGCGGTGTCGAGCATGGTGCCCCGGGCGATCGATCTGGGCCCGATTCCGGAAGCGGCCGGCGAGACGATCGAGCGAATCGAAAAATGGCCGCTGCTGCGGACGCTGCTGCTCTGGCTGGTGTTCGCGGCGTGTCTCGGCGCGATCTTCAAGATGACGCGTTAGGTCGCGCTCGCCATGCGTCTCTTTCTCACCTCGTCGATGGATAAAGGCCGGCTGAACCGCCGCCGGTTTCTGTTTTTCTCGAGCATCTTCGGCGTCACCAGTCTCGCGACCTGGTTCATGGCCGACCTGCTCTGGCGCAACGGCCTCACCACGCTCGAGCTCGCGGTGCTCATCTTCTTCGTGATCTTGTTTGCCCACATCGCCGTGGGCTTCTGCACGGCGATGGTCGGTTTCTATGTCATCAATCGCGGCGGCGACAGCTCGCGCGTCACGGCGACATTGAAGCCGGGTGAAGATTGGCCGCTCGCTTCGACCGCGATCGTCATGCCGGTCTTCAACGAGGACGTCAGCCGCGTGTTCGAAGGCCTGCGCGTCGTCTTCCGCTCGGTGCAGGAGACGGGCAAGCTCGAGCATTTCGACTTCTTCGTGCTGAGCGATTCCAATCAGCCGAACCAGTGGATCCAGGAGGAGGTCGCGTGGCTGGAGCTTTGCAAACAAGTCGGCGGCTTCGGGAAAATTTTCTATCGGAAGCGGAAGATCGGCATCAACAAGAAGGCCGGCAACGTCGCCGACTTCCTCCGCCGCTGGGGCCGGCGCTATCGCTACATGGTCGTGCTCGACGCCGACTCGATCATGACCGGCCGGGCGCTCGTGCAGCTCGTGGCGATGATGGAAAAAAATCCGCATATCGGCATCATCCAGACCGCGCCGCGCATCGTGAACGGCGAGACGTTGTTCGCGCGCATGCAGTCGTTCGCGAGCCGGCTGTATAGTCCGCTCTTTCTGGCCGGTTTGAATTATTGGCAGCAGCACGAAGGCAACTACTGGGGCCACAACGCCGTGATTCGCGTCCAGCCGTTCATCGACCATTGTGCCTTGCCGGATCTGCCGGGCACCGAGCCGTTCGGCGGACGAATTCTGTCGCACGACTTCGTCGAGGCCGCGCTGATGCGCAAGGCCGGGTGGGGGGTATGGCTCGCCGGCGATATCGACGGCACGTACGAGGAAGGCCCGCCGACGCTGATCGACTCGGCCAAGCGCGACCGGCGATGGTGCCAAGGGAATCTGCAGCACACGTGGCTGCTGACGGCGCGCGGTTTCCGTCCATCGAATCGGTTTCACATGCTGATGGGCGTGATGGGCTATGTCTCGTCGCCGTTGTGGCTGCTCTTTCTGATGGTGAGCACCATCCATGTGTTCGCGCGCGTGACGTCGCCGATCGCGCCGGGGCTCCGGCCGGAGGATTATACGTCGATCTTCGGCTACGAACTCGAGGTGCCCGAGGCCTTCACCTTGTTCGTGTTCACGCTGCTTCTGCTCTTCCTGCCGAAGGTGGTGAGTGTCGTCGTCACGTTCAACGATGCGGCCGCTGCCGCCCGTTATGGCGGCCGGCGCAAGCTCGTCACCAGCGCGATTCTCGAAACGCTGCTCTCCGCGCTGCTGGCGCCGATCAACATGGCGTTCAACTCGAAGTTCGTGCTGACGACGCTGCTCGGGCAAGGCGTGTCGTGGGTGACGCAGCGGCGCGGCGCCGACGCGGATGGCACCGATTGGCGCGAGGCGATCCTGACGCATGGCGGGCATACGCTCTTCGGTTTCGTGTGGGGCGTCTCGTCGTTCATCATTTCGCCCGGATTCTTTTGGTGGCTGAGCCCGGTCATCGCCGGGCTGGTGCTGTCGATTCCGCTCTCGATCATGCTCAGCAAAACGTCCTTCGGCCGCGGCACGCGCGCCGTGGGGATTTTTCTCACACCGGAGGAAGTCGCGCCGCCGTACGAGCTGAAGCGGCTGCAGCAGAACCTCGCCGAATGCTACCGGCATCTGTTGCCGTTCGGCCCGCTGCGCGGCGATTACGGCTTGTTGCAGGCGGTGCTCGATCCCTACGTCAACGCCCTGCACGTGGCGCTGCTGCGGCAAAAGCGGCAGAACGAGGAATCCCGCGAATGGTTTTCGCAGCTGCGCGAACGCCTGCTTTACGAGGGGCCCGACAAGCTGACGACGAAGGAAAAAATGGCGCTGCTTGCGGACGCGGATTCGATGATCGCGCTGCACCGCGAGCTTTGGAACACGCCCGCCGAGGCGCTCGCGGAATGGTGGCGCTTGGCGATGCGGCAGTACAACGTGCTCACCGCCGCGCCGACCACGGCATTGTATCGGTAAGCGACGCCTCGTCGACCCGACGGCCGAGAGGTTACTGCGCGAGGAGCTTCGACAACTCGGTCTGCGCGCGAGTGAACTCGGACTTCAGCTCGCCAATCAATCCGTCGAGACCCGCTAGCCCGGCCGTGCGCGATTGATGCTCCAGCTTCTCGGCCACCGCCCGGACCGCATTCGCGCCGAGATTCGCCGAGCTGCCCTTGATGCTGTGCGCCGCGCGCGTGAACTTCGTCGTATCGCCGGCGCCCAAGCTTTGATCCAACTCGGCGATGCGCAGCGGCGTGTCTTCGAGAAAGATGCCCGCGATCTCGCGCAAGAACTCGTCGTTATCCCCGGGATTCAGGGCGCGCAAATTTTCAATCGCCTGCGGGTCGATAGCGCTGGGGTCGAGCATGGATCGGGGCGAAGTGTCGAGGGTTTTGGCGCGGCGCGCAATCCCCATGAATAGGGTAACATCACTTACGTCGCCCACTCGAACGACGTGTTCTGTTCGATCTCGTCGATCGTGGTCAGGCCGAGGAGCACTTTTTTCAAGCCATCGTACCGCAAGGGCTTGTACCCGACCTTGGCGGCGGCGCGGGAGATTTCCTGCACGCTGCGGCGTTCGCTGATCAGCGTGCGCACCTCCTCGGTGATCAGCACCAGCTCATGAAACGCGACGCGGCCTTTGTATCCGGTATGCCGACACGCCGGGCAGCCGCGGCCGCGGAAAAACGGCACCTCGGTCAGGCCTTCGTCGGCGAAATATTTCTGCAGGACCTCGCGCGGCGGATAATACGCTTCCTTGCAGGCTTCGCAGATCCGCGCGGCGAGCCGTTGCGCGAGCACGCCGACCACCGAGGGCGCCACCATGTAGGGTTCGACGCCGATTTCCATCAGGCGCACGATCGCTTGCGGCGCGGTGTTCGTGTGCAACGTCGCAAACACCAAATGTCCGGTGAGCGCGGCCTCGGTGGCGATCTTCGCCGTTTCGAGATCGCGGATTTCGCCGATCAGGATGATGTCCGGGTCCTGCCGCATCAGCGCGCGCAGAATGGTCGAGAACTTCAGATCGATGTTGCTGTTGACCTGGGTCTGCGTGACGCCCGCGAGCTGGATTTCGATCGGATCCTCGATGGTCGAGATGTTGGTCCCCGGCGTATTGATCTCGCTCAGCGCGGCGTAGAGCGTCGTCGTTTTGCCCGAGCCGGTCGGCCCGGTGACGAAAATGATGCCGTTTGGATTCTGAATCAGCCGGCGAAACGGCTGCAGAATCGTCTGCGAGATCATCATCTTATCCAGCGTGAGCATCGTCTTGCGCCCCGTGGCGGCCAGCACGCGAATGACGGATTTCTCGCCGTAGGCGGAGGGAATCGTCGAGATGCGGAAGTTCGCCAACTGGCTGCCGACGGTCATCGAAAAGCGTCCATCTTGCGGAAAGCGCGTTTCGGCGATGTTGAGGTTCGACAGGATCTTGATGCGCGAGATCAGCGCCCGGTGGAGCTTGCGCGAGTAGGTGAGGATTTCGCGCAGGTTGCCGTCGATGCGAAAGCGAATCCGGCCGTGCGTTTCCTGCGGCTCGATGTGGATGTCGGTCGTCCGCTCGCGCATCGCGAAATAGATGATTTCGTCGAGAATCTGCGCGAGGGCGTTGTTCTCCGCGAGCGCCGCGAGCTTCTCGCCGGCGATATCCGGGCGGTCGAACAAGCTCGAGCGTTCGAGTTCGTTGAGGCTCTCTTCGAGGCCTTTCTCGGTGCTATAGTGAATCGCGATCGCGTCTTCGATCTCGCGCGGCAGCGCGAACACCGGGCTCACCGGCGTTTGCGCGATCTGGCCCAGGCGGCGGACGAGCTCCGCGTCGGCGGGCGCGGCCATCGCGACCGTCAGCACGCCGTTGAGCACATACAGTCCGATCGCTTTCACTTTCTTCGCGACCTCGAGCGGAATCTTCTCGATCGCCTCGTCGGTGATGACCGAGGCAAACGGGTCGACGTACGCCACGTTCATCGAATCGGCCCAATAGCGGCAGGCGTCGTCTTTCCCCAATAACTTGTCGTCGATGACGGCTTGGACCAGGAGCGCGCTGTCGCCGTGCTTCGAGACGAGCGCGATCAGTTCGTTCGCGTAATCGAAGTGGGGCAGCGCACGCACGCGCGCCAGAAACTCCTTACTTTTTGGGTTTAACACGGCGCGGGGCTTTCGCTTTGAACAATTTTCCGATCTCGTTCTGGTCGAGTTTCTCCATCGCGAACGAGCCGGTCGCGCGTTCCGCTTTCAGCTCGTTCAACAGATCCGGCAGCGAATATTTGACCTCCGCGATGACGAAGGCCGGCGGTTTGGGTTCGGCATCGGAGCTCATGGCGCAGGTTCTTCCGGCTCGAAGCACGCGTTGATGGTTTCGGTGAGCGCCTTCGCGATTTCGTCCTTGGGCGTGTCCTTCCGGATATAGTTCGCGGCGCCGAGCTCGGCGGCCTGCTCGACCGTGTGACGATTCGCCAACGAGGTCAGCATGATCGCCACGCAATCCGGATCGATTTCCTTCAGCCGCTTCAATGTCTCGATGCCGTCGATCTGCGGCATGTTGACGTCGAGCAGCACCAGGTCCGGATGCTCCCGCTCATAGGTCGCGGTCGCCTCCTCGCCATTGCTGGCCTCGATGATCGACGTCACCCCGAGCGATCTCAGGATCAAGCCGACGTATTTTCGGATGTGCGACTCGTCGTCGACGATCATTACGGTGCCGGAGAAGTTCATCGAGAGTCGGGAAGAGTGACGCGGAATTCGCAGCCGTGCGTCGGCAAGTTGTGCGCTTCGATGGTGCCGCGGTGCGCTTCGACGATCTTGCGGCAGATGGCCAGGCCGAGCCCCGTGCTTTTTTCGCCGCCGGTCGGTTGCACGGAAAGCCGCCCGAAGTCCTTGAACAGCTTGTCGCGTTCGTCGGCCGGGATGCCCGGACCTTCGTCGCGGACGGAAAACGAGCAAACGTTCCGCCCGGGGTCGTGCTCCACCAGCGCCGTCACCTTCGAGCCGGGCGGAGAATATTTCACCGCGTTGCTCAGCAAATTATCGATCACCTGCTTCATTTTCGCGTGATCGATGGGCTGCGTGAGATGCGCGATGTCCGTCTGGAGATGCACGTGCGTCTTCTTCTTCGCGGCTTCAATATTCGTCATCGCGACCGATTTCGCGATCAGCTCGACGATGTCGTGCGGCAGCAGCGTCAGCTTTAGCTCTCCCGCCTCGATGGTGGCCACGTCGAGGAGATCGTTCACCATGACGAGCATCGACTGACTCGCATCGTGGATCGTGGTGACCAGGTCGATCTGCTCCGCGGTGAGCTGTCCCACGACGCCGTCGCGTAGGAATTCGGCGAGCCCGCGAATCGACGCGAGCGGGTTGCGCAGATCGTGCGCCGCCATGCCGAGGAAGCGATTCTTCGCGGCATTCGCGCGGCTGAGCTGTTCCACCAGACGCTGCTGCTCGGCGACGAGGAGCTGGTTCTGAAGATGCGAGCGAATGCGGGCCAGGACTTCTTTCGCGTTGAACGGCTTCGGCAGATAATCGACGCCTCCGGCCGCGAGCCCGGCGACGACGTCGTCGGAGTCGTTCTTCGCCGTGATGAAGATGATCGGGGCGCACTTGTCGCCGTACTGTTTCTTCAGCCGCCGACAGGTTTCGAACCCGTCGATGCCCGGCATCATCACGTCCAGGAGGACCAGATCGGGCTGGACTTGCGGGTAACGTTCCAAGGCTCGCTCGCCGTTGTCCGCATCCGAGATGACATAACCCTCGCGGTTCAGAATGCCGGCCAAAATCCGAATGTTGAGACGATCGTCGTCCGCGATCAGGATTTTGCACCCTCGCAACGTGGAGGACGCGGTACTGGGCTGTTCCATCGACCGATAGCGTTGGCGCGGAACGGCGTAAGCGCAACGGGAAGTTCGCAAATTCTCGGGCCGCCCGCCGCGCAAAAACGCGTAGTGGATTCACCCTGACGCATTCGTTTCGCCGCCTCTCCCAGGGCCCTCGCGACGCCCCGCCGGCGACCATCGCCAACCTTGCCCGTATGTCACCCATTAGGTGACAGTACATTCGCCGTTGGCCGGATTCCTCCCGCAGCCCTCGTGTCACCTAATGGGTGACACGACCGCTTGGGATGGCTCAGGGGGGCCGCCCGGCATGGGTCGTGAAGGCGCAAGGGGAGGCGGCGAAACGCTCTCGCCGAGGGCTCGGTCGGATCGCGTTACATCACGAGATCGGAATACGTTGATATTTCGCTTGCCGCCGGCGGCGGGGCGCTGGTTGTGTGGCGGACGCAACATCACCCGCTCATGGCCAAATCATTCGTTTTCTCCTCGGAGTCCGTCGGCGAAGGTCACCCGGACAAAGTCGCCGATTTTATTTCCGACAGCGTGCTCGACGCCTGCCTCGCGCAGGATCCGAAGAGCCGCGTCGCCTGCGAGACCCTGGTCAAGAGCAACCACGTGGTGCTCGCCGGCGAGATCACGACCTCGGCCAAGATCAATTACGAGTCGATCGTCCGCGATGCCGTGCGCGAGATCGGGTACACGCATGACGACGACGTGTTCCACGCGGACACGGTGTTCATCACCAACTTGCTTACGAAGCAATCGCCCGACATCGCGCAGGGCGTCGACGAGCGCGCCGCCGCGGGCAAAGAAACCGCCGAGCAGGGCGCGGGCGACCAGGGCCTGATGTTCGGCTACGCCTGCAACGAGACGCCGGAAATGATGCCGACGGCGATCATGTTCGCCCATCGCCTCGGCCGCGAGCTGACGAAGCTCCGCAAATCCCGCGTGGTTTCGTGGCTGCGTCCCGATGCCAAGTCGCAGGTCTCGATCCGCTATGACAACGATCGGCCGGTGAAGGTCGAAAACGTCGTCATCTCCACGCAGCACGCCGCCAACGTCGAGCACAGCGCGATCCGCGAATTCCTCATCGAAAACGTCATCAAGAAGGTCATCCCCGCGAACCTCATCGATGCGCAAACCAAGTTTCTCATCAACCCCACGGGGCGTTTCGTCGTCGGCGGCCCGCAGGGCGACTCCGGCCTGACGGGCCGCAAGATCATCGTCGATACCTACGGCGGCTGGGGCCGGCACGGCGGCGGCGCTTTCTCCGGCAAGGATCCGTCCAAGGTCGATCGCTCGGCCGCCTATATGTGCCGCTGGGTCGCGAAGAACATCGTCGCTTCCGGGCTCGCCGACATCTGCGAACTGCAGGTCGCGTATGCGATCGGCCATCCGGAGCCGGTGTCGATTTGGGTCGATGCCATGGGCACCGCCAAAGTCGCCGAGGAGAAGATCGCCGCGGCCGTGCGCGAGGTCTTCAGCTTCAAACCGGCGGCGATCGTGCAGCAGCTCGATTTGCTGCGTCCGATTTATCGCGGGACCACGAACTACGGTCACTTCGGCAAGGCGGATCTGCCGTGGGAGCAGACCAACAAAGTCGCGGCGCTAAAAGCGGCGGTCAAATAAGCCGGCGCCCGCGTCACCTTTAATTCAACCGCATCTCTTCATGTCTACTGCCACGTCTTCCGCGCCCAAAACAGATTATAGCGTTCGCGATATCGGGTTGGCGGATTGGGGCCGCAAGGAAACCACGATCGCCGAGCACGAAATGCCCGGCTTGATGGCCGTGCGGAAAAAGTTCGGCGCCCAAAAGCCGCTCGCGGGCGTGCGCATCACGGGCTCGCTGCACATGACGATCCAGACCGCGGTCTTGATCGAGACGCTGAAGGTGCTCGGGGCCGACGTGCGTTGGGCCTCGTGCAACATTTTCTCGACGCAGGATCACGCCGCCGCCGCCATCGCCGCCACCGGCACTCCGGTCTTCGCGCACAAGGGCGAGACGCTCGAGGAGTACTGGGACTTCACGATGCGCGCGATTTCGTTTCCGGGCGGCAAGGGCCCGCAGCTCGTCGTCGACGACGGCGGCGACGTCACGCTCCTCATTCACAAGGGTTGCGAACTCGAAGAGGGCAGCGACTGGGTGAACACGCCGTCGGGCTCGCACGAGGAACAGGTCATCAAAGATCTGCTCAAGCGTTTGCACCGCGACGACCCGCTGAAGTGGACGAAGATCGCGAAGGAATGGCGCGGCGTCTCGGAAGAGACCACGACGGGCGTGCATCGCCTTTATCAGATGCTCGAGAAGGGCAAGCTGCGCGTGCCCGCGATCAACGTGAACGACTCGGTCACGAAGTCGAAATTCGACAATCTCTACGGCTGCCGCGAATCGCTCGCCGACGGCTTGAAGCGCGCGACGGACGTCATGATCGCCGGCAAAGTGGCCTGTGTCTGCGGCTACGGCGACGTGGGCAAGGGCTCGGCGCATTCGCTGCGCGGCTTCGGCGCGCGCGTGATCGTCACGGAAATCGATCCCATCAACGCGCTGCAAGCGGCGATGGAAGGCTTTGAGGTCAACACGATCGAATCGACGCTCGGCACCGCGGACATCTACGTCACGTGCACGGGCAATCGCGACATCATCACGCTCGAGCACATGCGGCAGATGAAGGACCAGGCGATCGTGTGCAACATCGGCCATTTCGATAACGAGATTCAGGTCGATCGGCTGAATCAGTCGGACGCGAAGCGCACGAACGTCAAACCGCAGTACGATCTCTACACCTTCCCGAACGGCCGGAATATTTACCTGCTCGCCGAAGGCCGGCTCGTGAATCTCGGCTGCGCGACGGGTCATCCGTCGTTCGTCATGTCGAACAGCTTCACGAACCAGTGTCTCGCGCAGATCGATCTGTGGAAGAATCGCGACACGTACGCCGTCGGCGTTTACCGCTTGCCGAAGCACCTCGACGAAGAAGTCGCGCGCCTGCACTTGGAAAAGATCGGCGCGAAGCTCTCGACCCTGACGAAAGACCAGGCCGAGTACCTCGGCGTGCCGGTCGAGGGCCCGTATAAGCCGGAGCACTACCGGTACTGAGTCGGATCGTCCGCTGCAATGGAGCGAGTCGTGGTTGGGCCTTCGCCTCGCCGCCGATACACCTCGTTCCGCAAGGATGGACCAAGACGGCATCGTGTGGCGGAAGCCGTGAGGCTTTCGTCCGAAACGCTCACGCGTTCCGCTACGCAGGCGTGGCGGTCGCTCAACTCGGCCGCGGGGCCATGACGGCAACGGGCCCGAACGGCGGCGCCGTATCGCCCTTTTGGTAATCGGCCAAGATCGAGAAATGGAAGGTCGTGCCCTGGCCGGGCTGGCTCTCCACGGAAATCGAGCCGCCCATCAGTTCGCAGAGGCGCTTGCAAATGATGAGACCGAGCCCCGTGCCGGTGCGGCGGCGATCGGGCGACACATCGACCTGGCTGAACGCCTTGAACAGCTGGCCGAGTTTCTCGGCCGCGATACCGATGCCCGTGTCGGCGATGGAGAAAAAGATCCGCAGCGGCCGACGCGTATCGCCGGCCAGCTCGGCCTCGCCGCGCGCGCACGAAACGCGAATCGTCACGCTGCCGCGTTCGGTGAACTTGAGCGCATTTCCGATCAAGTTCGTGAGGATCTGACGCAGCCGGTTTTCGTCGCTGTTCACGATGGCGGGCACGTCCGGATCGATCGCCACGTTCAGCACGAGCGCGGCGGCCCGTGCGCGCGGCGCGAAAAAGGCCGCGACGTCCTCGACGCACTTGCGCAGCCCGAACGGCGCCGACTCGATCCCGATTTTGCCGGCTTCGATTTTCGACAAATCCAGAATGTCGGCGATCAGCTTCTCCAGCGCCTGCGCGCTCGATTTGATGATCGCGACGCTCTCGCGTTGCTCCGCCGACAGCGGTGTCTCCGCGAGGATCTGGGCAAACCCGATGACGCCGTTGATCGGCGTCCGGATTTCGTGGCTCACAATCGCGAGACATTCGGTTTTGGCGCGATCCGCCGCCACCGCCGCTTCCTTCGCTTGGAGGACCGCAGCCTCCGCCTCTTTGCGGACGGTGATGTCGTGCCCGACTGCTTGACATTCGAGCAGCCCGCCATCGCGGTCGCGGATCGCGCGCACCGTCCATAAAAGCCAGCGGTGCCGGCCATCGGCGTAATCGATCTCGCGCTCCACCGCTTGCGGCTCGCCGTCGCGCGGCACCGGGGGCGTGCGCAGCACGAATGGCTGGCCGAGCAACTCCGTGCGTTTGCGACCGAAGACATCGGCGTACGCACGGTTGACGAAGGTCAGCGTGCCGTCCGCCCGATAACGACAGATGAGGTCGATCTGATCTTCGACGATGCCGCGATAGCTGGCCTCGCTGCGCTGCAACGCTTGCGCCATGCGTTCGATGTTCTTCGCGAGGCCGATGATTTCGTCGTGTTCCGACGCGGTGCGTTCGCCGTCCGGCACGACGGTCGTGCGCAACGAATTCAAACGCCGCAGCAAGGTCCGGTCCCAGACGTACCCGGCCAGCACGAGCAGCACGCAGCCGATGATCGACAGGCTGAGCACGTAGTACTTCAACCCAAGCCGATCGCGGAGCTCGTCGTCCGTCACGATCGCGACGAGCGCCACGATCAGACTCACGGCGAGCGCGAGAAGGAAGATCGTCTTGCGCTGGGAGGTCGCGGGCATGGCGCGGGGGAATGTCTGCGGTCGATCGCGGGAGTTAGCTCGTTTGGCCGTCCGAAGCCGAAGCGCCGTTGCCCAGCGCGACGGCTTCGGCGACACGGGCCAGCAATTCATGCTGCGCAAAAGGTTTTTGCAAAAACAACGGCGGGTTTTCCGCCGGCAGCCGTTCGAAGGCGTCCGACGGCCCGAATCCGCTCATCAGCACCGCGGCCACGCCCGGCCGCAACCGGCGAATCTCCATCAACGCGCCGACACCATTGAGTTCAGGCATCGTGAAATCGAGCACCACCGCTCCGTACTGCGACGGATTGGCCGCGAATCGCTCGACCGCTTCACGGCCGTTCACGGCGGATTCGACGTGGTAGCCGTGATGTTTCAACACCGCGACAGCCATCGACAGCACCGCGGGTTCGTCGTCGGCGAGGAGAATGCGCGCCCGCGTGGCCGCGCCGCTCAACGCCTTCGGTTCGGCCGGGGCCGTTTTCGCGGCGGCGGCGGTCGCGGACGCGGCGAAAAACAACGTGAACGTCGACCCGGCGCCTGGTTCGCTGCGCACGCAAAAGATGCCGCGATGCGCGCGCACGATGCCCAGCACCGCCGCCAAGCCCAGGCCGCGGCCGGTGAATTTCGTGGTGAAAAACGGCTCGAAGATTTTGGCGCGCACCGCCGGCGTCATGCCCGAGCCGTTGTCGCAGACCGTCAGACACACGCGCCGCCCCGGCGGGAGATCGGAAACGTAAACGGCGTCTCGCATCTCGGCGTGGGTGGGGGAGCGGGACGCCGTCGAGATTCGGATGCTGCCGCCTTTCGGCCCCAACGCCTCGGACGCATTGGTCAAGAGATTCATCACGATCTGCCGCAGCTGCGTCGCGTCGGCCTCCATCGGCGGCAAATCGCCCGCGAGATCGAATTCGATTTGGGCGTCTTTTCTCACCGAGTGCCGCAGGAGCGGAGTCATGCCGGTGAGCAGCGCGTTCAGGTCGACCGCTTGCATCGCGAAGCTTCCGCCGCCGGCATACACGAGCATCTGCCGGCAAAGATCCGAGGCGCGGCGCGCCGCCGATTCGATCTGCTGCAGCGACGCTTCGGTTTCCTCCGGTGACTTTCGCGCGACGCGCAAGAAGGTCGCCTGGCCGAGCACGACCGTGAGGAGATTGTTGAAATCGTGCGCGATGCCGCCGGCGAGCAGGCCGAGGCTTTCGAGCTTCTGCGCCTCGAGCACCTTGTGTTGAAACGCGACGCGTTCCTCCTCCATGCGCTTTTGCGCCGTCACGTCGGTATGCGTGCCGGCGGCGCGGCGCGCCCGGCCCTCGGAGTCGCGGTCGAGGACCTTGCCGCGCGATACGATCCAGCGCCATTGGCCGTCCTTGGAGCGCATGCGATATTGCACGGCGAACGAGTCGTGCGCCGAAAGCGTCAACTGATGCACCGCGGCCTCGACGCTCGCACGATCCTCCGGATGGACGAGTTCGAGCCAGGCCGCGTGCGTGCCCGGCACCTCGGCGGCATCGTAGCCGAGGATACTCGTCGTCCGGTTGTTGCGCTCGACGGTGCCGGAGGCGACATCCCAGTCCCACAAGCCATGGTCGCCGCCTTCGAGCACGAGCGTCAGTTGCTGCTCGCTGCGACGAAGGGCTTTCGCTTGTTCGCCGAGCAAGCGCATCGTGCGACGCTGCCAGATCAACACGCCGAATGTGCCGACCAGAATCAGCACGGTTGCGACCAGATACGGTCGCCGATCGGTTGGGCTGGAGTGGCCCTCCGTGAGCGCCGCAAGGAATATTTCTTGGGGCTGCC
>CBINOT010000174.1:0-12917 GCA_966252355.1 uncultured Opitutus sp. | reverse complement strand
AGCCCCCTACGCCAAGCGATCAGGTCGCGGCTTCGCCACCGCCCTACTCCGCTGACCCACGCAGCAACGAATCGAGCTTCGCCAGCAGCACCTCCGGCGTGAAGGGCTTCGCGAGGAACGCCTGATTAGCGCCAAGTCCAAGCGATTTCGGAGCCTCTCCATCGGCAGTGCCACTGATGAACAGAATCTTCGCCTCGGGATTAAGATGTCGAATCGCGTCGGCGAACGCGATGCCGTTGAGACCCGGCATGTCGATGTCGGTGATGACGACCGAGACGTCGCGGATGCGATCGGCATATTTCGATAGTGCCTCGATGCCGTCGGCGATCGTGAACGGCCGATAGCCATGTTTGCTCAGGACGACGCCAATCGATTCCCGGACGGACACTTGATCGTCGACGACAAACACCAATTCGCCCCGGCCGCGGCCGACCGAACGGCGAACCGCCGCGGTGTCTTCGGCACTCGCCCCGTCTTCCTCGCTCGCGGGTAGAAAGACGCGAAAGGTCGCGCCGGCGTCGAGGGCCGATTCGACGGTGACGAATCCGCCGTGATTCGAAACGATGCCGCGAACGGTCGAGAGCCCGAGGCCCGTCCCCTTCCCCTCGGCTTTCGTCGTGAAAAACGGCTCCCAGATATGCGCCAACACCTCCGGCTGGATCCCCGTGCCGGAATCCGCCACTTCGAGCACCACGAAGCGGCCGGGCGTGGCGCCGGCAAAATCCCGCGCCTCCGCTTCGGTCAAAGTTCGATTGTAGCCATTGAGCCGCAAGATCCCGCCGTGTGGCATCGCATCCCGAGCATTGATGCAAAGGTTCAACAAGACCTGATGCAATTGCGTCGGATCGCCCCGAATCGTCGCCAGATTATTCGGGACTTCGTGCTCCAACCGGATGGATTTGGGAAACGTGTCCTGCAACAGGTTCACCACGTCGCGCACGAGGTGCTTCAATTGGACCACGAATTTTCCGCGCGCCTGGCCGCCCGCGAACGCCACGATCTGTTTCACCAACGCGGCCCCGCGTTCCGCACTGTGCTCCAACAGCTCGATCAGCCGAACATCGCTCGGATCGCTGACGCGGCCGCGCAGCAGGCCGCCGGCCATCAACATCGGCGCCAGCGCATTGTTCAAGTCGTGGGCAATGCCCGCCGCGAGCATGCCCAGGCTCTCGAGACGTTGCGCGCGCAGGAGCTGGTCCTCGAGCGCTTTTCGCTCCGTGATGTCCGTGACGATGCTCAGCCGCGACGTCGGTTGTCCCGATCCGTCGCGGACTGCGGTCACTCTGATCTCGGCCAAGAGCGGAGCGTGCGCCCGGTTCTCGAGCGACACTTCGCCGCGCCACTCCTCGGCCTCGCGCAGGTGTTGCTCCATCGTATCGAACGCGGTCGTCGCAATCGTTCCGAAGAGCTCTTCGATCCGCTTGCCCACCGCTTCGGCGCTGGTCCACCCGAAGATGCGCTCCGCGCCCTGATTCCAGTACAAAACGCGACGCGTCATCGTCGTCACGACGATGCCGTCATGGACCTTGTCCAGGAGTTCGGCCTGCTCGTGAATACGCTCCTCGGCGACCCGGCGCCGGCGCCGCTCGTCGTTGTCGCGCATCGCGCGGCGAATCGCGTGCGGCAAGCGCTGCAGCCGATCTTTCAGCAGATAATCGGCGGCGCCCGCGCGCACCACTTCGGCCGCGGTGTCTTCGCCAATCGTGCCGGAAACGAAGATGAACGGCACATGGGGCTGTTCGGCCCGCGCTAGATCCAGCGCGTCACGGCCGCTGAACCGCGGGAGCTTGAAATCCGAAAGGATCACGTCGTAGCCGCCCCCCCCGAGGGCGTTGACGAACTCCTCCCGGTTCGAAGCCAACGTCAGCTCGACGTCCGGCCATTCCATTTCGAGCTGGTCGCGGACGAGCACCGCGTCGCGAGGATGGTCTTCGAGGTGGAGGACTTTCATGAGGCGGACGGGCGGCGCGAGTGAAGTCACGTCTCGAGCGGCGGCTCGTTGAGCACGGCCCAAAAAGCACCGATCACTTTCATGGCGTCGACGAAGGCGTGAAACTCGAGCGGCTTCACGACGTAGGCGTTGACGCCTAGCCGGTAGCTTTCCACGAGGTCTTGTTCCTGGCGCGACGAAGTCATGACGACGATCGGGATGACCTTCAGCTTGGGATCGCTTTTCACCGTGCGCAGCACCTCGAGTCCGTCGACCCGCGGCATCTTCAAATCGAGCAGGATCACCGCGGGATTGAGCTCTTGGCGGGTCGCGAACGGCCCGCGCCGGTACAAATAATCGAGCGCTTCGACGCCGTCGCGCAGCGCCACGACCTCGTTGGCCAGCTTATATTGACGCAGGGCGTCGATGGCCAACTCGGTGTCGCGCGGGTTATCGTCGACGAGGAGAATACGTCTCGGGTTCATGACTCGGCTGCGCCGTCGGCCAGCTTCAACGTGAAGAAAAAGGAGGCGCCCAAATCCGGTTTGGCATCGGCCCACACGCGCCCGCCATGGCGGAGCACGATGCGTTGGACATTCGCGAGCCCCACCCCGGTGCCTTCAAATTCGTCCGAGCGGTGCAGCCGCTGGAATACGCCAAACAACTTCTCGGCGTACTTCATCTCGAAGCCGACGCCGTTATCGCGCACGAAAATCACGATCCGCCGGTCTTCCTCGCCGGCGGTGCCGATCTCGATCGTCGCGACCTCGCGCGGCCGGGTGTATTTCACGGCATTGTCCAAGAGGTTCACCCAAACTTGCTTCAGCAGCGAGGGATCCGCCTGCACCGCCGGCAATGCCACGACGCTCCATTCGATCCGTCGTTCCCGATGCGCCGCCGTGATATCGGCGATCGTCTCCCCCACCAACGCATTCAAGTCGACGACGGCGAGCCGGAGGCCGACACGGCCCATTTTGGCAAACGTCAGCAGATTGTCGATCAGCTCGCCCATTTCCTGCGCCGCCTTCGCGATCGTGTCCAAATACCGTTGCGCCTTTTCCGGCAAATGGGCGCCGGTGTCGCGCACGAGCATTCCGACGTAGCCTTGGATATGACGCAGCGGCGCTCGCAGATCGTGCGAGACCGAATAAGAGAACGCTTCGAGTTCGCGATTCGCCGCCTCGATCTGTGCCGCTCGCTCGCGGAGCTGCGAGTTGAGCTCGCGGATCGCATTTTCCGCCCGGTGACTCTCGGTCACGTCTCGCGCCGCCCCATACATCAAGCCGCCGACATCCGGAACCGAGCGCCAGGACAACCGTCGCCAGGATCCGTCTTTGTGGCGATAGCGGTTCTCGAATTGCAGGACCTTCTCGCCGCGCACGACCTGGCGGTCGACTTCCCGCTGCGTCGCTTCCTGGTCGTCAGGATGCACGAAATAGAGAAAGGGGTGCCCCAAGAATTCCTCCACGCTCCAGCCGAGCACGTCCGTCATGGTGGGATTCACCCGCTTGAAGTAGCCGTCCGACCCCGCAATGGTGAGAAAGTCGAGCGACACGGTGAAAAACTTCTCCAGCTCCGCTTCCGCTTGTTTGCGTTGGGTCACGTCGACGACCACCGACAGGTCTTCGTAACCGCCATCCGCGTGGCGTCGGCGCTCGAAAGTCAGCATCACCCACACGGTCGCGCCGTCGGGATGAACGTAGCGTTTGTCGATGTCGAACCGGTCGATCTTGCCCTGGGCCAACTCGGCCGCCAATTCCGCCTGCCGGGCGCGATCGTCAGGGTGCGTGATGCGCACGAAGCTTTCCGGCGAATCGAACTCCTCCCGCGTCAGGCCACAAATGGTCAGATGCGCTTCGTTCACCAGGCGGGTGCGGCGACCTGTCGCGTCGGTGAAAGCGTAGGAAATACCGACCGGCGCCACCTTGAAAATGAACTCGAGTCGCTCTTTTTCCCGCGCGACCGCATCGTAGGCCTCGGCGATCCTGCGGCCGGCGGTCCGCTCGACGTCGCGACGAATCGCGATCAGCGCCAGACCGACAAAAGAAAACGCCAGCATGCTGCCGCTGACCACCACGAGATCGGTCACGACGGCGCTGCGCTGCGCGCGGGCCTCGCGTCGATCGAGCCATCCTTCTTCGATCCGCTTCAGCGCCTCCACTTCGTTTCGGACGCGCTCGTGCGTCCGCTTGCTCTCCGACGACGCCAGCCGCGCTCGCACCGCGTCGAACCCGCCTTCGCGTCGCGCCGCGATCAACCCGCGCACGAAGGCGAATTGGGCGGCGATCGCTTCGGCCAGCTTTTCCAGCGCGGGGCGTTCGCCGGTCTCGCGCGTCAAACGTCCGATGCGCTGCAGGCTCGCCTCGACGCGTCCGGCAAGCGCTTCGACGTCATCGGCGTGCACCGCATCGCCGCCGATCGCGAAATCGTGGGCGGCGCTCCGGGCGTCGGCCGTGTCGGACAGCACCAAGGCCAGCACGGCGAGAACCTCCCTGGTCTGCTCCACCGCCGCGGCGTCGCTACAGAGCCGGCGGACGCAGCGGTGCGATACGACGGCGACCGTCACGAGGCAAAGCAGCGCGATGGTCAAACCGACGGGCACACCTTTCCCGATGGCGCCAGTTTGCCGCCGCGGCATCGCCCGGTCCGCCATCGGGGCGCCGTTGTGGGGACGGGGCCCAAGCTGCTCTGGACTCATCTATGGCTATTGTCCAAAGCCCGGCGAAGCGGTGGCAAATCGGCAGACTACCGGAATTCCGGTAGTCGGCGGGAGTTCGTTATACAGTATTTATCGAACGAATAGAGCGTGCCAAGCGCAGTTGATTTTCCCGAGAGGTATTTCGAGGGATCGGAGATCGTAATAAAGTCTACAACGACCAGCTGGCATCGAACACATAAGTCCGCTGTGGAAACGGATGAAATACGAAATACTCCCGATCGAGGATATTGTCGATTCCCGCGGAGAGCGCCCAATGGCCCAGCCGACGACGCACCCGGACATCGGCCACAAACCACGCGCCAAAGCCCTGCCAGGTGTTCGGATTCACGTCGGTATTGTCCAATGTCGTATAGAGCATGCCGCTGTATCGCCCGCCGACGGAGAACGCCCACGCTTCGCCGGGCCGATAGGTCAATATGCCGGCCGCACGCCACGTCGGGATGTTGGGCAACCGCTTTCCTTCGGCGGCCCCCGCCGGGGCGGTGGCGCTCGCCCGGCCGCTCAACGCCAGGGTCCGAGCGTCGACATACGTGACGCTGCCGCTGAACCCGAGCCCGCGCGTGAACAGGTTGGTTCGCTCAAGCACCCCCTCCACGCCGCGAGCCCGCACGCGATCCACATTCGAGGCGAACGAGTACAATTGCGGCGAGCCGGCGACCAGCGGTTTGAACTGCGCGACGATCGCATCGCGGATGTCGTCTTGAAAAAACGCCAGCTGGGCTTTGCCGCCGTCGAAGCGATACTCCGCCTTCAGTTCCCTCGCCTGGACATTGTCCGGCTTCAAATGCGGGTCCGGCGCCGTAAAGGTGTTGCCCGTCGAGACGAGTTGAAACAACTCGGCGGCCGTCGCGAAGCGGTAGGCTTGACCGATGGAGGCGCCGAAGCGCCAGGCTCGCCCGGGCGCCCAACGAAACGTGGCTTTCGGCGACAATCCGTGTGCCGTGACCACGGGCTGACGCACGGTTGTCGAACCGTTGACGTTCAATCCATCGTACGCCCGCCACGCCTCGTAACGCGCTCCATACATCAGCATCGTGGACGGCGAGAGCGTCCATTGGTGCTGGAGCCAAGCGGCGTCGGTCCGCGTTTTGCCATCGCCCTCGGTAGCGACACCGGTGATTGGATCGCCGTTGCGCCAATCGGCGGTGTTGTAGGTCGGATTCCGCAGCCGATAGCCGTCGCGATGCAGACCGAACATCAGCACCTGAGCGGCGTCCTTCGGCGCAGAACGCCAGCGCGCCTTGGCGTCGACAGTGGTCCAGCCGGTGCCGTTCAGCGTCGCGGTGCGGCCGGTTTTGGAAAACGCGAGTCCACTGGCTGCGACTGCGCCCGGCGTGCGCTGCCAATCCCGACTCATCCGGTAATCGGTTAGGACCACGGCGACATTCCACGTCGCGCTTGGGTAGACACTCAGCGTGGCGGTCTCCGCGACATGTTGCTGCTCGAGTTCGTAGTAGGACCCCGCAAAGCCAGCGACGCCCCCAAACGTCGGCGCGCCGGTCGCGTCGTGGAGATAGGTTTCGACCGCGGAATCGCCGTCGTTCCGCCAGCACGAGAGACCATAGGCGACGTGCAACGTCGGCGTGACGGCGCATGAGAGCTTCGCGCCCAGATTGGTCATTCGCGTATGCAAAAGCCCGCCGGCGCCGACGATGATGGCGGGCTGCCCGAGCTTGTTATAGGCCTGGAAACCCCCGCTCGTTCCCGCGACTGGAGCCGGCGCGGCGATATAACTCAACGGCTGCGACCGACTCTCCTGGAAATTGCCGCTGGCCCAAACCGACCACCGGCCAGCCGCGCTACCCAGGCTCGCGCTGGTCTGGCGCGTGGGAAAAGTCCGCGCCGTGCCATATTGATCGAACGTCTGCCACGCGAAGCTGTGCGCAAAACTGGCTTCGCGTCGCTCCGGCTCGCGCGTGACGATCTCGATCACCGCGCCCATGGAGTTCCCGGGATACGCGGCGGAGAACGGCCCATACGTGACATCCAAGCGCTCGATTGCACGCGGCGGCACGAGTCCCCAGCGCGGCGCGCCGATGACATTGTTATTGGCGATCAAGGCGGACAGCAAAACGCCATCGGCGTACACCAAGCTGCGCGCGCTGGAGCCTACGCCCCACACGCGACTCGCCACGACCGGCTGCGTATCGCCGTAATTCCGCTTCCGCACGAAAATACTCGGCAGGTATTTCACCGCGTCCTCCGCGTCGACCAGGTTGATCGTCTCCGCGATCTGCAGCGCCGTGATCCGTTGCGTCGACGGCGCCGCCTGCTCGGTCGGAACGGTCAACGCCGTCTCGACCACCTTCACCTCGGGCAATCGCGCGACCGGCGCCGTGTTTTCCGCGGCCTGGCCCACGCCACCGCAGACGAGGCCGATCGCGAGCGCGAGCCGCCCAGATCGCGGGCGGCGGCGCCGGCCGGCCATCGCGTCGTCGCGAGCATAGCCGCAGCCGTACGAGGGCCGACGCGGCGGAGCGTCCGGCCAATGAAGAGACAAGGCAGTAAAACGAAGGAAAAGGGACATGAGGACCTGCGTGTCGGGTGAAGTCGTTCGCGCGCACGCGAGCGCGAACGTTGCCGTCTGGCAGACGAATCGATGGTCCGCGCATCGCGGCGCGGATAGCGGACTCCGGGCGCTAAGCGCGCGGCGGAGGGACCGGCACGCGATCGGTCCGCTTCAGCCCGATTTCGGGCCGCGAAGTCTCCCACCGCGTCCGCGGTGCGGCGATCACGGCGTCACTGCCGCGCTCGAAGGCGAGCACCAGCTTGGCCGGATTCTGTTCGCTCGCCGTAGGCGTTTGCGGGCGTTGCGCTTTCCGCGCCTTGGCCACGGCGCGGCAGATCGGACACGGCTTGCTGCCATCGAACGTCTCCTGCAGGGCCTGGCCCACCGGCAGCGTCGCCGAGTATTGCGTAAACATGCGGCCCCACGCGAACACCTGCGCGACATCCCAGAGCGCGCCATTGGCGCAGAGCCAGGCAAGCAGCAATGAAACGATGGCGACACTACGACGCACGGGGTGCACCAGTAGAGCCGAACCGCGGGGCCGCAAATCGTAACTTCAAAATCGTCGAGGTATTAGCTCACGCCGCGACGTGTCGCACCGATTGTTTTGCCGGCAGCCAACCGGCGATCCCTCGGCGGTGGGTGCATGCGGGCCAGGCGCTGGGAGCCCAGCTACAAGCACCAGGCCGTGCGTGGCACAGGCATCTTGCCCGTGCTCCGATTCTTGCCGCTAGGCCTAGTTGGGAAACCCCCAGGTGCCTGGGCTCTCGGGCGGCAGCTTCTCGAGATTGGCGAGGATCATCGGCAGATCGCGCTCCGCGTTGATCAACTGCGTCGCGAACTCCTCGTCGGTCATCGGCCGATCGAGCAACTCCGGGAAACCGGTTTTGCGCACCGCTTCCCGCATCCGCTTGCCGCGCTCGCCCCCGATCTTGTCGGCGATCGCGTACAGGAGGTCTCGTCGCGTTTTCGGCATGGTCGAGGGGAGTTGGATGTTCCAACGAACCTCCCGACCTCACGCCAATTCCCCCGCCGCCGCGAGCGCAAACTCGACGACCCGCGGCCCGCTTCCGCCTGAGACCCGGCGCGCATGGATATCACGGCCTGCGTCCTGGTACCACCCGACGGCCGACGTGACCGCAGACCTCGCGCGAAGGCTCAAACCAGTCGGCCGGATCGGCGTCCTCGGAAAATTCCGGGCACGACTGCGCCATCAACGAACGGAGCTGGCCGCGCGCACGCGCAATCCGGCTCTTTACGGTGCCGACCTCGATGTTCAGCGCAGCCGCAATGTCGTCGTAGGAACGATTGAGGAGATTGCGCAGGGCAAGAATCTCGCGTTGCGCGGCCGGGAGTTGCTCCATGCAGGCGGACACCAATTCGGTAAACTCGGCGGTCATGGCCTGGCGCGCCGGCGCTTCGGCGGCTGACGGCAAGACATCGGCAAACGTGGTGTCGCTCTCGTCGCCCAATGGACAATCCAGCGAAAGCGTGGCGTGGCGCTTCCGGCGGTGGAAATACCAGTACCGATTGCGCGCCAAATTCACCGCCACGTGATGCAGCCAGGTGGCAAGCGACGAATCGCCGCGGAAGTCCGCGAGGCCGCGATAGGCGCGGACGAATGTGTCCTGGACGATCTCCTCGGCATCGGCTCGGTTGCGCAGCAGTCCGATGACGATGTTGAAAAGGCGTTCGCGATGACGCTCGACGATTTCCACGAAGGCGGACTCGTCGCCGCCTTTGAAGCGCTGCACGAGTTCGGCGTCCTCGGCCGCGGCGCGACGCGAGGCCTCGCGCTTGGCCGTGACTGACAAGGAGCACAGAGAGTTATTCGAGGGGCGGGGCATGCTTTCAGTGTAGGCGCCAACCTCCGCCCCGCCGATTGGGTCTCCACCTACTCGAAAGAATGCCCGTTGCCGGGGCCGGGCGCAGGACGATCACTCGATCTTCCTGCGTTGGGTCTGTATCGCCTGCATAAAAAAATCCCCGGGGACATTTTGGGATTCTTTGCTTTTTGCCACCCAGGCGCGGCCAACGCCAGATGGGCGGGAATACTCCCGTCACGATGCCCAACTCTAGCGTTTCCACCGTCGACGCCATTGACGCGATCAATCTGCTGGCGAATCCCGACGCCAAGGTCGCGCAACGACTGTTCAACACCGATTGGGCGAAGCATCCGCTCGGGCCGGTGGAACGCTGGCCGCAGAGTCTCCGCACGATGGTGCATACGATGCTCGCGTCGCGCTTCCAGATGTGGCTCGGATGGGGCCCCGAACTCTATTTCTTTTATAACGACGCCTATGCGCCCACGCTCGGGCTGAAAGAAGAGCGTGCGTTCGGAACGCCGTTTCGGGTGCTTTGGCCGGAGATTTGGCCCGATCTCGCGCCGCGCATCCAGGCCGTGATGCGCGACGGCAAGGCCACGTGGGACGAAGCGCTCATCCTGTTCCTGGAGCGCAACGGTTACCCCGAAGAAACCTATCACACCTTTTCGTACAGCCCCGTTCGCGAGGATACTGGAAACATCGGCGGCCTGTTTTGCACGGTCACGGAAGTCACCGATCGAGTGATCGCCGAGCGGCGAATGCTGCTGCTGCGGGAGCTATCGAGCGGCCTCGCGCTGGCGAAGGAGGAAAAGGATCTGTTCGAGGTGGTCGGAGGCTGCTGGCAAGAGCGACCCCAGGATCTGCCGTTCGCCCTCGTTTATCTGGTCGAGACCGATGGAAAAAACGCCGCGTTAGCGTGCGCGCACGGCGCCGCGGCCGGCAGCGAACTCGCGCCGGCCCTCCTCCCGCTCGACGGCGTCTCGACTTGGCCGGCACGCGAAGTCCTGGAAACGGCGAAAAGCGTCAAAGTCCACGACCTGGCACATCGCTTCCCGGTGGTGCCCAATGGACCGTGGAACAAGCCGCCGCGCGACGCGGTGGTCGTGCCGATCGCGCAACAAGGACAAACGGGCATCGCCGGCTTCATGATCGTCGGCATCAATCCTTATCGTCCGTTCGATGCCGCTTACGAAGGATTCCTGGAGTTGCTGGCCGGCCAAATCGCAGCCGGCCTTTCGAGCGCGCGCGCCTATGCGGCGGAGAGAAAACGCGCGGAGGCCCTCGCCGAGATCGACCGGGCGAAAACGACATTCTTCAGCAACGTAAGTCATGAGTTGCGCACCCCGCTGACGCTCATGCTCGGCCCACTCGAAGACATCGCGAACCAGCCGGGAGCCGATGGCGTGGCCCGCAGCCGCGAGCTGGCCACGGTCGCTCATCGCAACGGACTACGGCTGCTGAAGCTCGTGAACACGCTGCTCGATTTTTCGCGTATCGAGGCAGGACGGATGCAAGCGTCGTTCGCTCCGACCGAGCTCGGGGCTTTCACCGCCGACTTGGCCAGCACGTTCCGCTCGGCGGTCGAGAAAGCCGGCGTCAAGTTCACGGTCGATTGCCCACCGTTGGCCGAGCCCGCGTTCGTGGACCGCGACCTCTGGGAAAAAATCGTGCTCAACCTGCTGTCGAACGCCTACAAGTTCACGCTCGCGGGCGAAATCAGCATTGCGCTCCGGGCGGAACCCGAACGCCTCCGTCTCGAGGTAAGCGATACGGGCCCGGGTATTCCGGAAGCCGCACAGACCCGCCTCTTCGAGCGCTTCTACCGCATCGAAGGCACGCCCGGCCGCACACAGGAAGGCACGGGCATCGGGCTCGCGCTCGTACGCGACCTGGTCAAGCTCCATGGCGGGACCGTGGAGGTGCGCAGCAAAGTCGGGCAAGGCAGCACGTTCACGGTGACGCTGCCGCGCGGCGCCGGACATCTGCCGGCCGAGCGGATCGTGCACACCGACCGCGCGGCCCGGCCTGCCGCGCGGACATATCTCGAAGAAGCCTTGCGCTGGGACGGCGATTCCCTCCCCGTCGCCTCCCCGTCCAGCCCGGCGGAGACGTCCGCCCAGACCGGGCGGGTGCTGCTGGTCGACGACAACGCCGATATGCGCGACTACGTTCAACGGCTCTTGAGCGAGCGCTTCGAAGTCGTCACCGCGCGGGACGGGCAGCAGGCGTTGGAACAAATCGATGCCATGCGGCCCGATCTGGTTCTGAGCGACGTGATGATGCCGCGCCTCGACGGTTTCGGCGTGGTCCGCGCATTGCGGTCCAATCCGAAGTGGCAGGCGCTTCCCATCATCCTCCTTTCCGCGCGGGCCGGCGAAGAAGCCCGCGTCGAAGGCATCGGGCGCGGCGCGGACGATTATCTCGTGAAACCGTTCAGCGCCCGCGAACTGATCGCCCGCGTCGGCACGCATCTGGAACTTGCGCGCGTGCGCCGCGAGGCCGCGGCCAAGGTCCGCGAAGCGGAAGAACGTTTCCGACTCGCCGTCCAGGCGGCCGACGTGGGCATCTGGGCTTGGGACATCCCGGAAAACCGCGTCGAATGGTCCGATCGCACGCGGGAAATTTTTGGCGTGCAGAGCTCGCCGGCGGCCAATGGCCTGGAAACATTCATCGACCGCGTGCATCCCGACGATCGCGCCAGCGCCGCGGCGGCGGTCCGAGCCACGATGGACGAGGACCGGCCTTATCGCACCGAAGTTCGCATCGTGCGCCCCGATGTCGGCGTGCGCTGGATCGCCTCGCAGGGCAAGCTGGTGCGCGACGCCGCGGGCAAGCCCATCCGGCTGCTGGGCGCGTTGACGGATGTCACCGAACGCCGCGCCCGCGAAGAGGCGCTGCGCGACACACGCGCGCCTCGCCGCGACCCTGGACGCCGCGGCGGTGGGAACATGGACCTGGGACATGCAGCACAACCGGCTGCTCGGCGACGCAGGCGTGTTCAAGCTCTTCTCCCTCCCTCATCCGGCGGAAGACGTCGCACCGCTCGACGCCTTGCTGCCGGCAATCCACGCCGACGACTTGCCACGCGTTCAAAAGGCCCTGGAACGCGCATTGCGCCGCGAAACCGATATCTTCGAGGAAGATTACCGCGTGATTCAACCCGACGGCTCGCATCGCTGGATCGCGTCGCGCGGACGCTTCCGCGCCGGCGAGCAGGGGGCATCGCCGGTCATGTCCGGCGTCTTGCTCGATATCACCGCCCGCAAGCAGGCGGAGGAAGCGCTGCGCCAGCGCGAAGAACTCATTTCCACCGTGATCGATCGTTCGCCCTTCGGCGTCTTCCTGCTGGATGACGCGTTGCGCATCCATCATGTCAACCCCCGCGCCCGCCCCGCCTTTCCGGCGGTGGCACTCGAAAATCGCGACCTGCGGGAGCTCGTGCGCTCGCGCCATGCGCCCGCCGAAGCCGAGGAAATCATCGGCCATTACGAACACACGCTGGCGACCGGGGAATCGTACATCGCCCGGGCGACCCCCGTGCCAATCGCATCGGAGAGCTCGCCGCAGTACATCGATTGGGAAATCCATCGCGTCTCCTTGCCGAACGGACGGCAGGGCGTCGTCTGCTACTTTCTGGATGTCACCGCCCATTTGGTCGCGCAACGACGCTTGCGGGAATCGACCGACCGGCTGGAAGTGGCGCTCGCCGCCGCCAAGCTGGGCCTCTGGACCTGGGATGCCGCCACCGATCTCGTCGACTTTCCGGATCGAGCCGCGGAGATTTTTGGCATCGAGCGCGGTCCGACGATGACGTGGACCGCGATGCAGGGCCTGCTGGAGCCGGCCGATGCCGCGCGCGCGAAGGCGGCGGTCGAAGAGGCGGTCGCGCGTCGGACGGACTACGAAATGGAATACCGGGTGAACCGTCGGGAT
>CBINOT010000173.1:0-12988 GCA_966252355.1 uncultured Opitutus sp. | reverse complement strand
CTTTGGTCTCTACGAACCCGCCGGCGGCACCGCCCCGGATATCGCGGGGAAGGGCATCGCGAATCCCTGCGCGCAGGTGCTTTCGGTGGCCCTGATGCTGCGTTTCAGCTTCGGCCTGGAGAAGGTCGCCTCGCGCATCGAAGCCGCGGTCAAGACCGCCGTGACGTCCGGGACGCGCACCGGCGATATCGCGTTTGGCAAGCCGTCGGTCGGAACCAAAGCGATGGCCGACGCCATCATCGCGAATTTGCGCTAGGCCGACGATCTAGCCGACGTCGGAGCTGCCGGAGCGCTTCGACGTCTCGCCATGCAATGCTTCATGCACCACGGCGAGGACGCGCGCCGCGGTGTACGGCTTGCCGAGCACGCTCGTGAAGCCGACGCCATTGAACTCCGCCGCTTGGGCCATCGCGCGGGCGTTCACCGTGCCGGTGGACAAGATCACTTTTATCGTCGGATTCAGGTTGCGCAGCACTTTGGTCAGCGTCACCCCGTCGATGAACGGCATGTCGATGTCAGCGATCACCAGCTTGATCGTATTGACGTGTCGCGCAAAGACCGCCGCCGCTTCCGCGCCGTCGGCCGCGGCCAGGACCTCGTAATTGTGGCGGCTCAGCGCGCCCGACAACACGCTGCGGATATTCGCTTCGTCGTCGACGACGAGGATCGTTTCGCGGTTGCCCGGCGGGGGGATCGACGGCTCAACCACCTCGATTCGAGCGGCGGCACCGAATTGCGCGGGCAAGAGGACCTCGAAGGCGGTGCCCTGCCCCACATGGCTATCGAAGCTCAAGCTGCCGCCCTGGCTCTTGACGATGCCGACGACGGTCGCGAGTCCGAGGCCCGTGCCCTCGCCGAGCGGTTTCGTGGTAAAAAAAGGATCGAAGATCTTATCGGCGATATCCGCGGGAATGCCGGCCCCGGTGTCCGTGACGCATAAGCGAACGTATGCGCCCGGTTCCGCATTGCGTCCACGGCGCGCGGCGGCGCCGTCGAGTTGAATGTTGTCTGCCCGGATCGTGAGCGAGCCGCCGCGGGGCATCGCGTCGCGGGCATTCACGCAGAGATTGAGCAAGATCTGGTGAATCTGCGTCGCTTCGCCGCGCACGCGCCAGAGATCGTCGGCCACATGCGCCGCGATCGCGATGCTCTTTGGAAAGGTCTCGCCGATCACGCGAGTCAGGTCGGCGATGACGCGGGCAACGTCGACGGCGCCGTCGCGCACATCGACGCCGCGGCCGAAAATCAACAGCTGCCGCACCAGCTCTGCGCCGCGCCGCGCGCTGAGCTCGATCGTCGAGACGATCTTTTCCCGCTCCGCCTGGGAGAGGCCCATCCGGAGCATCGGCGCCGCAATCATGACCGGCGCCAGAATATTGTTCATGTCGTGCGCGATGCCGCTCGCCAGGCGGCCCACGCTCTCGAAACGCTGCGCACGCATGAGCTCCGCCTCGAGCGCCTTGCGGTCGGTGACGTCGTTGATCAGCACCAGCCGTGCGTCGTGACCGTCGAAAGAAATGAGGTGCGAGGCAATTTCGACCTCGATGACGGTGCCGTCCTTTTTGCGATGCCGCCACGTCGACGGCGGGCTGAGGTCGGTTTGGGTGGATCGCACCAACGCGAGCAATTTGGGCACGTCCTCCGGCGGCCGCACGTCGACGACCGTCATCGCGAGGAACTCGTCGCGCGCGAATCCATAGTGCGCGATCGCCGCATCGTTCACGGCGAGAAAGCGCAGCGTCGCCAGGTCGTACACCCACATGGGCCGCGGATTGCTTTCGAAAAGAATGCGGTAGCGACGCTCGGATTCTTGCAGTGTGGCGTGCGCCGCACGCAATTCGCTCAAGGCCGCCGCCTCGCGCTTGCGCAGGCGTTGCGCTTCCAGGGCCATGCCGACGGCGGCGGCGAGCCGGCCCATGCGGTCTTTGAGCACGTAATCGACGGCGCCTTCGCGGATGCATTCCGCCGCCCGCTCGTCGCCGATCGCACCCGATACCATGACGAACGGAATATCGCAGCCGCGCTCTTTCAGGAGACGCAGCGCACGCATCCCCGAAAATTCCGGCAGCGAATAGTCCGCCAGGATCAAATGGGGGCCCGCCGCGAGTTGCGTGACGAACTCCGCTTCGGTGGCGACACGACGAACGTCGAAATCGAATCCGGCTCGCTTCAACTGCGTGACGACGAGGTCGGCATCGAGTTCGTCATCCTCCACGACCAAAACGCGCAGCCGTTCGGCATTCAGCGGGCGATCGGGTGGATGCGACATGGCGATCGTCACACCAACCGGCGCAGCGCCGCCATTATCCTTCGGCGCGACGCCCTCGCCACCGCATCCCCTGCGGCGCCTAAACGAGTGAGGAGAGGCCTGGGAGGTTTCAAGCCGCGGCTAGCCGTGCGCGCGACGCGACGCTTTGGCGACGACGCGCGGCTTGCGCCGCGTCGCAGCCGACGTCGGCCGAGCGAAGCGGCGGCCGTCGGGCGCATCGGCAATCTCCAGCGATTCGAGCGAGGCGAAGAACTGTGAGATCGAGACGCCGATCGCGCCTACCAATCGCGCAATGCTCGACAACGAAAGGTTCCGCACGCCGCGCTCGACGTCGGCCAAATAGGTGCGGTGCATTTCCGCGCGCCACGCGAGCTCTTCTTGCGACACGCCCAGTCGTTGTCGATACCACCTCACTGTGGTACCAAAGCGGCGTTTAAGGGAGGCATCATGGCCCGAAGGTGGAATTCTCTTTGGCACGTAAACGAGCGCCCATCCTAGCAGTGGGAACAATAGACGATAAGTGACATTAGGCTGGATACGGCTGCGGACCGCCGCTTTGCCCTGTTGCTGGAGTTCGTCCGCTGGCCTGCTTGAAACTATCGCACATCGCCCCGGCAGGCAAGCGGTCGCAGCTGAATATTCGTCAGTTTAGAGTGAAAACTGGCCGTTCGCATCCCAAATCACGACTTGCTAAGCGGTCGGTCGGGCTCTGTGCTCTCGCTTCTTTTCCCGCGACATGACCTCCGCCGAGATTCGCCAGTCGTTCCTCGATTTCTTCTCCCGCCAAGGCCACACGATTGTGAAATCGTCGCCGCTGCTGCCGGAGTCGCCGGGCCTGTTGTTTACGAATGCCGGCATGAACCAGTTCGTGCCGATTTTCCTCGGGGAGCGCAGCCCTGACGTCTCACGCTGGGGCGACCGAGTCCTGACGGCGGCGAAAGATACGCGTGCGGCCGATACGCAGAAGTGCATTCGCGCGGGCGGAAAGCACAACGATTTGGAGGACGTCGGCTTCGATACGTATCACCACACGATGTTCGAGATGTTGGGCAACTGGTCCTTCGGCGATTACTTCAAGCGCGAGTCGCTCGAGTGGGGCTGGGAGCTCATCACGAAGGTCTGGGGCATTCCGGCGAAGCGTTTATTCGCGACAGTTTACTCCCCGGATAAAAGCAAAGGCGATCCGTCGGACTTCGATCAGGAAGCGTACGATATCTGGGCGAAAATCTTTCGCGCCGCAGGCCTCGATCCGGCCGTGCATATCGTTCATGGAAACAAGAAAGATAATTTCTGGATGATGGGCGACACGGGCCCCTGCGGTCCGTGCTCCGAGATCCACTTCAACCTGCTCCCGAGCGACGACGAGGCCGCCGGACGGAAGCTAGTCAACGGCGGCTCGCCGCGCTGCATCGAGATCTGGAATCACGTCTTCATCCAATTCAACGCGAACGCCGACGGCACGTTCTCGCCGCTCGCAGCGAAGCACGTCGACACGGGCATGGGCTTCGAGCGCGTCGCCGGCATCTACGCGACCACCCAGGGCTTCAAGGACTTCAACGCCGAGCCGTCGAACTACAACGCGGACCTGTTCGCGCCGTTGTTCCAGAAAGTCGCGTCGCTCTCGGGCAAGACGTATCGCGGCACGGTGCCGACGAAGCGCGAAGGCCTGACCGAACAGGAAAACATCGATGTCGCCTTCCGCGTCCTCGCGGATCACGCGCGCTGCGTCTCGTGCGCCATCGCGGACGGGATTCTACCGGGGAACGAAGGACGCAATTACGTCATTCGCCGGATTCTTCGCCGCGGTATTTTGTACGGCAAGAAGCTCGGCCTGCAGACCGGATTTTTCGAACAGCTCGTTCCGCCAGTCGTCGAAGCGCTCGGCGCCGTGTTTCCGGAACTGAAGCAGCAGCAGGATATCATCCGTCGCGTGATTCGCAGCGAAGAAGAGAGCTTTGGCCGGACGATCGATCGCGGTCTCCAGATTTTTAACAAAGCCGCCTCGGCGGGTTCGGTTACGGGCGCAGCCGCGTTCGAGCTCTATGATACTTACGGCTTCCCGCTCGACATGACTCAATTGCTTGCGACGGAGCGGGGGCTCACCGTCGACACGCAAGAGTTCGAGCGACTGATGGAAGCGCAACGCGAACGCGCGCGCGCGGCGCAGAAGAAAGAAGTCATCGTTGCGGCCAAGGAAGGCGACGCCTCCGCCGCATATGAAGCGACGGTCTTCACGGGTTATCTCGTCGACACCGCGAAGCCCGTCGACGCGATCGTCACCGATGTCGTGCGCCAAGGCGAAGACCTGTATCTCGTGTTCGACCGCACGCCATTTTATGGCGAAATGGGTGGTCAAGCAGGCGACACTGGCACCGCCGTGGTGGCGGGACAGACGGTCGCGATCGTCGACTGCGTGAAAGACAAAGCGGGCCGTCACCTGCACAAGGTCGACCGCGCCGTCGTCGGTCAGCTTTCCACGCTCGAGCTCAAGGGCACGACCGCGCATCTAACGATCGACTTCGCGCGTCGCCGCGCGATCAGCCGTCATCACTCCGCCGCGCATTTGATTCACTGGGCGCTGCGCAAAACGCTCGGCACGCATGTTCGCCAGGCCGGCACCTCGAAAACGCCGGAACGGATGCGTTTCGACTTCTCGCATTTCGAAGCCGTGACACCGGAGCATCTCCGCGAAATCGAGCGCATGGTCAACGAGCGCGTGATCGATAACGCGCGCGTCGACACCTACGAGACCGAGTTCGACAAGAAGCCGGCCGACACCCTCGCCTTCTTCGGCGACAAATACGGCAAGGTCGTCCGCGTCGTGGATATCGGCGGCTATAGCCGCGAGCTCTGCGGTGGCACGCATGTCGCGTCGACCGGTGAGATCGGCCTGATCAAGGTCGTCGCGGAGATGGCGATCGCCGCCGGCACGCGCCGCATCGAGGCCGTCGCCGGGCAAGCCGCGTACGACTACGTCGCGCAACGCGAGGCCGCGCTCGCGGCGGTGAACGCCAAGCTGAACGCCGGGCCGCAAGACGTCGGGCAAAAGCTCGACGCTGTGCTCGCGCACGCGAAGGAACTCGAGAAGAAACTGAAGGCGTACGAACAGAAAGCGGCGGCCGGGCTGGCCGACGAGCTCGCGGCGAAAGCGACCACGCGCGACGGCTTGAAGTTCGTTACCGCGGTTGTCTCTGCCGACGCGCCCGAAGCGCTGCGTTCGTTAGGCGCGCAAGTTTTGGGGAAGATTGGTGAAGGCGTCGTCGTGCTGGGCGCCGCGCTGGGCGACAAGGCGTCGCTTGTCGCGGTATGCTCGCCCGCGGCCGTCAAAGCCGGACACCAAGCCGGCAAGATCATCACCGACCGTAGCCAACAGCTCGGCGGCAAAGGCGGCGGCAAACCTGAGTTCGCGATGGGCGGCGGCAAGGATGTCGCGAAGCTCGCCGAGGTCGTGAAGTTGTAACGACCGCCCAAGCGCCTGCCGTAGATTTGTAAGGCGTCTGTCTTGCAGACGCCGCGCTTTGCCGTTCGAGCACAAGCGGACGAGGGCGTCCGCGCTCCGGCTGCACCGACCGCTGGGGCGTAACGCCCTCCCACCGTACAAGAATAACGGCTCACTACCCCGTCACATCCGTCACGAGCGGCACGAAACGCACGCCGAACAGATCTCGGTGCCAGATTTCGCCACGCCCGTCTTTCACGACGAGCACGAGCCGTTGCGCCTCGGGATCGGATCCGACCGGCGCGATCATTCGGCCGTTCGGCGCGAGCTCCCGCATGAGTTCTTCGGGAAGAACCGCGGCCGCTGCGGTCACGATGATGGCATCGAACGGCGCCGCATCGGGCCAGCCGCGCGCACCGTCGCCTATACGAAACGCGATGTTGTCGTAGCCGAGTCCTTCGAGCCGAGTGCGCGCGGAACTGCCAAGTTCGGCGATGCGCTCGATCGTGAACACGCGCGCGGCCAGCTCCGCGAGAATCGCCGTCTGATACCCTGAGCCGGTTCCGATCTCCAGCACTCGACTGCGCTCGGTGAGCGCCAACTCACGCGTCATATCGGCCACCAGCGACGGCTGAGAAATTGTCTGCGCCTGTCCGATCGGCAGCGGAGTGTCGTCCGCGGCGTGCGATCGTTGGGCCGGTGGCAGAAAGTCTTCGCGATGCACCGCTCGCATCGCTCGATCCACCGCGGTCGTGGCTTCGTTGTCGGACATACGAATCCTTTCCGCACTATCGAACGCCAGGCGGCCAACCGCAAGCCGCCGGACTCTCCCCACCGTCGACGCATGACTGTCAGCTCGCGAAAGCCGCCGCCAATCGGCCCGCCACTTGCAAAACCTCGAGGACCCTTCTGAATTACCGCCATGGCTGACTTGCGTCCCATCATCGAAGAAATTGCCGATCAGGCTGACGACTTCCTCGCCGAAGCGAGCGATCGCGCGCACGCGAAAGCCGGCATCTCGGAATTGCTCACGATGGATTACCCGCAACTGAATCCGACCGACCGGGCGACCGTCGTGACAGGCGTCATGAAGATTCTAGAAGAGGAAGATTTTTTTGGCGCCGAGTTCGTCGGAGATCCCTTTTCCGACGACGCCGACGAAGACGAAGCCTGACGTAGCTAGGGCTCGGCCCCCGGCCGGGCTTGCTCCGGCGTAAACGCAGTCGTCCCGAACCTTCGCGAGGAAAGATCGGGGCCTACCGGCTTGCCGTCGCTCGCTCGCTGTACCACGTTAGCCGCCTCCATGCCGTCGGTCGCCGCTCCCGCTTCGCTGTTCGCCCTGCTCGCTTTCAACGCCAGCAATCAGCTCGCCGTGCGGCGGTTGGGCGGAAAAATCGGCCTAGCGTTTACCGGTAGCGATTTGGAAATGGCGACGGCGCGGCTGGAGGCGTCGTTCCCCCAGCACACGCCGCCTGTCGAGTACTTCGTCACGGAGATCGGCGAACGCAGCTACCGCGTTTATTTCACGCAAGTCGCCCGTCCGGCGGCCGACACCGAAATCGTCTTCGAGTCGCTTGAAGCGCTCGGCGCCAAGCGAGACACACTCGCGCCGTCGCTCGCCGCGGTGGTGCGCGACGTGGAACCGCACGTGGTCGATATCCCGTATCTTCACCTCGGCGAGAACGACTTCATCTACAAATTCCGCCCAGCCCAGGAACGCAACGTATCGATCTACGCGCAGGACGCCGCGGCCGACGCGCTCTACCAATCGCGGCTTTGCGCCGCGATCAAGGCGCTGGCCCGGCAACACGAGCGTTCCGCGGCGGCACCCGTGACGCTGGATTTCGGCGCGGTCCAATACGTCATTCCCAGCCACTTCGGCTTCTGCCTCGGCGTGAAGAACGCGATCGAGCGCGCTTACGAAACGCTGGCCGAAAATCCCGGCAAACGCGTGTTCATGCTGTCGGAGCTGATCCACAATCCTTTCGTCAACGAAGACCTGTTGCGTCGCGGATTGCGTTATTTGCAGACCGAAAAAGGCGTGCCGTACACCGCTTCGGGCAAGGTGGCGTCGCCAGCGCGAGGCGAAACTGACGATCGCCGCGAACCGCGCCTGGATCCGCCGTTGTGGGATACGCTGACGCCGGAGGACATCGTGATCATTCCCGCGTTTGGCGCGACGGATGAGGACAAGCGCCGCCTCGTGCGCAAAGGCATCGCCGTCTATCACTACGACGCGACCTGCATGCTCGTGGAAAAAGTGTGGAAAGCCGCCCGAGCCTACGGACGCGAGGGCTTCACGGTCGTCATTCACGGCAAGCACGAGCACGAAGAGACGAAAGCGACCTTTTCCAATACGCGGCGCTATGCACCGGCCGTGATCGTGCGGAACCTCGACGAAGCTCGACAGCTCGGCGAAATCATCGCGAGCGACGACGCGACGAAGCACGCGAAATTCTACGAGCTGTTCGCCGGCCGGCATACCCCCGGTTTCGACGTGGCGCGACATCTCGAGCGAGTTGCGGTCGTCAATCAGACGACGCTGCTGATGAACGAAACCCTCGCGATCATCGAACACCTCCGGCAAGTTTATCGGCAGAAATTCGGCGACGACGGACGCGTCGGCGGCGGCGGACGGCGTGACACGCTATGCTACGCGACGCAGGTCAACCAAGACGCGTTGAGCCGCGCCCTGAAAGAGCCGCTCGACGCGGCGTTCGTCATTGGCGGCAAGAATTCATCGAACACGTACCAGCTCTATCGCTTGTGCGAGCAAGCGCTGGGCGAGAAGGCGTTCTTCATTCAATCGGAGACCAGCATCACCTCGCCGGAATCGGTGGAACATTACCTCTATGTCGGCGGCGGCAGCGGCCGCTGCGAGCGTCGCCCGCTGTGGCCCTCCTTCGCCAAGGCTACGGAGGGCGCGGCCCGGTCGCCGGCCGGTGCGCCGCCGAAGCGAATCTTGATCACCGGTGGCGCGAGCTGCCCGGACGGCATCATCCAGCAAGTCATCACGCGGATTAACTCGTTCTTCCCGCCTGATTCGCTCCGCAAGATTGACGATGTCTTGCACGATCTGGAGCCTGAGCGCGCATAGTAGCTGCGGATGAGGTGCCCGTCGGAGACTTCCCGCGAATGACGCGAATCGACGCGAATTCCGAAGGGTAAAACAAGTATCGCCGAGACGAGGGCGGCACCGTTCAGTGCGTTAGCCTGGACCGATCGGATTCTATTCGCGCCATCCGCGTGAATTCACAGGCGCATCGTTTCCTCCGGCTTAGAATGCCATCCGCGCGGCGAAGGCGAGCACGAGAAGCGTCACGATGCCGCAGACGCCGGTCGTGATTTTCGCGCCGCGGGCGTTGCGCAGATAGACCGTATCGCCGCCGCGTCCGGCTTCCTCCGCCGCTGCGTGCGCGAGCTGAAAGGTTCGCATGGCGAAAAACACCTTGAGGGCCGCCGTGCCCAACAACCAGAGCAACTGCGGGAGGCCGGTTCCCACAGCCTTGCCCTGCAGCGTGCCAAGGATCTTCGCATCCGCCAAAAGCAGCGTGAGGATGTTCAGCATCGCATAAATCGATGCGCGACCGGCAAGCAGTTGCACCTTGCGCTGCGACTCGGTCAGCAGATCGGGATCGTCGGCCGTAAGCCCTTTGGCCGCTTGCTCGGGATCGTCGTCGCGCCGCGGAAACGGGGCCTTGAAAGCCGACCACGCCGATGGGATCGAAGCGAACATCACGACGACAAAGAAGGTCGAAAAACCGAGCCATTCCGCAAGCGGGCCCGAGATCATATTCGTCGGCACGAGCATCAGATTCATCAGCGCGGTCGCGAAGGCGTAATGCGTCATTGTCGCGCGCCCGGGCGCCAGCTGCTGCATCATGTAGATCATGTTGCCGACGAAGCCGAAACCGTAGCCGAACTTCTCCACACTCACCATTGCGACCGTGAGAGCGTAGCTTGCGCCGTGGCCGTCGGCGGCGACTTGGCTGAGCGCGACGTAAGTAAAATGCGGAATATTGAGACAGAGGCCGAGCAACCAAAGACTGGAGCGCAAGCCGCGGCGGGAGACGAAGGCGCCGCCCAGCAATCCGCCGATGATCGAGGCAATGGTACCCCAAATCGCGTCGATGTCGCTCACCTGCCCCGCGGTCAACCCAAGGCCGCCTTGCGCCGTCGAACTTTGCAGGAATAGCTGGCCCTCCATCAAAATCAGCCCTTCTCCCAGTCGATAAAGAAACACGAACGCAATCATGCCCCAAAAGGCACGCTTGTGGAAAAAGCTCTCCGCCGTGCCGAAAAAATCGGCGGCGGCGTCGGAAAAGCCCGTCGGCCGATGCGAGATACTGCCGGTCGGCAGCATGAACACATGGTACACCGCCAATGCGATCATCGCGACGGCACAAACGACAAAGACCGCCGCCCACAGGTGCAGATTGGTCCATTGGTTCGCGATGCGCAGCTTATCCAGCACCGAGATCACCACCCCCGTCGCGAGCACCTTGCCCAGGACCCAAAACATACCTTGCACGCCGGCGAGCTTCGCTTGCGCGGGCTTGTCGAGCGCGGTCAGATAAATTCCGTCCGCACAAATGTCCTGGGTGGATGACGCAAAGGCAGCGACCCAGAACAAAGCCACGCTCATCTGAAAAAAGCCGCTCGTCGGCAGCGACAACGCCACGCCCACCAAGAGCGCGGCAATCACGATTTCCATCGCGAGCACGAAGAATTTCTTCGTGCGATACATGTCGAGAAACGCCGCCCACAACGGTTTCAGCGACCAAGCGACACCAATGCTACCGAGCGCCACCGTGATCTGCCCGTCCGAGTAACCGAGCGATTTATACATCCGCGCGGCGGTGCCGCCCATGATCACGTTGAACGGAATCCCCATCGCCAGATACAGCGACGGCACCCACAAAAAAGGACGCACCTGTGCGCTCCAGGGAACGCGCGGCGGCTCGTTGGCGCCAAGCGGTGAAGGGGACGACACGGTGGCAGGCGGGGGTAAGCTCATGATCCGAATGAGCACGCCGGGAGGCGCGACGCCGTTGTTCTTGGGACCGAATTTCGCGCTGGCGAGCCGAACCAGGCGAGGGTTTACACAAAACGTTAGAGCCAGCACGTTCTTGGCCTTCGGTTCGGTATCTCCTTTCGTTCGCTCGTCACTCCCACGTACCCGCGCCGCCCCCATCGGCCATGTCAGACGCACCCACGCCAACTAGCGGCCGCAACCCGCGCCTGAAGGATATCGCCCGCGAATCGGGCTATCACATCACCACGGTGTCGCTCGCGCTGCGCGAACACCCCAGCATTCCGGCCGAAACGCGCCAACGCATTCGCGACGTCGCGCAACGGCTCGGTTACGAACGCAATCCCGTCTACTACGCGTTGAGCCGCTTTCGCAAAGAAGGTTCGGTGTGCGCGCCGGCGCCAAAAATCGCCTATCTGGAAAACTTCGGCCACGGCTCCGGCATCTCGCGCCCGCCTCACCTGCAAGCGATCATCGAGGGCGCGCGGCGCCAGGCCGATTTGCTCGGATACCAGCTCGACCCGATCGCGGTCGGCGAAGACGACCACGACAGCCGCAGCCTCACGGCTTACCTGCGGCAGCATGACATTCACGGCATCATCCTGGGCAGCTTCGTGCCCGGATTCGCCGAAATCGCTCTGAACTGGGACGACTACGCCGTTGTCCGCGTGCATTCGCGCCATACCCAACCGGAGGCGACCGTCGTCGGCAACGACCAGCTCCGCGAAGTACGGCTCGCATTCCGCCGGCTGTGCGAGTTGGGCTACGAGCGCATCGGACTCGTGGTTGGCCGCTCCGACGAAGACGGTTCCGGGCATCGCCACACCGCCGGCTATTTGATGGAGCAGGCCGAGCTGCCGAACGATCGCCGGATTCCGCCGCTGCTCTTCCCCTACTCCATCACCGAAGAAGCGCTCGGCGCGATGATCGGGCGCTGGATTCGACGCAACCGTGTCGACGCCGTGCTCTCCAACCAGGGGCATATTCAAAGCATGCTCGAACGCGAAGGCCTCCGCGTCCCCGACGATGTGGGGTGCGCCCATCTTTGCTTGTGCCCGCCCTACCCGCGAGGCGTCGCCGGCATCGTGCCGCGCCTCGACGTCGTGGGCGAACGCGCCGTGTCGATCGTCGTCACCCAGTTGAAATCCAACGAACGCGGCAGCCCGCAATTCCCCTCATCCATTTATGTCCAAAGCGTCTGGCAAGACGGCGCAAGCGCGCCGGCCCGCATCGCCTGCTGAGCCTTCGCGCGGCGAAAAGCGCTACCACACGTTGACCGATATCGCGGTCAAGGCGGGCGTGCATGTCACGACGGTGTCGCTGGCGTTGCGCGATCATCCGAGCATTCCGCCCGCGACGCGCGCGCGCATTCGCGCGGTCGCGAAGGAGCTTGGTTACCGTCGTGATCCCCTGCTCGACGCGCTGAATTTCCACCGGGCGCGCCAGGTCAAACACGGCCGGTCCGTCAGCTCGGCATTTGTCGTGCATGCCGGAACGACGCGGCTCTTCGGCGGCAATCACTATCAACCGCTCGTCTATGCCGGCGCGAAAGCGGCGGCGGAGGCGCACGGTCACTCGCTCGAAATCTTCGTCGTCGGCAGCGGCCACCTCGCCCCCGCGCGCCTGAACACGATTCTGAGCGCCCGCGGCGTCACGGGCGTGTTGCTGTCGACGTTCGAAATCGACATCGAGCAGCTCGACCTCGACTGGGAGCATTTTTGCGCGGTGAAGATCGAGTGCCTTCGGCTGAAGCCGCATCTCGACTCCGTCTCGAACGATCAGCTGCAAGTTGCGCGTCTCGCCATGCAGCGCCTGCGCGCGCTCGGCTATCGCCGCATCGGCCTCGCGACGGCCCGCGAAGACCAGATGCGCCTCGCCGAATCGTTCGGCATGGGCGTGCTCCTCGAGCAAGCGTCGCTCCCCGAATCCGAATGCGTCGCGCCGCTGTTTTTCTCGCTCAACGAAGTGCCCACGTTGGCGCAGCTGATTCCGCAATGGATCGCCGCGAATCAGGTCGACGTGGTCATTTCGAATTGGAACGAGCTCTTCGACGTGTTCGCGACCGTGCGCATGCGCCTGCCGGAAGACGTCGCCTTCGCCTCGCTCGACGTTCCGCCAAGCATGCCGCACATCGCCGGGGTCGTGCAAAACCATCGGCTCGTCGGCCAGCGGGCGATGGAACTGCTCGCGATCATGAAGGACAGCGATCAGCGCGGCGTGCCCGAAGCGCAAACGATCTCCTTTATTC
>CBINOT010000172.1:0-13210 GCA_966252355.1 uncultured Opitutus sp. | reverse complement strand
AGAAGGAACAGCCGGCCGGGTGCGGGTATCCTCTCGCGGCGATCGTCGAGCGGGCATGCCGATCCGGAGCGGGAAGAGGAACTCCTGGCCCGAAATCGCGGGCGCCGTCGGGACGTTGATTGCGCCGAGTCGCCTTCATCCGGCGGCGGTGGCGTGGGCGAAAAGCGCCGCCGGTTCGCGCGCTCCCTGGTATGTCGCGCTCTCGGGTGGGGCCGACTCGGTCGCCGTCTTGTTGTTGCTCTGGGCCCATTGGCCGAAGCGTCGCGCGCGGCTCCGCGCCCTGCATTTCGACCATCGGTTGCGCGGTGCGGCCTCGAGGGCAGACGCTCGATTCTGCGCGAAACTGTGCACGGCGCTCGGTGTGCCGCTTACGCTGGCCGAGTGGAAAAGGACCGATTCGCGTCGTCGTGCGAGCGAGGCCGAAGCGCGCGATGCCCGGTTGCGGTTTTTTGAGCGGCACGCCCGCACTCTTTGGCTCGGGCACCACCAAGATGACGTCGCCGAAACGATGTTGATGCGACTGGCGCGCGGCAGCGGGGCAGGGGGGCTGTCGGCGCCGCGGCCGGTGCAAGCCATGCCCAAGGGACGAACTCATCTTCGGCCGCTTTTGACGCTCCGCAAAAGCGAGATCGTCGCGGCGCTGTCTGCTGCCGGTGCGGCCTGGCGCGAGGACGCGACCAACGCCGGTCCCGATTTTTTCCGGAACCGGATTCGGGCGGAAGTGCTGCCCCGTTGGGAGGTGGCCGCGCAGCGGGACGCCGTTGCCGGCGCCGCCCGCGCTCGCGAATTGCTCGCCGAAGACGATGCGGCGTTGGAAGCCTGGGTCGACCAGTTGAGGCCGTGGGGAAAAAACGGCGATTTATTGCTCAAGCGGTTGGCGGGGGCCCCGCGCGCGGTTTGGCGCCGCGCGCTGCACCGTTGGCTGGGGTGTTTGACCCCGAAAGTTGACGTTTCTCGACAAGCGGTCGACGTTTTGCTCGCTGCGGTGGAGAGGGGGGCGCCCACGCGCCAGAGCTTAGGCCCTCAGTTGTTTGCAGTCATCGACCGCAGGCGCCGTTTGCGATCTGACGCTGGAAAGCCGGCACCTAAATTCCAGGGGCGCGTCAATTGACTTATCACCCCGGAACCTCCACGGTACGCCCTCAGTCAAAATCCCGAAATGCCCGATTCCGAAAACAAGAAACCTCGTCGCAGTCTGAAGAACCTGCCGCCGGATCGCTTCCAGCCGAAGATGTTGATCTTCTGGCTCGTGCTGGTCGCAGCTGTATTGGCGCTTCTCTATTATACGCCGAACATGACGAGCGCCCCCGAGACGCTGACGGTGCAGGAGGTCGTCGCGCGAGCCGAAGCGGGCAATATCAATCGCGATCCGAAGTTCCCCGCGGTCATTCGCCCCGATCCGAGCAGCGGTCGCGATTGGATGGTCATCAGCGGGCAAAGCCGCAAAGACGCGAATGGCCAATGGCGTGACTTCCGGGTGGCGGACCGCGTCACCGATAGCACTTACGAGCGGCTCACGAAGACGAATGCGTTTCAGCCGCAACCGACCCAGACCTTGCTGACGTCGATCGCCGCGCAGGTGATCCCGTTTGTTATCATCATCGGCCTGCTCTATTTCCTCTTCGTGCGGCAGCTACGCCAGGCAGGTCGTGGCGCGCTGAGTTTTGGCAAGAGCCGCGCGAAACTCCTCACGCGCGATCGCGACAAGATCACGTTTGCGGACGTGGCGGGTTGCGACGAGGCGAAGGAAGAAGTTTCCGAGGTTGTCGAATTCCTGAAGGACCCGAAGAAATTCACCAAGATGGGTGGCCGGATTCCGAAGGGCATCTTGATGGTGGGTCCTCCCGGCACGGGTAAAACGCTCCTCGCGAAGGCCGTCGCCGGTGAAGCCGATGTTCCGTTTTTCAGCATCTCGGGTTCGGACTTCGTCGAAATGTTTGTCGGCGTCGGCGCGAGCCGCGTGCGCGATATGTTCGAACAGGGGCGCAAGAGCGCGCCTTGTATTATTTTCATCGACGAAATCGATGCGGTCGGTCGTCAACGCGGCGCCGGCTTGGGCGGCGGCAACGACGAACGCGAACAAACGCTCAATTCGTTGCTCGTAGAGATGGACGGCTTCGACACCACCGAAGGCGTGATCATCATCGCGGCGACCAATCGCCCGGATGTTCTCGACAGTGCCTTGCTGCGCCCGGGTCGTTTCGATCGGCAGATCTATGTCGATCTTCCGGATCTCGTGGGCCGCGAGCAGATCCTCCGCGTGCACGCGAAAAAGGTGAGCCTTGCCGAAAACGTCGATCTCTCCGTCATTGCGCGCGGCACCCCGGGTTTGTCCGGCGCCGAGCTCGCGAATTTGCTCAACGAAGCCGCGCTCTTGGCCGCGCGTCGGGGCAAGAAGAAGGTGGAGATGCAGGACGTCGACGACGCCCGCGAAAAGGTTCAATTTGGCCGCGAACGTCGCCGGTTGATGGACGACGAGGAGAAGAAGCTCACCGCTTATCACGAGGCCGGCCACGCGCTGGTGCAGGCGGTGTTGGACGACGGTCACATGCCCGTGCACAAGGTGACGATCATCCCGCGCGGACGTTCGCTGGGCAGCACGATGTTCATCCCGAAGAAGGATATGCTCACGCACTCCCTCCGCCGGATGCTGAATCAAATCGCGATGGGCTTGGGCGGCCGCGTGGCCGAAGAACTCGTGCTGGGCGACGTGTCGAGCGGCGCCGCGGGCGATATCAAACAAATCACCAAGCTCGCGCGCCACATGGTGTGCGATTGGGGCATGAGCCCGTTGGGACCCGTCGCGTATGGCGATCACCATGACACGGTGTTCCTGGGCCGCGAAATCACGCGCAACGAACTGATCTCGGAAGAAACCGCTCGTCACATCGACGAGCAAATCCATCGGATCATCGACGAGCAGCATCAGCGCGCGAAGCAGATCATTGGCGAGCGTCGGGCAGCATTGGACAAGATCGCGGAAGCGCTGCTCGAGTACGAGACGATCGACGGCAAGCACGTGCTCGAAATTCTGCAGTTCGGTGAGATTCGTTCGCCGATCATTCCACCGGCTCCGCCTACCGCGGATCCGGGCGGCAAGCCGACTCCACGGAAAACGCCCGAGAAAGCTCCGGCTCCCGAGTCGATTGGCCCCGCGGCGGCTCCCAACCCCGCCTAAACACACCTTCGTTTATATTAAGGCGCGGCGCGAGCCGCGCCTTTTTTTGTGCCTCGCGGCCGGCTCGCGCGTCCGCGGGCCTCGAGAGGGTTCATCGGAGGCAACCCCGAGCCTGTGTAAAAATCCTTCTTGGATTCCGTTCGCACTGCGATAACGCTCGTCGCGATTCCCACATGAAAATCTGTTGTATCGGGGCGGGTTATGTAGGCGGACCGACGATGGCCATGATCGCGCTGAAGGCGCCATCGATCGATGTACATGTCGTCGACATGAATACCGCCCGCATCGCGGCGTGGAATTCGGCGCAATTGCCGATTTATGAGCCGGGCTTGGACGACGTCGTAAAGCAGACGCGCGGCCGTAATCTCCATTTCTCCACCGACGTTGCCGGATCTATTAAGACGGCGGATATCATTTTCGTCGCGGTTAATACGCCGACCAAAACCTACGGCATCGGCGCGGGCCGGGCGGCCGATCTGCGCTTTATCGAGTCCGTGGCCCGCACCATCGCGCAACACGCGAACGGTCCCAAAATCATCGTCGAAAAGTCGACGATCCCGGTTAAGACCGCGGAGACGATCAAGGAGATCCTGCGCGCGAATTCCGGCGGACATAAATTCGAGGTGCTTTCGAATCCCGAGTTCCTGGCCGAAGGCACGGCCGTTAACGACCTCATTACGCCAGACCGGGTGCTCATCGGCGGCGAACGCACGCCAACGGGCGAAGCCGCCTTGCAGACGCTGGTCGAGGTTTATGCGCATTGGGTGCCGCGCGACCGCATCATCACGACGAACCTCTGGTCGTCCGAACTCTCGAAGCTTGTCGCGAACGCCTTTCTCGCGCAGCGAATTTCCTCGATCAATTCGATCTCGGCTTTGTGCGAGGCCACCGGGGCGGACGTGGATGAAGTCGCGAATGCGATCGGCAAGGACTCGCGCATCGGCCCGAAGTTTTTGAAGGCGTCCGTCGGGTTTGGCGGCTCTTGCTTCCAAAAAGACATTCTCAACTTGGTGTACTTGTGCGAACACTTCGGGCTCCCCGAAGTCGCGGCTTATTGGGAAGCCGTGGTGAAGATGAACGACTGGCAAAAGCATCGCTTCGGCGCGCGGATCGTCAGCTCGTTGTTCAACACTGTCGCCGACAAGAAAATCGCGGTGTTCGGTTTCGCGTTCAAAAAAGACACGAACGACACGCGCGAATCGCCGGCTATCGCGGTTTGTCGTTTCCTACTGGCGGAACAAGCGCGGGTGACGGTTTACGATCCGAAGGTCGCCGCGCACGAAATCCGTGAGGAGATCGTCGGAAAAGGCGGCAGCGCGGTGCTTCCGGGTGCGGAGTCTCGCCTCACCGTCGCGACCTCGCCTTACGATGCCGCCGCGGACGCGCACGCGATCGCCGTGCTCACGGAGTGGGACGAATTCAAGACGCTCGATTACGCGAAGATTTTCGGCCGGATGTGTCAGCCCGCATCGATCTTCGACGGGCGCAACATCCTCGATCTGAAGAAACTCGCCGCGCTCGGCTTCCGCGTCCACGGCGTGGGAAAATAGCGCGAAGGCTCGATCACCCGATGACGAGCGGCACCCCGATCGTGCTGCCGCGGAGAAGCGAAATTCTTAAATGCCGAGCGCCGTTTTGTAGAGCCGCGGGACGCGTTTCGTGACGGAGGTGAGGGTTTCCCACGGAATCGTGTCGGCCGCACGACTGAATTCGCTGAGCGTGATCTCTTGATCGCCTTGCCGGCCGACGAGCAGCGCTTCATCGCCACACGTCACGCCAGGAACATCGGTCACGTCGACGATGGTTTGGTCCATCGTGATCCGCCCGAGCGCGGGACAACGTTGCCCGCGGATGAGCACATGCGCGCGATTGCTCGCTGCCCGCGGGACGCCGTCGGCGTATCCCGCGCACAGCACCGCGATCGTGGTATCGCGCCGCAGCGTGTGCGTGCGGCCGTAACTGACGGTGTTGCCGCGCGGCAATCGTTTCACGAGTCCGATGCGGGTGTGAAAACTGAACACCGGCTCCGTGCGCACTTGGGCAAGCAGAGAGTTAGGGTGGGGCAACACGCCGAACTGCAGGAGTCCGATTCTGACGGCATTGAATGGACTGCTGCCCGGCATGGTTTCGATGCCAGCGCTGTTATCGGCGTGCACGAAGAGGTTCGTGGGATCGAGGCCGGCGCATTGGCGCAGCGCTTCCAGAAACCGCCGGCGTTGTTCTGCAGTGAACGCCGGATCGTCGTCCGGGCTCGCGAAGTGTGTGAATACCCCCGCGAGACGAACGTGGGCCGCGGACGCGATCTTCGCGTACAGCGCGGGCGCTTCCTCATGCCACACGCCGACCCGGCCCATGCCGGTATCGATCTTGAGGTGAACCGAGATCAACCTGTTCGCCTGGCGCCCCGTCGCCTCGAACCGTGCAAGCTCCTCCGCGCTTGAGATCGTGGCTGCGAAGTCGCTGTCGACGAGCGCGGACTCCTCGCCGGGCAGCAAGGGACTGAGGATAAGTATTGGCCAGCCCGGCCCGAGTTCGCGTAGGGCCGCCGCTTCGGCGACATTGGCGACCGCGAACAGATCGGCGCCCGCGTGCATCAAGTGGGCCGCAGCGTGATGTAATCCGTGGCCGTAGGCATCGGCTTTGACCACCGCGACGTAACGAATATGCGCCGGAAGCGCCGCGCGGATGAGTTTTAAATTTCGTTCGAGTGCGGCGAGGTCGATCTCCGCCCAGCAACGCAGCGTGCGCGTAGTTGTGACGACGTTGCTCATGGCGCGGCCGGAGCCCGATGAATCTGAGGTGTCCAAGTGACGTAGCTCGGTTCCTCGTGCAAGAAGGCATCAGGCGCGTCAGTCGGAAGAAACAGGTCGGCGTCCCCCACACGGGCCAGCAGTTCGGCGAGCGAGTACGGGACGGAACGAACTCCCGTCGGCAGTGCCGACCAATGCCGAAAATTCTCCGGCATGATGAGTTCACCCGCCAAGCTTGCGGCTGGAACGCGACGCAAGCCGGTGCCGATTTGATAACGATGCCACGAGTCGCGCCGTGCATCGGCAATGACGCCGACGGCGTCGTTGCCGAGCGCGTGCGCGACCATGGCCAAGCTTGTGTAGGCGAAGATAGGCGTCGGCTGAAGGACACGCCAGGTGCGCAGGGCCATCGCAACCGTGCGGATGCCGAGAATCGAACCCGGACCATCGCAATATACGAAAGCGCCCACCTCGGCCAAATTGATGCGCAACGCGTCGACGCACCGAAAAATGCCGGTGCCCGCCTCTTCGTCCGAGGTTTGCCATCGCGCGTTTTCGTCGGCGATGAAGTGCCCGACTTGGATCCGCGACGACGCGGCGTCGAGCACGAGCGCCGAACGGTGGGTGGCGAGAAGCTGGCGAAAGCTCGTCATGGCCAATGCCGACGAAACGGGGCCGCGCTGCGATGCGCAAGCGTGCAGGCTCGGAACCGCGTGCCACTTTGCACGGTGCAGCGCGTTGGTGCGAGCGTCTTCCAGAGGCGTTCGAATCTCTCCCATGCACCGCCCACTCAGGCATTGACCGTGCGGGGTCATGGCGTACCGTGGCCGATTCTACGTAAACAACTGCCCGCTTTTAATCGTGAACGTCCAACTCAATAACGTCTCCGCCACTCGTAAAAGCCTCGTCGTCACGCTCGATCCGAGCGAGGTCGACGCCGAACATCAGGCGGTCGTGGGAGAAATCGCGAAGATCGCGCGAATCCCGGGATTTCGTCCGGGCAAGGCGCCGGCCGCCATGGTGGCCAAGCGCTTCAGCAAGGAGATCGCCGACGACTTCAAGCAGAAGGTGGTCGCCAAGGCTTACCGTACCGCCCTCGAAAAGGAGAAGCTCGATGTGCTCAACATCGTGAATGTCGAAGAAGGCAACATTGCCACCGGCGAAGCGGCCAACGTCACGATCACGCTCGACGTTCGCCCCGACTTCCCGCTGCCGGAATACGTCGGTCTCCACACCGAAGTTGCGCCGGTCGATCCCGCCGACGCGGAGGTCGACAATGTCATCGAGGGCCTGCGTTCCGAACGCGCCGATTTCAAGAAAGCCGATCGCGCGGCGCAGAAGGGCGACTACGTCAAGCTGTCGTATGAAGGCACCATTGACGGCAAGGCGATCGCCGAACTCGTCCCCGACAAGCAACTCTACGGCAAAGTCCCGCAGACCTGGGAAGAGGTGGAAGGAACGAATGAGGGCGTGTTGCCTGGTTTGAGCCAACAGATCTCCGGCGTGAAGGCCGGCGATAAGAAGAATGTCACGATCACCTTCCCGGCTGAATTCCCCGCGGCTCCTGCGCTCGCGGGCAAGACCGCGTCCTACGCGATCGAGGTTCAGGAGATTCGGGAACGCGTGCTCCCGGCGCTCGACGCCGAGTTCTTCAAGTCGCAGCAGGTCGACGATCTGGCGGCCCTCAAGAGCAAGGTGCGCAACAATCTGAAGCTCCAGAAGGAATATCAAAATCGTTCGGCCCAGCGCCGGCAGGTGACGGAACAACTCGCGGCCCGCGCTGACTTCCCGGTCCCGGACTCGCTCGTGGAGACCGAGACGCAGAATGTGCTGCGGAACTTTATCGAGGAAAACATGCGTCGTGGCGTGCCGGCTGAGCAGTTCGAAAAGGACAAGAAAGAGCTGTTCGACGGCGCGAAGAAAGCCGCGGCTGGCCGCGTGAAAGTTCAGCTGTTGCTGGCGAAGATCGCCGAACAGGAAAAAATTACTGTCACCGCCGAAGACTTCAACGAGTACCTGTATCGCGAAGCGATGCGTGGCGGTCAAAAACCGGAGAAGCTCGCGAAGCAGCTCCAGAGCGATCGCGACCACCTGCGCTCGGTCCAGCAATCGATCATTTTCGACAAGGTGGTTGATTTTCTGGTGTCTAAGGCTAAGGTCAGCACCGTCGAGCCAAAGGCTTGAGCGCACCTTCCTAATCACACCACGTGAGCTATTACGTCCCCATCGTTCTCGAAAACACCGGCCGCGGCGAGCGGTCGATGGATATCTATTCCCGGCTCCTAAAGGACCGCATCGTTTTCATCGGTTCCCCGATCGATGATGGCGTGGCCAACGTGGTCATTGCTCAGATGCTGTTCTTGCAGATGGAAGATCCGAAGAAGGACATCCATCTCTATATCAATTCGCCAGGCGGCGTCGTGACAGGCGGGATGGCGATCTACGACACGATGAATTTCCTGCAGTGTGACATTGTCACCTACTGCATCGGCATGGCGGCAAGCATGAGCACGGTGCTCCTTGCCGCCGGCACGAAGGGCAAGCGCTTCGCGCTCCCGAATAGCCGCGTGATGATTCATCAACCGAGCGGCGGTGCCGGTGGGCAAGCGGCCGACATTGCTATCGCCGCCCGCGAGATCCTGCGTTGGCGCAAGACGCTTAATGAAGCGATCGCGCGGCATACGGGCAAATCGCCCGAGCAGATCGAAAAAGATTCGGACCGGGATTATTACCTCAGCGCCCAGGAAGCGAAAGATTACGGGATCGTCGATCATGTCGTCGCTTCCACTCGCGAAGCGCAGTCGCTTTCGGTGCAGAGTGCGGCCTGAGCCGCGCTTGCGCGCTACGTAAACTCCGTCCTCGACTCGGACATCCCTCCGAACACTGTTTGAGCCATGGCCAAATCCGCGCGCATGACTCTATGCTCGTTCTGCGGAAAGTCGCAGGCGGAGGTTAAAAAGATCATCGCGGGTCCCGGAGTTTATATCTGCGATTCCTGCGTCAATGTTTGTAAGACCATCATTGACCGTGAGGTAAAAGCTCCTTCGGTCGATGCGAAGCCCACGGTGCGGCTCGTGAAGCCGGCCGAGATCAAGAAGACGCTCGACGACTACGTCATCGGCCAGGACCACGCCAAGAAGGTCCTCTCGGTCGCCGTTTATAACCATTACAAGCGATTGATGTTCGATTCCGGCCAGTCGAAGGACTCGGCGGCCGTTTCGCCCGAGTTCAACGATGTCGAGGTCGAAAAGAGCAATATCTTGCTGGTTGGTCCGACGGGTTCGGGCAAAACCCTCCTGGCGCGGACGCTAGCGAAGATCTTGGACGTCCCGTTCGCTATTTCCGATGCGACGACGCTTACGGAAGCAGGCTATGTCGGCGAAGACGTCGAAAACGTCGTCCTACGGCTGCTCCAGTCGGCGAATTACGACGTCAAGAAAGCCGAGTGCGGCATCATCTACATCGACGAAATCGACAAGATCGGCCGCAAGACGGAGAACGTCTCGATCACGCGCGATGTCTCAGGCGAAGGCGTCCAGCAAGCGTTGCTCAAGATTCTCGAGGGCACGGTGTGCAATGTTCCCCCGCAAGGCGGCCGCAAGCACCCGAACCAGGAGTACATTCAGGTCAATACCTCGAATATTCTGTTTATCTGCGGCGGCGCCTTCGTGGGCCTCGACTCGCTGGTGCAACGCCGGCTTGGCCAACGCAGCATGGGCTTCTCGTCGATCCAGGCCCAGCATGAGCAAGCCATGCGCCCGGAACAGATGATGAAAGCGCTGGCGCCGGAAGATCTGATTCGTTTCGGGATGATCCCCGAGTTCATCGGCCGTTTACCGGTGGTGTCCGTGCTCGATCAGCTGCAGGTTGGCGATCTGGAAAAGATTTTGCTCCGCACCAAGAACGCGATGGTGAAGCAGTATTCGAAGCTGTTCGCGATGGATGGCGTGCGCTTGAAGTTCACGCCTGACGCCGTGAGAGCAATCGCGGGCAAAGCGATCGAGCTGAAGACCGGTGCGCGCGCACTCCGCTCGATCATGGAGTCGCTCATGCTCGAAGTCATGTATGAGCTGCCGCAGCGGGATGATGTCACGGAAGTGATCGTCGACGCCGCGGTCGTGGCCGGCCGGCGGCGGCCTACGCTCAGACGCGCGCCCAAGGCGGAGCCAAAGCAGGACGCAGCCTAAGCGGCGGTGTCTGCGGCGCGGATTTTTCCGCGCAAGGCTTCTCTCGAGACTCCGCGAGGATTGGAGCATGTCCTCCGCAGTTGCGTTTTGGCGCCCCTCATGCCCGCCGAACCGAACCTTTTGACTTCACATTTCGTCCGGCGCGGGGTGCGTTCTCCTTCTGACATGAACTGCCTCGCTGTCTCGTATTGGCGTCGTGCGTTGTCCGCTGCGATCGTTATCGCGATCTGCGCATCGACGAGCCTCGGTTTCGCGAAATCGGATCGCAGCCGAGTTTACCTTTCCGGCCATGGGCCAAAGGACGCCGTGCCGTGGGACTTCACGATAACGGGTGGCCGGCGGGCGGGCGAGAAAACCACGATACCCGTCCCATCGAACTGGGAACTCCATGGTTTTGGCAGCTATCATTACGGACAGCAGCGGAACAAGTCGGACGAGCACGGTTTGTATCGAACGCGCTTTGCGACGCAGGCGGACTGGAAAGGGCAGCGGGTGTGGTTGGTGTTTGAAGGCGTGATGACGGATGCCACCGTCACGGTGAACGGACGATCTGTGGGGCCCACGCACCAAGGCGGGTTTTATCGGTTCCGTTACGAGATCACGGCTTTGATCAAGCCGGAGGCGGGTGCGGAGAACGTAGTCGAGGTCGATGTCGCGAAAGTATCGGCCAATGCCGAAACCGAACGAGCCGAGCGTGGCGGAGACTATTGGGTCTTCGGGGGAATCTATCGGCCGGTTTGGCTGCAAATCACCCCGCCCCAAGCGATTGATCATTTCGCCATCGATGCTCGGGCCGACGGCTCATTTACCGTCGATGTCGATCTTGCCGCCGTGCGCGACGCCGATCGGTTAGAGGCCCAGATTACGGACATCAACGGGAAAGCGGCTGGTGCGCCTTTCAGCGTGGTGCTCCCCGCGGGTGGCACGGCGCGTACGCGTCTCGCGACAAAAATCGACGCTCCCGCGTTGTGGACCGCAGAGACCCCGACGCGGTACTGGCTGCACCTGAAGCTGCTGCGAGGCAACGAAACCCTCGATACGTCCGATGAGCGTTTCGGCTTCCGAACGTTCGAGGTGCGGGAAGGCCGGGGCCTGTTCCTGAACGGACAACGTATTCTCCTGAAGGGCGTGAACCGACATAGTTTCCGACCTGAAACCGGTCGCGCGTTGAACGTGGAGGACTGCTATGCGGATGCGCGGTTACTGAAGGAAATGAATATGAATGCGGTGCGGATGTCGCATTATCCCCCGGACGAGATGTTCCTCGAGGTGTGCGATGAAGTCGGCTTGTACGTCCTGGACGAGCTGAGCGGATGGCAGAAGGCCCACGGCACCGCGAATGGTCGCCTGCTGGTGCGCGAAATGATCGAGCGCGACGTCAATCATCCGAGCATCTTGTTTTGGGATAACGGCAATGAAGGCGGGTGGAACCGCGATCTCGATGGCGAGTTCGCGCTCTATGACCCCCAGCACCGGCGGGTTCTACATCCCTGGGAGCTGCACGACGGCGTCAATACAAAGCATTATCCGAATTACGATGAACTCGCCGCATTGCTCAAGGGCCGCGATCTCGTGATGCCCACCGAAGTGCTGCATGGTTTGTACGATGGCGGCGTTGGTGCGGGATTGGAAACCTACTGGCACGCGATCGCCACGTCCCCGGTTGGCGCCGGAGCATTCATTTGGGACCTCGCTGACGAAGGTGTGGTACGCACCGATCAGGGGGGGCGTATCGACGTATTCAGCACGTTTGCACCGGACGGCATCGTCGGGCCGCATTTTGAGCGAGAGGGGAGTTTCTATACGGTTCGGGACGTCTGGTCGCCCGTGCAGATCGATCCGCTACAAATCACGAAGACCTGGGATGGTACGGTCGTCGTGCATAACCGATACGATTTTACCTCGCTGGCCCAATGCCGATTCGAATGGCAGCTCGTTCGGTTTGCGCCGGCGGACTCCCTCGACCGCGGGCAATCCGTCATTGGGCACGGCGAAGTCGTTGGTCCAGCCGTTGCACCCCATGCCGATGGTCAAATCAAGATCCCACTTCCGAGTTCTTCGAGCGACGCCGACGCGCTTGTCGTGAAAGTCGTTGGTCCGAACTCTGAGGAGCTTTGGACGTGTTCATGGCCGCTTCCGGCATTGAAGCAGCATCTCGCTGAAGCGCGTCGTGCGCCTACGGCAGATGAGCCCCGAATCGAACGAGGCCTTAACGAGATTCGCCTCGTGGCAGGCGATCTAGTGGTGACGATCGACGGGCGCGGCGGCCTCCTGCGGGAAGTGAGCCGTGGCCAGAAAAAGTTCGCTCTCACCGAAGGCCCTCGTCTCGCTTTTGCGAAGCCACCATCTGACGCCGGAATCACGTGGCGGCCGTTCGCGGCCCAAACGGCGGCAGCGGACGGCATAAGCCGCGTAATCGACCCCGCAATGGCGAACTTCGTCGAAGTTGAAGTCGAGGATTTGCGCGGCGCAGATGCTGTTGCCGATCTCAAACTCGAGATCTCCAGCGATGGGACGACTTGGAAAACCATCTTCGATGCGAGTCGCCGACCGCAGGACGGCGTTCGGTACGAATTTGCCCCCCAACGCGTGGCGGCCGTTCGCCTCACCAAGCTCCGGCGGTGGGATGGCCGTCCGCCGGTCTTGAAGAGCTATCGGCTCGGCTACAGCTCCGACCGCTTCCCGGGCGTTGTTGCCGACGCTGCGACAATTACGTCAGGGGATTCGCGCGGTCTTAAAGATCGCGATCGCACGGTCTGGGTCGAAGCGCACGGCGGTCCCTCCGGCCTTCAACGGCTTCGCTGGACGCTTGCCGGCGACGGCGCCCTGCGAGTCGACTACGATTATTCGCTTGCCGGCCACTTTGCATATCACGGTGTCACGTTCGATCATCCCGAAGCCGCGCTGTCGTCGTTTCGCTGGTTAGGCGCCGGTCCGTATCGGGTGTACCAAAACCGGCTGCGCGGAACGACCTTTGGGGTGCACGAACATCGCCGCCATGATCTTCAGCCAGGCGAAACGTGGGAGTATCCCGAATATGAAGGCTATTACTCGGGATGGCGTTGGGCACGGTTCACGACCGACGCGGGCGATTT
>CBINOT010000171.1:0-13482 GCA_966252355.1 uncultured Opitutus sp. | reverse complement strand
CGCGCAGGCTGGATTGAATGTAGGGCGGGGCCGCGGCTCCTCTTCCGCACCACTATGAGCGCGATCGCGGCCAAAGCCCTTTCGCGTTCGTTCGGCGCGACGCACGCCGTCGATGGCCTCGATCTCGACGTGGCCGAGGGCGAGATCTTCGGGCTCGTCGGGCCCGACGGCGCCGGCAAGACGACGACGATGCGGATGCTCACCGGTATTTTGCCGGCCACCTCGGGCCAAGCGACGGTCGCCGGGCACGATATTCGTCGCGATGCCGAGCGGTTGAAAACCGAGGTCGGCTACATGAGCCAGCGGTTCGGCCTCTATTCGGATCTCACCGTGGAGGAGAACATTTCGTTTTACGCCGATATCTACGGTGTCCCGGCGCGAGAGCGGGCCCCGCGCATGGAAAAGCTGCTCGGCTTCAGCAATCTCACGCCGTTCAAGCAGCGGCTCGCCGGTAATCTTTCCGGGGGCATGAAACAAAAACTCGGACTCGCGTGCGCACTGATCCACACACCGCGCGTCCTGTTCCTCGACGAACCGACGAACGGCGTCGATCCGGTCTCCCGCCGCGATTTTTGGCGCATCCTGTATCAACTCGTCCGCGACGGCGTGACGATCTTCGTTTCGACCGCCTATCTCGACGAAGCGGAGCGTTGCAACCGTGTCGCGCTGCTGCATCGCGGCCGCATCGTCGGGCTCGGCACGCCCGAAGAGGTGAAGAAGCTCCTGCCGGGCACGCTGCTCGAGTTGCGCACGTCGGCCCCGCGACGCACCGCGGCCTTGCTGCGCGAGCAACTGCCCGGCGCGAGCGTCGGACTTTTCGGCGATCGCGTGCACGTCACGGTTCAGGACGCAGCGCTCGCCGATCGCCGCGTTCGTGAAATCGTCGCCGGCGCCGGCTTCGATTTGATCTCGCTGCGCCCGATCGAGCCGTCGCTCGAGGATGTGTTCGTCGCCGTCGTCGGCGCGAGCGCTGCAAAGGATTCGAGCTAGCTTTTGCATCATGCGCCACGAGCCGCACGCGAATGCCGAAATCGTCGTCGAGGTCACCGACCTCGAGAAGCGCTTCGGTGCGTTTCGCGCCGTCGCGGGTATTTCCTTCGCGGTCCGCCGCGGCGAAATCTTCGGTTTCCTCGGTCCGAACGGCGCCGGCAAATCCACGACGATTCGGATGCTCTGCGGTCTGCTCGCCCCAACTTCGGGCAGCGGCCGAGTCGCGGGATTGGACGTCACGCGCGAGGCGGAGAAGATCAAGACGCGGATCGGTTACATGAGCCAGAAGTTCTCGTTGTACGACGAACTCACCGTCGAGGAGAACATCGATTTCTACAGCGGCATTTACCGGCTGCCGAAGGCGAAGAAAGCCGAGCGCAAAGCCTGGGTCCTCGAAATGGCCGGGCTGCGGGAGCATCGGTATTCGCGCACGGCGGAACTCTCGGGCGGCTGGAAGCAGCGGCTCGCGCTCGGTTGCGCGGTGTTGCACGAGCCGCCGATCTTGTTCCTCGACGAGCCGACATCCGGCGTCGATCCGATCAGCCGGCGGCAATTCTGGGACTTGATCTACACGCTGTCCGAGCGCGGCGTCACCGTGTTCGTCACGACGCATTACATGGAAGAGTCCGAATATTGCGATCGCCTCGGGATTATCTATCGCGGCGAGCTCATCGCATTAGGCACGCCACGCGAACTTAAAACGAAGCACATGAGCGATGTGGTGCTCGAGATCGACTGCCCGCGCGCCAGCGATGCCATGGCGATCGTCGAGCACGCCGAGGGGGTGAAAGAAGCCGCGCTCTTCGGCAAAGGCCTGCATGCGGTGGTCACCGATACCGCCGCGGCGGAGCAAAACATCCGGCGCGCGCTGGAAGCGCAGGGCTTCGGGCCCATGCGCGTCGAGCGGATCTCGCCGACGCTCGAAGACGTGTTCGTGTCGTTGATCGAGGCGCGTGACCGCGCCGAGGCCCCACAAATGGAGGTGCGGCGATGAACGCTTCGTCGTGGCCTGGCGCGATTGGTTTGTCGTGGCATGGGCGTCCCGCCCCTGGGTCCGGTATGATTGGGTTGCGGTGGCATGAGCGTCTCGTCCATGGGTCTGAAAACACGGGCAGGGCGCCCGTGCCACTGCTATGAACTTCCGGCGGCTCTGGGCGATCGCCCGCAAAGAAGCGCTGCACATCCGGCGCGATCCGCGCAGCCTCGGGCTCGCGATCGGCATTCCGATTTTGATGATCGTGCTCTTCGGCTACGCGCTGACGCTCGACGTCGACCGCGTGCCGCTCGTCGTTTGGGATCAGAGTGCGACGCCTGCCAGCCGCGATTTCATCGCCCAGTTCACCGCCTCGCGCTACTTCGCCTTGGTCGGCCCGGCGTCCACCTATGGCGAAGTCGAGCGCCGCATCGATACGCGAGCGGCCGTCCTCGCGCTCGTCATTCCGTCGGAGTTCTCGGCCGATCTGCGCGCCGGGCGATCGCCGCAGATACAAGCGATCATCGACGGCTCGGACTCGAATACCGCCGCCATCGTGCTCGGCTACGCGCAAGCGATCTCCGGCCGCTTCAATCAACACATCGCCTTGACGCACCTTCAACGCACGAGCGGCGTGGCGCCCACGCCCGCGTTGGATCTGCGGCCCCGCGTCTGGTTCAATGCCGACCTGCAGTCGAAAAACTTCATCATTCCCGGGCTGATCGCCGTCATCATGGGCTTGATTGCCGCGTTGCTCACCTCGCTGACCATCGCGCGCGAATGGGAACGCGGGACGATGGAGCAGCTCATCTCGACGCCGGTGAAGCCGGCCGAGCTCATCCTCGGCAAGCTGATGCCTTATTTCGTCGTCGGCATGTTCGACGTGCTCATCGCGGTGCTGATGGCGGTCTATTTGTTCGACGTGCCCTTGCGCGGCAGCGTCGCGCTGATCTTCGCGATGGCCGCGCTCTTCATCGTCGGCACGCTGTCGCAGGGGATTCTGATCAGCACGCTCGCGCGCCAACAGTTGCTGGCGAGCCAGCTCGCCATGGTCTCGACCTTTCTCCCGGCATTTCTGCTTTCGGGTTTCATGTTCGCCATCGCGAACATGCCCGTGCCGGTCCAGATCATCACGCACGTCGTGCCCGCGCGTTATTTCGTCGCGCTCGTCAAAGGCATCTATCTCCGCGGCGTCGGACTCGAAACGTTATGGCGCGACGCGCTATTTCTCGCGGCCTTCGCGGTGCTCGTGCTCGGCCTCGCGATCGCCAAATTCCGCAAGAAGCTCGGATGATTGAAACCGCGAATGGACACGAATTCACACGAATATCGGTGGTCTAAACTGGAGCTCGCTCTCATTCGTGTTCGTTCGTGTCCATTCGCGGTTAAACGTATTCATGGTTAAAACCTAGCTCGCGCGCCTTCGCATGTTTGAACGCATCTTGACCATGCTGCGGAAGGAATTCCGCTCGGTGTTTCGCGATCCGCGCATGCGCTTCGTGATCTTCGGCGTGCCGGTCGTGCAAACGCTGATCTTCGGCTATGCCGTCACAATGGACGTTCGCCATGTCCGGCTCGTCCTGATCGATCGCGACAACACGCCCGCGAGCCGCGCGCTCGTCGCTCGCTTCACCGGTTCGGATTACTTCGATGCGGTGCTCACGACGAACGACGAAGCCGCAGCCCGCGCCGAGATCGACGCCGCCCGGGCCGCCGCGATTCTGCAGATCAATGCCGGCTTCGCCGCGAATCTCCACGCCGGCCGCACGACGCCAGTGCAGTTGATCGTCGACGGCTCCGACTCGAACACCGCCCGGCTTGTCTTGAATTACAGCTCGGTCATCGCGACGAACTACAACAACGAGATCGTGCTCTCGACCGCGAACCGACATGGCACGGCCGCAACGATGCCCGGCGCCATCGATCTGCGGACCCGGGCGTGGTTCAACGAGAACCTCGAAAGCCGAAACTACTTCGTGCCGGGCGTCATGGCGGTGCTGGTGATGTTGATCAGCCTCATGCTGACCGGCATGTCGATCGTGCGCGAAAAGGAAATCGGCACGATCGAGCAGATCATGGTGACGCCCATCAAGCCGCTGGAGTTCATCCTGGGGAAATTCGCGCCCTTCATCGTCATCGGCTTCGTCGACGTGATCCTCGTCACGCTGGTCGGCGTGTTCTGGTTCGACATCCCGATCCGCGGCAGCTTTCCGCTGCTCTTGCTCGGCACCGGCTGCTTCCTTCTCAGCACGCTCGGGATCGGGCTGTTCATTTCGACGGTCAGCAGCACGCAGCAGCAGGCGATGATGACGACGTTCTTCTTCTTTTTTCCGGCGATGCTGCTGTCCGGCTTCATCTACCCCATCGCGAACATGCCGGAGCTGGTGCAATGGCTGACGCTGCTCAATCCGCTGCGCCATTTTCTGATCATCATTCGTGGCGTGTTCCTCAAAGGCGTCGGGCTCGACGTGCTCTGGGTCCAGCTCGCCGCCCTCGTGGCCATCGGCGTCGTGGTGATGAGCTTCGCCGTCGGCCGTTTCCGGAAGACGGTAGCGTAGGCGAAAGGGGGACAGACTTTTTTTAACCGCGAATGGACGCGAATAGATGCGAATAGAAAACAGTGCCTATAAGGTGCAGCGCGATGTCCCGATGGCGCTTGGATCGGAGCGGCGTCCTCTGCGTTGATTCGTAGTTAACGGTCCTGGGCTTAAGACGCGTCCGCGTGTCTTCGGCGCTCTCAAACTAGCCCGATGGGGACATCGGGCTCCACCGGCTCGGCGTCGTTTGGCCGCGAGCATCGGCGTTCATCAGTGGCGATTGCCCCGGTGTTCGGAACATTTCACTCGTTTTATTCGCGTCTATTCGCGTCTATTCGCGTCCATTCGCGGTTCACCACCTGCCGAACGACCACTAGCCAGCTGGCGCGCGACGGGACCTTCGAGTTGCACGGTCTGCGTCGGGAACGCGAACGACAGGCCGCGCGCCTGGACGAGGCGCATGATTGCCAGATTCAGCCGCTCGCGCAGCCGCATCGCTTTCTGAAAATCCGGATCCGGCGTCTCGTACACGATCCACAGGTCCAACGACGACGCGCTGAAGTCGCGGAAGAAAACCATCACGGAATTTTTATCCACCTCGGGCTGCGAGGCGATCAGCTTGCGGAGCTCGTCGGCCACCGCGGCCATCTGGTCGGGCGTCGTGTCGTAGGTCAGCCCGATGACTTGCTCGACGCGCCGGCGCGTGAACCGCGACAGATTCGTGATCGTTTCCGAAGCGACGGTCTTGTTCGGAATGATGATGAGCGATTTGTCGGTCATCCGGATCCGCGTCGACCGGAGCCCGATGTCTTCGACGACGCCCGCATTCGCGCCGATCTTCACCGCCTCGCCCATCTTGAACGGCTGGTCGATCGCCACGACGATCGACCCGAAGAGGTTCGCGATCGTGTCTTGCGCCGCCAAGGCGAAGGCCAAGCCGCCGATGCCGAGACCGGCGAGAAGGGCTTTCACATCGTAGCCGAGGCTCTGAATCGTGAGCAGTGCGCCCACCACCACGAACACCGTCAGCAGCGTCTTCTTGATCCACGGCATGAATGCCGCGATGCCGAGCTGCTTGTTGCGCGCGATTTCGTGCGCGTGATCCAGCACGGCGCCGAACCCGCGCCACAAGCCCCAGAAAATCACCAACGAAAAGGCGACGGTGGACCCGTTGTTGATGTAGGCATCGGATTGCTCCGACAGCTTCAGCACCTTCAAGGCGCCGAAGATGCCCGTAACCATCACGAAGGCCGCCGCCGGCCCCTCGAGCGCGGGGAACAGCTTGTCGTCGAGGGTCGTCTCCGTGCGCGACGCGAGCCGCTTCAACGCCACGAAGATGATCCCGGTCACGATTCGGCGCGCGAGCAAGGCCGCGACGAGAAAGAGCACGCTGATCACGTAATGCACCACCGTGTTGCCGCTGCTCGCGACGTTGAACAGATCCAAAATCACATCGACGAGGTGCTCCAAGAAATCGGCGCGGCGCACGTGTTGTTGCTGCACGATTTTTTGGGCCGCCACCGCCGCCACGGCCGCCGTGGCGGCTTCGTGCTCATCACCCTTGGCCCCCGCGTTTGCGTTCGCAGGGACCGGTGCGTGAGCGGTCGGCGGTGCCGAGGGGGTTTCCGCCGCAGCCGGCGTCTCCGCCTGTGCAGATACCGCCGTCGGCACGGCGAAATGGAGAGCCACGACGCTGACGAGAGCGAGAACGAGACGCTTCATAGAGGGCGAGCACTGAAGAAACGGCCGACGACTTGTCAAAGGCTTTGCGGGAGGCGGAAGAGACGTCGCCTTGATCGAACCGCCGCGAATGGATCATTTGGCCAAAATCAGCGCTCGTGGATTAGTCTCTGTGAACTCTGTGTGCTCTGTGACCCACGTTTGGGATGACGCCGAAGAGCAAACCTGGGCGAGGTCTAGGACCACAGCTACATCAAACCAGCTACCACGGCGATCGTCGGCCGTACTCCGCGTAGCGCTCGGCAATGCGCGCGGCTTTTTCGTCGCCGAGGTGAAAACAGAATCGGTACCGCAACGTGAGCGTACCATTGGCCGGAATCGTGTGATCGCCGGCGCCGCGCGGCGTGTCGCGCTCGAAATCGTGCTGGCCGAACGGATTCGCGCCGAAGAGCCCGTAGTCCCGGGCCATCCACCACGTCGGGTGCCGGAGGTTCTGCGGATGATCGAAAATGGCGATGCCGTACACCTTGCCGCGGTGCTCCGCGTGATAATCGCACCAGTCGGCCCGCTTCCCCCAGGCCGCAGCGTCGCGCGCGCCTCCGGACGTCACGATATGGCCGTCACCGGGCGTACCCTCGCCTTTCACCGCATGCGGCATCGTCATCCATTGCGCCACGCGCACCGCCATTGTGCCGTCCTTGTTGTCGCCGATATGCAGCGGGGCATCGGGGAGCGCGTGGAGGGTGACCTCGTAATCGATGAACCGGGCGTCCTTTTCGGCGTGGAACCGCAGCACGCGTTCGTCCGTGCAGACAAGCCGGCCATCGGGCGCGACATACCGATTGCGCACGCGCAGAACGCCGATCGGCCCGCTGGTGGCCTCGGCGATCGTCTCCTGCACCGTAGTGCCTTTGTCCTTCGGAGCGCCGGCACCGCCGCCAGGTTCGTTCCAAAAATCGACGCGATTCAGATCGCTATGCTCGAAAATCAGGGAGCGCTGCCAGGGATGATCCGTTTCCTCACCGGGCGTTTGCTTCATCGGAAAATCGCGCGTGAGCGGCGTTCCGTCGGGTGCCAGCACGGGATAACAATACGGCCGGCTTGCGCCCGCGAAGAGGTATTCCGTGAACAATTCGCCGTCGATTTCGACGCGCACGCGATCGGCGAGTTTGGTGAGGCGCACGTGGTCGGCGGCGCGAAGCGGCACGATCAACGCCGCAAGGGAAACGCAGAGGGGAAGGGCCCAGGCCAAGCGCATGCGAAAGCCGCACAGTGAGTGTGGGGTGTCGCAGACCGCAAGCGATCCGCCGTCGGTCCGTCATACGCCGGCAGTGCCGAGGGGTATTTGGGGGAGCGGCGGTCGTCCCTGACCGCCAGGGTCGATCATGGCGATCGGAAGGTGGGGGCGCCTCCGAGGCGCACCGGGTTTAGGATTAGCGACGCGTCGCACGTTAAATTCGCGGCGCGGCCCGCACTCTGGGCGTCTGGGAGACACGCCCCTACCGCGGGCCGCCAGCATACGTGCATGCATCGGGCCCGGCCGAGGTCGGGCCCTACCCGCGCAACCTAGGTCACTCCCAATTCAACACGAGGCGGGTGAAATATGCCGTATCGAGCTTCTTGATTCCTGGGCCGGGCTTCGAGTTGTAGTCGTTGCTCACACCCAGGCGCAGCTTCCACGCGGGGCTCGTGAGGGGGATCTGAAAATAGCTTTCGTGCGTGACGCGATAATTGCCGAAATCGTCGAAGCTCGGATCGTAGGCCAAACGATTCACGAGTTTCGAATCGCCGAACTCCATGTCGTTATTGAGCGCCAGATCCAGGCCGAGGCTCTTCACGTCGCTCGTCGCCGGATTCTTGTAATTCTCGTAGCGGAACGAGAGACCGAGACGGCCAGTGAGCGTCCGCTTCGGATCCTTGATGAAATCGCGGCCCAGACCCGCCGCCGCGAGGTTGTAGAGGTCGATATCCTTCACGCGATCGAACCCACCCTCGTCGCGCGCGTACCACGAATAGCGGCCGGCGAAATTATTCTGGTAGTCCGTGCCGATCTTCAGCTGGTCCGCCGATTTCTCGTGATTGGAAATCTGCCGGTTGTACGAGGTGTAGAACTGCAACGTGTCTTGCACCGTCTTCAGCGTCGCACGCGTTTCCGCGGCCGTCCCGAGCTGCTCTTTGTTGCCGCTCTTGCCGGTAATATCCACCGACGCCTCGTACGTCCAATGCCGGTCAAGCAGCGGATCGACCGCGCCCGCAGTCCAGGTCGCCGCGACTTTTCCGACGTTGGTGGTGATTGTGCCGTCGGCGCCCGCGATTTGCAGCGCGCCGTTTGGGCCGGACGAAACTTGGCCGTCAAAACGGGTGCCGCTGGCCAGCCGCACCGCGACCGGTTGATCGGTCCCGAAGCTCACGACCTCGGACTGCTTGATGGTCAACTTGCCGGCGTAATCCGTCTCGAGCGTGATCTCCCCGGCGTCGATCTTCGTGATCTTGCCGAGAAGGTGCGCGCCGGAACGGGTATCGACGACGTCGGCGCTCACGCGAAGGGCGCCGACGAGAAGGACGAACCAAAGGATAGTTTTACGGAAGTGCATAGGTGTAAGTACCGAGCTAAGAAGCAGACCGGAACAATTACTTTCCAAGAAATCGAGCGATTTCCCAGTAGGTGTAGACCCCATGAAACGGCGAAAGCCGTCTCGACACCCGCCGCGCCAACTCTTTGCCTCGCGAATCGTTTCCAGCATGGCCGCGCCCATTTCCCGTCCCAGTCTGCTCCTCGCCGATCGTTGGCGCGATTACCAGTTGATCGATTGCGGCGACGGGCTGAAGCAAGAGCGGTGGGGCAGCTTCACGCTGGTGCGGCCCGACCCGCAGATCATTTGGCCGCGCAGCGGCAGCGAACGCAGTGCGAGCGGCGCGACCGGAGGAACCCGCTGGGAAAACTGGGACGGCTTCTATCACCGTGCGGAAACCGGCGGGGGGAAATGGGAGTACCGCAAACCGCTGCCCGAGTCTTGGCAGATCAAGTACGACTCGCTTGGGCTTACGTTTAAAATCCGGCCCACGTCGTTCAAGCACACCGGACTTTTCCCCGAGCAAGCGGTGAATTGGGAATGGTTCAGCGGCGCGATCAAGGCCGCGCGGACAAGCGGTCGCGAGGTGAACGTGTTGAATCTCTTCGGCTACACCGGCGCCGCCACCGTCGCCGCGGCGAAAGCCGGCGCGAGCGTGTGTCATGTCGACGCCGCCGAGGGCATGGTGAAATGGTGCCGCGAGAACGCCGCGCTGAGCGGGCTCGGCGATGCGCCGGTTCGTTACATCGTCGACGACTGCTTGAAATTCGCGCGACGCGAGCTGAAGCGCGGCCGGCGCTACGATGCGGTGATCATGGATCCCCCGACGTATGGCCGCGGCAGCACCGGCGAGATGTGGCGGCTCGAGGATCATCTGTGGGAGCTGCTCGTCGAATGCCGCGCGCTGCTCAGCGAGACGCCGCTGTTTTTCCTGATCAACGCGTACACCGCGCGGCTCTCGCCGACCGTGGTCGCGAATTTGCTCGCCGAACTGCTGCACGACCGCGGCGGCAGCATCAGCGCGGGCGAAGTCGGCCTGCCGATTCAACGCGACGGCAAAGTCCTTCCGTGCGGAATCTACGGCCGCTGGGAACAGTAGGCCGGCCTCGAAGCTGACGGGGCGAGCCTGCTCGCAGGCGATTTATTGAGCTCGCCCAATAGCCTGACGGTAGGGCGAGGCGTCTCGCCGAGCCGTTTCGATGCACGCCGGCTCAGTGCGCGCAGCCGCGCAGTTTGCAGTCGACGCCTACGATGTGGGACTGAATCCAGCCGGAGGCTTCGCGATAGACTTCGAGCACGAGCGAGGTGGATGCGCCGCCAGAGTTGAGCCGCGCGACCCAGCCTTCGAGTTTCGCCACGAACTGGTCGTGCGAGCGACAATTCTCCTGATACGCCGGGCAGCCGATCCGCTGCATGTGCGCTTCCTCGCGGGCAAAATGATCCCGCGCATAGCGGTTCAAAAACACGATCATCTCCACCAGGCTTTCCTTGCCGGCGCCCTGATGCAGCGCATCGCTCAATGCGTTCAGCTGCGCGATGAGCTGTTTGTGATCATTGTCGACGATGGGATGGCCCGTTTCGAGGGCAGGACTCCAAGCGATCATTTCGCCCCATTCGGCGCAAACGACGACCGTCTAAACGGCTAACGGACTTCATCCGCGCGGATAAATCCTTCGTAATGCCGCGCCGCAATTGGCTTATACCGCATCGCCCGCCGGTCATTCGAGTCGTGGCGCTAGGACCCAAACGGCACGCTGCCGCGCGCATCGTCGCCTATTACTCCAATGAGCACACCCCTGCAATTCAGCCTCTCCGCCTCGGAGATCCCCAAGCACTGGTATAATCTCCTCGCCGACTTTCCCGAGCCCCTGCCGCCACCGCTGCACCCGGGCACCCGTCAACCGGTGACGCCCGACGTGATGACCGCGATCTTCCCGGAGAATCTGGTCGCGCAAGAAATGAGCGCCGAGCGGCACATCGAAGTCCCGCCCGAGGTGCGCGACGTTTACGCGCTCTACCGACCGACGCCGCTGATGCGCGCCGTCCGTTTCGAGAGGGCACTGCAGACGCCGGCGCATATCTATTATAAATATGAAGGCGTCAGCCCGGCCGGCAGCCACAAGCCGAACACCGCGATCCCGCAGGCGTTCTATAACAAAATCGCCGGCACGAAACGGCTCGCGACCGAAACCGGCGCCGGCCAATGGGGCTCCTCGCTCGCGTTCGCCTGCCAGCTCTTCGGGCTCGAATGCACGGTGTACATGGTGAAGGTCAGTTTTCACCAGAAGCCTTACCGCAAGCTGCTGATGCAGACTTACGGAGCGACGGTGCACGCCAGCCCGAGCGACAAAACCGAGTTCGGCCGCAAAGCGCTCGCCGCCGATCCCAAGAGCAACGGCAGCCTCGGCATGGCAATCAGCGAAGCGATCGAGGACACGGTCACACACCCGGCCACGAAGTACGCGCTCGGCAGCGTGCTTAATCACGTGTGCCTGCACCAATCGGTTATCGGGCTCGAAACGATCAAGCAGATGGAAATGGCCGGCGAAGAACCGGACGTCATCATCGGCTGCGCGGGCGGCGGCAGCAATTTCGCGGGTATCGCGTTTCCGTTCGTGGAGCAGAAATTGAAGCGCGGGAAAAAGTACAAGATCGTCGCCGTGGAACCCGCGTCGTGCCCGTCGCTCACGCAAGGCGAGCTGCGTTACGACTTCGGAGACACGGCTGAAACGACGCCGCTGCTGATGATGCACACGCTCGGTCACAACTTCATGCCGCCGAGCATCCACGCCGGCGGCCTGCGCTACCACGGCATGGCGCCGATGGTGAGCCACTGCAAAAAGCTCGGGTTGATCGACGCCGTGGCGTACCCGCAAACGAAGGTCTTTCAATCGGCCGTGCTCTTCGCTCGCAGCGAAGGCCTCGTCCCCGCGCCCGAGTCCGCCCATGCCATCGCCGCCGCGATCGACGAAGCGAACGCCTGCAAGGCGGACGGAAAGAAACGGGTGATCGTGTTCAATTTGAGCGGCAACGGCCTGCTCGATCTCGCCGCCTACGACACCTACCTTTCCGGCCACTTGAAAGATATCGGCAACGGCGATTGATCGCTCCAAGACGTCGGGGCATAAAGTCCCTCCCACGGTTTCAGAATCGCGCCAAGCTCTCCGCGTCCTTCGCGGTTCTGTTCGATGCTCGTCCCCGGGTCTCCTGTCCCCCTCACTCCCACGTTGCGAATCGGGCGGTAAGTGGATTCTTATACACGCCGTGTCGCCCGCCGCGCCCGTCGTCCAGCCGAGTCCCTCCCGTGAGCATCGTACGCCGATGTTTCACGTGCGCGGCTTGGCTCGCCGTTACGGCGAAGGCGAGGCAGCGGTAGCCGCCCTCGCCGGCGTCGATTTCGATCTTTATGCGGGCGAACTCGTCGTACTGCTGGGACCTTCCGGCAGCGGAAAGTCCACGCTGCTCAATCAACTCGGGGGCCTCGACTCGCCAACCTCGGGCACGCTGCTTTACCGCGAGTGGGAACTCGGCCGGGCCGACGAAGCCGGACTCACGCAATTCCGCCGCAATGCGGTGGGTTTCGTTTTCCAAGCGTACAATCTCATCCCCAGCCTCACGGCCCGCGAAAACGTCGCGCTGATCGCCGAGATCTCGCGCAACCCGATGGCGCCGGAAGACGCGCTCGCGATGGTCGGCCTCGCCGACCGCATGGATCATTTTCCCGCTCAGCTCTCCGGCGGCGAACAACAGCGCGTCGCCATCGCCCGCGCCATCGCGAAACGCCCGGAAGTTCTCCTGTGCGACGAACCGACCGGCGCGCTCGACGTCCGCACCGGCATCACCGTGCTCGATGCGATCGAGCGGATCAATCGCGAGCTCGGCACGCTCGCGGTGATCATCACGCACAATGCGATCATCGCCGGCATGGCCGATCGCGTGTTCACGCTCTCCGACGGCCGGCTCGTACACGTGCACGAAAACCCGCACCGCGGCAGCGTGCGCGACCTGCAATGGTAAGATCAACCCCTCGCCACAGAGGGCACAGAGCCCCGACACAGAGGACACCGAGTCAAACCATGCAGCGTCCGACCTGTTCTTTCTTCTGCGTCTCTGTGTTCTCTGTGTCAGCGCTCCGTGATCTCTGTGGCTAAAAAATCTGGGGCTTGCCGCATCGGCGCATGAGTTTGCTCGATCGCAAACTCCTCCGCGATCTGCGCGCGTTGAAGTCGCAGGCGTTCGCGGTCGCCCTCGTCATGGCGTGCGGGCTCGCGATGATGATCATGACGCGGTCGCTCATTCTTTCGCTCGAGACGACCCGGAGCGCGTATTACGAGGAGCACCGGTTTGCCCAAGTCTTCGCGCGCCTGAAGCGCGCGCCAAATTCGCTCCGCGCCGAACTCGCCGAGATCCCGGGCGTCGCCGCGGTCCAGACAGGTATCGCCGTCCAAGTCACGCTCGATGTGCCTGGGCTGCGCGAGCCGGCCGTCGGACTGATCAATTCGTTGCCGGAGCACGGCGAACCGCTCCTCAACCGGCCGTACGTGCGCACGGGACAGCTGCCGCAGGCCGGCACGGGCCGGCGCGAGCTCGCCGTGAGCGAGGCCTTCGCCGAGGTGCATAACCTGACGCCCGGTGCTGCGCTCTCCGCGGTACTCGACGGCACGAAGCAAACGTTCCGGATTTCGGCCGTCGTGCTCTCGCCCGAATTCATCTTCGAAGCACCACCGGG
>CBINOT010000170.1:0-13494 GCA_966252355.1 uncultured Opitutus sp. | reverse complement strand
TTTCGTAATCCGGGATGGGCGCCGGATCGGGAATGGCGGCAAAGACGGGTCCGAGCATGAGCGCGCCCAGGACCGCGATACGGGAGCGAATCGGTGTGATCAGTTGGGGGATCATGGGAAAGGAGTGGTTCGCCGCGATATGCGGTCGTGTGCTCGATCCCGCGAGCGCGGGTGATGCGCGAGAAGTAACTGAGGGAGAAAACGCCGAATCAAGCATTCCGCCGCTTAGCTCTCGGTTCGAACTCCCGCTGGAAGATCCGACGTCATGGGCTCGCGGTGGCGGCATGCGAGGCATGGGCAATCTGATGCCCATCGACCGCCCAAACGGCGCGATCTTTGAGTTCCGGGAAAGCCGCGAGCCAATCGCGTCGGGTTAGATAGCGGGTGAATATCTCATAGGAGCGGGTCGCCACCTCGGCGACCATCGCCCCGCGCCGCTTGGACCCGTTTCTGCTGATTCAGCCCGAAGCGTGCACAAACTCGATAAACGGCCGGAAGCGGCGCTCGGCGCCCGGCATCGGTGAAACCACGGTCAGCAATGGCATCGGAAACGGGATGACCAGCACTCGATAAAGATCAAACGAGCACGGCCCTACCACCGCGACGTCGTGAGCTGACCGCCAGCGTTCATCGATGAAAAGGCTTCGCCGGTCGCAGACGGTTCTATACCGGCTGTTCGTTTACGCGAACTGCGGAGCAATATCGTGAGCACGTCTAATGTCGTTCGGCACGCTCCGGAAAAATAGCCTGCCGCCATCGAGCACATGCGCGTTACGATACGGTTGAGAGCCATGCGATCACCTGCGCCGGGGAAGAAAAGATCTTGGCCGGATACACCTTGTCGAATTTGAGCGGCGGCGTCGTAAGTCGGTGCTCGATTCCGCGATCGACGCATACCGCGTGGCAGTGTGAAAGCGCCATAGAGGCGTGGACGGCGTCCAGCACGTCGTTGACGATGATCTTCTTGTTGTGCGCGCCGGCGATGAACGAGGCGAAGAGCGCGGACTTGATCTGGATGGAGGCGAGGATGCTGGGGTCGAACGCCTGCTTTCCGCCACCGGCCGATTCGTAGGCGGCGCACTCGAGTGGAAATTGGCGCCACACTTCCTCCGCCATGGGCTTGAGGCTGTTCTGGAGGAGCTGACTGACGTAGATCGCCTTTTGCTCCTTGAACACGACCTCGAATTTCGCAGCGCGCCTCCGATAGTCGTCGGCATCCTTCACGTATGCGCCCGCGAGGTCGTCCAAGAAGTCCCGCCGCGGCGGGGTGGAGAACTCGGCGAGGGCTGCCAGCGGCATCGCCCACATGTTATCGAGCATTACCTTCTGGAGGGTGCGCTTGGTCTCGTCCGACCAGTCCTTGGCGAGCGGGACGGCCAGCCGCTCACCCAAAACCGCCGAGGCCTTAACCCAGACCCACTCCCCGACATCGGGCGCATCCTTCCCCAGCACGGATCGAAGGATCTGGCGTTTCAGCTCGATCTTCTCGAGCTGGTTCGGGGGCTGTATGGCCACACCTCCCGAGAGTTCGTCCATCATCGCTGCCATCGGTCGGCGCGTCTTCGGATCAGTTTGGGTGCTCAGCTCGTGGAAGAGCGGAAAGCTGAGCGGACATATAAGCTTTCCGCTGGCCCTTAATGCCCGCAACTTGGGGAGGAGTTCGCGGTAGGGGTCGCCGGCCGGCGACCGGCCAGTCTCGACATTCAGAAGCCGGATCCAATGGCCGGTGTCGAGATAGAGCCGCATTTGGGCTTCCACCTGCTTGCGCAATCCCTTGTGCAGCTCGTGCAGGTAGGTCTCGACGGATTTCTCCGGCTCTGCCTTGTGCCTCGCCCACGAGGCGCACTGGGCGTCGGGATCGAACACGCGACACATGAGCGGGAAGCCGTCGGAATGCCCTTCGGTGCGCAGCTCCTGCAAGCATGTCGCATACTCGCGCCTTGCATCGTCGATGACGGATCGCACGACGATTCCCGCCTCCGTTTCCGCCAGCCATGCCTCGAAGCCCGCTTTGCCTGCTTCCATGCCGACATAGGATCGCGCCAGCGCTCCCACCAGATCGTCGCGGTGAGTCTGCGCTAAGAACCAGTCGTGGAAGTCAGGAACGTCGTCGGGCTTCATCGCGTCTCAATATGCTCACTCGCCCGGATAGACGGGATCGACCGATGGTTCCGGCGCGTATACCCGGTAAAGCCGCGAAATCTCGGCGGCAGAGGTGCGGATGTAACTTCTGAATGCGTAGCCAGTCGCGATGTTGCTTTTGAGAAAGACGATGAATCCACCGGGGCCAAACGCGATCGTAGGGCGCCGTTTAGTGAAGTCATGGAAGCGATAGAGCAGCCGAGGCATCTCGGAATTCTGCCACCATTCAGTGATGCTCTCCCGATCGACGTCTCCACGGCCGGGTGCAATCTTCTTCGCGGAATCGAAGAAGAAGGAGTTGAACATGAAGTCGCAATCATGCGCCCGATACTCGCCCGTAAACGGCGCGATGATGGTGAAGTCGCGATTGAACCAACGCATCATCTGCTGGAATGCGGCAGTGCGATCGATGGGAAGCCGTTTTTCCCCCACCTTCTTCCATTTTGCCTTAGCGTCCTCGCGATCGATGACCGCAACGCCCCCAGGGTAAAGGAGCGTCCATTCGCTCAGCAGCTTCGCATCGAGCCGGTCGAGATCCCGGTCGGAAATGGCGGAACCGCTGGGCACATAGCCCAGATGGAGCTGCAACGGTGTGCCGCGATTCGGCACGCGGACCGTGCTGGTCGCCTTCACGGCGGTGCCAGGACGACCGTTTTTGTAACGGAAGCTAACCTTGAGACTGCGAGTATGCACGACGTCAGCCTCCCCAGTGTTTAAGGAAGGCGGTGACGGCGCGCGGGCCGAAGCGCAACGCGATCAGGAGGGCGACGATGGCGAGCGCAGCGCGCGGGCCGTCGAGCTTGTCGAGCGCCGCGAGCGCGACGATCGCCACGACGGCGACCATCGCAAGCATGGCGACATACGCAGCCGAAGGATCAGGACGGCCGGGAGGGCCTCCAGAGGGAGATGACGAATTCATGCGAGTGACGTTCAACGTTGCGTATCATGTGTTGATTCGCTCGAACGTGACTCACCGAGTAGTGACTAAACTAAGCTCCAGTAGAGATCGCGCCGAACTTGGGTATAGCGATGGAGCTACGAGGTGAAGGCATCAAGCGGCTAGCGTCTCAGGGCGAAAAATGCGGGCACTACCGTGTATAAACACGAGCCCGAATTGGCTGAATGTGAGTTCCAGGGGTCTTCGATTCAACCCCAAGCCCATCGGTCGCTAGCAGACGTGAAGTGTAATCGCACGGCTTGGGGCACTACCGTGTAAGTGAGTGACTAAACTAAGCTCCGGTAGCAATGGCGCACTCGTTGTCATCACTCTGGAATGCTTGACGGCCTGCCCCCTCCAAAAGGGCAGGCCGCATTTTTTCTCGGCGGCATTCTAAGACAACAGCCGTGACGGGGTCAGGCTGGACCGCTTCATGACCTGTCCCGACGTACCGGGGGTTCGAGAATCATTGAATCGGCCTTCTTGAGGACCCCGCGGCCGGTCCGACACCTCGCATCAGGCATGAAATCGACAGTTACCATCCCTGCCGTTTTTATAGCGTCGCTATGCGAAATTCTAAGAATCCAGCGCTTTCAGCGAGCTTCCGAGCATTTGCAGTGGTGATCGGCATGTGTTCCGCCGCGTTCGCCGCATCGGCTGATTCACCTCATATACGCGAGGTATTGCTGACGAAGCTGGCCGCCAATGAACCAAACGCGGAAACCTGTACCACGTTACGAACGGAAAAGTTCAGGTCGGCAGTCACTCTGTAGAAATCACGCCCGTGATCGAGACTGACACGAGCATGCACGGGAAAAGCATCATGGCGGTGCGGCTAGAACTCGCCGTGGACGGCAACGCCTGGCCGAGCGCAACCGTTGGCACCATTGGCATCGCAGAGGAACGCGAGCGGGCTGTCGTCGTGGGATTGGGTGAATGGTACATGGCTTTCGGCGTGCCCTTTTTTCGGGCGCTTGGAAATAAGCCGCCAACCGACACGATCGATGCCTATGACGTGTTTGCCGGCACAATGGGCCTACGCGGTGGCTCACCGGCGACCTGGATGGATGGGAGTGTTGCGATGAATCGAAAGCTCATCGCGGTCGCGCTGCCGTTGATTCGGCCCAAGACAGATTTCTGCGTTGTTGAGCTAAAGGTATCAGTACCTGAAAAAGGCTCAGCTCAATCGGAGTGTCGCGTCGACGGACTCGTTTCAGCGAAACTGATCGGTGCAATCGTAGCGCTCGATTGGCCAAAGGTGCCGGGTGGATACTTGTTCAAACAGACGTATGTCCTCAGACGTCACCAACCAATCGCTTCCGAGTGATAGATCGAAGGGCGCATTGAAGGGACAGGAAAAGGTGTCCTGCTGGGCTTCCCCTCTGAATCGCCCGACGTCTTTGCCCACGACGGCCATGGCCCCGGCGCCTTCGTCGCCGATCACGAACGGGTAGTCCTCTGGCGCGAGTTCGAGGATTCCCTCGCGGACGGCGCGCGCTTTTTGATGCGATGATGGACATGTGAAGAATCGACATCGCGAAGATCGAAGCCGCGCGTCGCGGGTGAGCCGCGCGACGTGTGATATTCGGCTGAGATTACTTGTCTGATGCGGCGAATACCGTGAGAGGTTGCGATGCGCCTTCGTCTCGGTCGTTTACAGTCGTTATATTCGGCCCACACGCTGCGGCGTGTCGATGAAGCTGCCGCCAGAGAATGTAAAACGGATGGTTACGACGACGACCTGAGCTTCGACTCCGTTGAGCGATTTCAGATCATAAGAGGTGGCAAAGTTCACTTCACGCTCTGTACCCGGAGGAATTTCAACCCTGACCGGCAGCGAGACCGCCGAAAGGGGGCACGTCTTGATTTTTGACGGAATGCCCTCGAAGTCGGCCACGCCGGCGCACGGGGGTCGACATAATATGTGACCCACGCCCTGTGAGCGGTCCTGTTGTGGGTAAGATGCGACCGCGCCGAAAGGCTCTAGGAAAACCGGAAACACCTCGACGCGCATCCACGACTCGATCTGTCACCCGTACAGCATGACCCCTTCCGGCTCGTCCGAATGACGGCAGCGGAGTCTGAAGACCACGCCGCGAAACGCCTCGCCACGGCAGCTGCTCGCCACGTCGAGGACGTGACGCCGGTGCGCTGTCCAACCTAAATCAGTTAGGCTTTTGCCTGCGCGGCTTTCTTGGCTGCCTTCAAGCGGTCGTTCTTAATCCGGCGCGCTTTTCGTTTCTTCACGTTCTCGTTACAGGCGGGCATGGCCGGACCCTGACCACAACGACGACAATAGCCAGGAGAATAGCACGGCGACCCGCACGAGCGGCACGATCAGGTTCAGCTCTTTGCGATCCGCTCCTTCCCAATTTCCGCTTTCGCCTATTCGCAGTGGCCATGCCCCTTGTCAGCGAGACGGCGGGCTGATCTTGTCGCGATCGTGCTCCCCTCCTCCATCCCTCTCGTCGCACCTGAGCTCAACTGCCTCCCCGTCGCTGCCCATCGGAGGCCTCTCCTGCGCATGAAAGGCGTCATCATCGTGGCGGGTCTCTCTTTCGCCAGCCCCGCCTTCGCGAACGGGACCGCCGACCTCTGGATGGCCAAGTGCAAAAGCTGCCATGCCGAGGACGGGACGGCCAAGACGCAGATGGGCAAAAAGGAGAGCATTCCGGATCTCACCTCGCCCGAGTGGCAGAAGCACACTTCAGACGCCGACATCCGCCGCGTCATCGCCGAAGGTTCGCCGCGAAACGCGAAGATGAAAGGCTTCCGCGACCAGATGAAACCGGCCGAGATCGATTCGATGGTGAAGTACATTCGCGCGATGGTCCGCGGGAAGAAATAGCAGCGGGCCGGCCGGACCGGGTCACGCCTTGAAGGCTGTAGCCCAGACCGCGGCGTAGTGGAACGTTGGTGACCGACGTGCGTTTGACGCTCGCGGCCATGATCGGGCCGATGACGAGTTGGCGCGTCGGCCGCCCGCGCCATTTCGACTTCGCTTGAGGTCCCGACCAAAGGAGAGGTCGGGCCAACCTCCATGGTTTGCGAAACTCCGTGCATAGTTTGCGGGCGCCTCGCCCGAGACTTGCCCCGCCCCAAGCTCGCCCTACGGTCTGAGGCAATGTTCAGCGAATCTTCCGACCGCACGTGGCTCTGGGCCGCGGCCGCACTTTACCTGATCGGTTTTGTGCAAGGCACGGTCGCATTGCTCCGCGGTGATCGCCCCTCGGGAACAACGACTTACGTCCTTATCGCCGTCGGCTATGTCCTGCAGTTCATCGGGCTCGGGATTCGCGGCAAAGCGATCGGCGGCAGTCCGCTCACCAACACGTTCGAGGTGTTCCAGTTTACAGCCTGGTCCGCGATCACGCTGTACCTCGTCGTCGGCGTGCGTTTCCGGAACAGTCTGCTCGGCTATTTCACGTCGTGCCTGACGGCAGCGCTGACCGTCGTGTCGCTTTCTATCCCGGCGTGGGACGCGACGCATCGGACGCATATCTTCGGCACGAACCCGTGGATCGAGCTGCATGCCGCGCTGGCGCTGTTCAGCTACGGTGTATTCGCGCTGCTCTCGCTCACCTCGCTGATGTTTCTGCTGCGGAACTATTCGCTGAAATCGAAACGCATCGGCGGCTGGTTCACGTTTTTGCCGTCGATCATGGACCTCGATCATATCGGCGTCCGCTTGCTGACCGCCGGCGTGATCATTCTCGGCATCTCGCTCGGCGTGGGGTCCATCTACTGGGCGCGCGATCCTTCGACGGTCAATCTGACGAAATTGTTTTTCACCGTCGGCGTGTGGTGCGCGTATGTGGTGGCGCTCACGCTGCGGCTGCGCGGGCGGCTGCTGTCGCAACGCTTCGCCTGGGCCTGCCTCGGGCTTTTCTTTCTCGCGCTGGTGTCGCTCGGCCCCGTCGACGCGAGCCGGCATCCGGTGCCAACCTCGACCGCAGGAGGAACGGCTAAGTCATGAGCGCCGACGGCCTCTTTCTCATCGGCGCCACGCATCATCGCACGCCCCTGGAGGTGCGCGAAAAGCTGTCGTTGAAAGCCGACGCGGCGCAGGCGCTGCAAACCGAGTTCGCGCGGATTCCCGGCCTGAAGGAGTTTGCGGTGCTGAACACCTGCAATCGCGTGGAGTTCTACGGCGTCGGCTCGAGCAGCGAGGTCGCCGCGCAAGTCACGGCGGCCTTCTGCGCTCGGCAGCAATTCGATCGCAGCGAATTCCAAAAAATCAGCCTGGATCTGCGGGGACGCGAGGTCGTGAAGCACTTGCTCGAAGTGTCCGCCGGACTGGATTCCCAGATGGTCGGCGAAACCGAAATTTTTGGGCAGGTGAAGGACGCCTATGCCAGCGCGCAGGCGCGTGGATCTACCGGGCCGGTGCTCAACCGCGTTTTCCAAAAAGGCTTTCAGGCGGCGAAACACGTCCGCTCCAACACCGCCATCACGGAAGGCCAAGTCAGCGTGGCGAACGTGGCCGTGGAACTCGCCATGACGATCTTCGGCAGTCTGGCGGAGACGCGGATCTTGCTGCTAGGCGCCGGCGAAATCGGCGAGAAGACCGCGAAAGCATTTCAGAGCCGGGGCGCCGCCGCGCTGACCGTAGCGAGCCGGCGCCTCGAGCGCGCGATGGAGCTCGCGACCGCGTTGGGAGCGAGCGCGATGCCGTTCGAACAGCGCGAAACGCGGCTCGCGGAATTCGATGTGGTCGTTTGCGCCACGTCCGCGCCGGACATCGTGGTCACCTCCCCCGCGACCCGGGCCGCGATGCAAAAACGTCCCGCGCGGCCGCTCTTTTTCATCGATCAGGCACTGCCGCGCGATGTCGACCCACTCGTCGGAAAAATCGACAACGTCTTTTTGTACAATCTCGACGACCTCGCCCGGATCGCGGACGAAAACCGCGCCGCGCGCGAAGCGGAGCTCGTGAAGTGTCGCGCCATTGTGGCCGAAAAGGCCGATGCGCTCTGGCGGCAAGTGGCGCCACAGATCGCCTCGCTTTCCACGGCCGGCGAGCATCCGCGCGGTAACCCCGCACCGCAGCCGTCGGCCTAAGCGGATGGAGGGAGAGCGCGGGCCCTAGCCCATTCCCTGCGACCCAACCCACCCCGCCTTCGGCACAGGCTCTCGAGAGGCGGAACCCGAGTCGCCGGGTCCTACCGCGACCAATGAACATTTGGCCGGGATTTTCGGCCGGACGAGCTTGTCACGTAATACCTAGATTCCGAAGTTGGAGTGGGGAGGCGGCAGAGAGGACAGAGGAAACCGAGTCGTGGCCCGAGAATCGGCCGGCCCGGAGTCGGGCCTTAGCTCGATCGGTCAGGCGAATGCACCAGGCTTCCCAAGCTCGCGTCAACTCTCGGCGATTTCACGCTGCGCGATGACCGCACAGGCCCGCTCCAGCGCCGCGCTGAGTTCCTCGACGATGATCGGCTTGCTGATGTAGTCGTCCATCCCCGCGGCGAAGCACGCTTCGCGGTCGCTTTCCATCGCGTTTGCCGTCACGGCAATGATCCACGGCCGGTCGTTCCGCTGCGGCCAGGTACGACAGATCTCGGCCGAAGCCTCGAGTCCGTCCATTTCGGGCATCTGCACATCCATCATCACGATGTCATAATGTTGTCGCAGCAGCGCCTCGATGACTTCGCGGCCATCGCCCGCGACATCCGCGCGGAAGCCGAGTTTACCGAGCATGAGCAAAGCGACCTTTTGATTCACCGCGTTGTCTTCGGCGACCAGCACGCGCTCCGGTCGCGTCGGTTCGGCCACATTGAGCGTGGGAAACACCGACGTAAAAATCGGTGCGGCGGAGACAGCGCCTTCGAAAATGGCGGCGAGCGCGGCGAGCAATTGCTCCGGTTTGGCCGGCTTCGCCAGCACGGCGGCAAAGAGCGCCGTATCCTTGATGTCCTCACGGCCGCCCAGCGACGACAACAGCAACAAGGGCAACGCCGTCCCGTGAGGCGTATTGCGGATTTCGCGCGCCAGCGTCAGGCCGTCCATTTGCGGCATTTGCAAATCGACGATCGCGACATCGAAGGGCCGCTCGCGCAGCAAGGCCAGCGCCTCGGCGCCGGAACTCGCCGCGGTCACATGCATGCCCCACGCTCGGACCGTATCGGCCACGATGCGCCGGTTCGTCGCGTTGTCGTCGACGACCAAGAGATGCCGCCCCGCCACCTGATGCCGCGCCGGCAGCGGAATCCCGCGACCGGTATCCTCCACGGGTTCCACGACGATCGTGAAATGGAACGTCGAGCCGCGGTCCGGTTCGCTTTCCACTTTCATGGTGCCGCCCATCATCTCGGCGAGACGCTTGCTGATCACGAGGCCAAGGCCGGTGCCGCCGAAGCGCCGCGACGTGGACGCATCGACCTGCGAAAACGATTGGAAGAGGCGCTCCATGCCGTCGCGCGTAATGCCGATGCCGGTATCGCGGACGGCAAACGCGAGCTCGACCTGCGCCCCTGTCGCTGGCCGGGCGCGGATCGAGAGCACGACTTCGCCGCGATCGGTGAACTTCACGGCGTTGCCGATCAAGTTGACCAGGATTTGCCGCAAGCGGGTCGGATCGCCTCGCACGCTGGCCGGCACGGCGGGATCGAGATCGAACAACAGATCGAGGCCTTTTTCGGCTGCTTTGGGCGCGAGCAGATCCAACGCGCCGTCGACGCATTGGCGCAGCCCGAATTCCGTGGACTCGAGCTCGAGCCGGCCGGACTCGATCTTCGAAAAATCGAGAATGTCGTTGATGATCGTCAGCAACGCGTCGCCGCTATGCCGAATCGTTTCGGCATAATCGCGCTGCTCCGCGCTGAGATTGGAATCGAGGAGCAGCGACGTCATCCCGATCACGCCGTTCATCGGCGTGCGGATTTCATGGCTCATCATCGCGAGGAACTGGCTCTTCGCGCGATTCGCGGCCTCGGCGGCTTCTTTCGCGGCGTTGAGTTCCTCGGCTTGCCTCTTGAGCGGCGTCAAATCGACGACGGTCGAAACCTCCTGGTAGCCGCCGTTGGGATTCCAAAAGCGGTGGAAGGTAAGCTCCGCCCAAATCTGAGTCCCATCGAAGCGCTGGTAGCGTTTCTCGATGGAAAAGTGATCGATTTCGCCGCGCTCGAGCTTCTCGTACAACCGCTGTTGCGCCGCCCAATCGTCGGGGTGAGAAATTTGCCGGAACACATCGCGGTCTTTCATCTGCTCGCGCGAAACGCCGAGCAGCACGACGTGGGCATCGTTCGTCAGCCGCCGTTGCGTACCGTCGGGATCGACCCAGCGACAAGACAAACCGATCGGCGCGCTTTCGAAGATGAACCGAAACTCCGCTTCTTTGCGCGCGAGGCTTTCCTGGATTTGCTTTCGCTCCGTGATGTCGAGTTGGAGCGCCATGTAGCCTTGCACGCGGCCGGCATCGTCCTTGATCGGCTGGATGTCCAATTCCACCCAGCGCGGATCGCCGAGCTTGGTGTAATTCAGCATCTCGCCGCGATAGGGCTCCCCGCGCGCACAAGCGGCATCGATCGCCGCCACGGCCGCCTCGTTGGTTTGGGGGCCATGCAAGACGTCGCCGGGACGGCGGCTTTTGATCTCGTCGAACCGATAACCAAAGAAGCGCAGGAAGCTGTCGTTCACCCATTCGATCCGCCAATCGGCATCGGTGATAATGACGGCATTCGCGGTGCGGCTCGCCACGAGCGCGAGTTTCCGTGCCTCGGCCTCCGCGCGGCCGAGGTTCGTGTTCATGTCGCGCGCAAGCGCCAGGGCTCGGCCGCGAGATTCGGCCAGCACCGACGTGAAGCCGGCGGCCAGCAGGCTGATCAAGGTGCCGCCCCCCAGGACGAACCAGGCAATCGCCGTAGTCTCGCGCGCGGCAAAAAGCGGGGTGGTCTCCAATTGCACGGACCAAGTGCGGCCGAAAATCGGCAGGCTGACGCGATCGGTCAGCCGCGGTCGCGCCGCGGACGATGCGGCGGTCGAAAAGATGATCGGCCCCGTCGAACTGTGGTCGGCTTCGAACACCGTCAAATCGAGCTGGCCGTCCGTGGCCGCCACCGCGCCGCGCAAGAGCACGTCCACGCGCAGCGAAGCGTAAACCCAACCGCGCAACGCCGCCGCCCGTTCGGCCGGCGTACTGCGCGGTTCCCGCGCGCGATAGAGCGGAAGAAACATCAGGCTGCCAGGAACCTTCGTCGGGCCTTCGATCACTTGGATCGTTTTCGTCATGACCAATGCGCCGCTGCGCATCGCCTCCTCCGCCGCGGTGCGACGCGTGGTCCCGGACCCGACATCCTTGCCCAAGGCGGAGCGGTTTCGGGCCAGCGGCTCGATTTGCGTGACGATGTACGCAGGGTCCTCCGTCCCCTTCCGTTCCGCTTGAAATTCAGGGACGCCGGCTCTCTCCATCCGCCGTTCCAGCTCCGAGAGCGCGGCCCGCGGCACCCGTTCGATCAGGCCTAGCCCCACGATGCCGCGATCCAAGAAAGGCATCACGCTGTCGACGAACGCCCGCCACTGCTCGGCCGGCAACTCGCCCTCGGGCGGGATGAGCACCCGTGCCGCAAACAACGTCTGCTCCACCGGCGCAAAGCGCGCCTCGATGGCGGAAAGAACGCGTTCCTTCAGGCGAGCGAAACGGATCTCGTTCTGGCGCTCGGCTTCGCGGCGGAGGACAAGCCAGCTGGTAATCGATACCGCGAGGCCGACGAGCAGAACGATCCAGGATAACGGATGCGTTCTTCGCGTGCGAAACGTCGTGGGCTCGCGGCCTGCCATTCAAGGCAAACGGAAAGGCAAAATTGCCGAGTTGGCGACTTTATTGGATTCGGAAAACCGGCCGCACCGCAGACCGTGTATCCAGTTAAGCCTGCGCACCCAACACGGTCGCGACCTCGTCGGCCGCACGCAATCCGCTGCCCAAAGCCCCGTGCACCGTGCCAACTTCCTCCCCGTCGGCGGTCGCTTCGCCGGCGAAGAACAAGGTGCGCTGCACCGGTTGGCGCAGCTTTTCCGACGCGTCCTCCGCGCCGGCCGCCGCGAAACTATATGCGCCGCGGCTGAAGGGGTCGCGGCTCCAGTTGTGCGTCGCGACCGCTTTGACGGCGGCCTTGAGCCGATTTTTTTGCACGCCGAGGACTTTGCTCAACGCGGTCAGCGCGATGTTCTCGATGCCACCCGCGGATCGGCCGGCGAGCGCGAGCGCGTCCGGTCCGCCGGCCCAGCCGGTGACCACGGGCGCCGAGGTCAACGACCACCACACCGGGACGCCCGCTAAACGCGTGTGCACGAAACCGAAGCCGGTGCGATTCGTGTCGCGCATGGTCGGCGGCACAAATCGCGTCCATGGTCGGGCGTCGAAGCGAAGGGTCAGACGTATCACTTGCCCCATCCGCATCTTCGCGAGCACCGCCTCATGCGCGCGAAGTCGCGGCGCGAACGCGATTGCACCGCGCTGCGAACCGCGCGCCTGCAGCACGCCGAGCGGGACGGTGACGATCGCCGCGACTCCGCGGAACTCACCGCGTGGAGAGCGAACGAGAACGCTGCCGCGCCGCCATTCGACGGCAGTGCACGGCGTCTGGAGACGGATGCTGACGCGGTTTTTCGGCAGTTCGTCGTACAAGGCCGCTACGACGCGCTCATAACCGCCCACGACCGTAAACTGCTCGTCGTCCTCGAGCGTTTCGCCCGCGACCGCGGTCGCGCTCATTTCGTCGCATAGCGCCGCCTCGAATCCTTCCACGAAACCCACCGCGAGTTCGCGATCGAGCGCGCGGAACGCATGGCCTTTCTCGGCCAGAAACTCGGCGACCGTCCATCCTTTCATCTTACGTTCCGAGATCTGCTTTGTGACGTTCGCGATGCGCTGGGTGACGTCGTCGATTTGCGCGAGCCCGTTCGCGCCGAGATGCCAATGGCGTGGCGGCACCCGGCGCGTTTCGAGCCCGTGACGTTTCAATAACGACCACAAGGCATCGTTGCCCGCGTGCACGAACTGCGCGCCGAGTTCCACGGGATCCGGCCACCCTTTTTGGCGCACGGTGAAAACGCGGCCGCCAACTCGGTCGCGCGCCTCCAACAAAAGCACCCGCAGCCCGCGCCGCCCCACTTCGCCGGCCGCCGCCAGCCCCGCCACTCCGGCACCGATTACGACGACATCTGCACTCCGTTTCTGCATCACCCGAAAGACCGCAGCGGCGAACGGGAGTGCGCGAATTCGCTTCGAACCCCGAGGTCACCCAAGCCAGAGTGTCATCCATTAGATGACACTTGGCTCGGCGTCGAAAACGGCCGGCGCGTCCGCGCGTCCCTGGCAGTCCCGGCGGGATTCGGAGCTCCGCCCTACATCCCAAACGTAAGTGTCATCCATTACCTAGATTCCGAAGTTGGCGGAGAAAATTGCGTGCGCTGGG
>CBINOT010000169.1:0-13534 GCA_966252355.1 uncultured Opitutus sp. | reverse complement strand
CTTCTGGGTGTCGTAGTTGGTCTTCGGGTAGAGCGTGACGTTCGCCGAAATCTGAATGCTGCTGCCCTCGGCCACCCAGGTGCTGCTCGGCTTCACCTCGATCGACGCGGGACCGTCCTTTACCTCGATCGAGACGATCGCCGGTTTGACGGACACGAATTTATTGCCGACCGAGACCGTCGTCACCCCAGGGCTGAGACCGGTCACCAATCCGTCCGCGGAGACCCGCAAAACCGAGCTGTCGGCCACGTCGTACAACGCTCCCAAGCGGGCCGCCGAGATCGCCAACCGGCCGTTGCCCTCGGTCCCGCTCGCCACCACGCCGATCACATCGAGCTGCAGGGTCTTTCCCACGGCCGAAAGCACGAGCGGTGGAGCGTTCGACACCTCGATCGACGTCACCGCCGACCCGTTCAAAACCAGAAAGCCAAGCTTCGTCTCGAGGCCCTTGAAGACGACCCGCACGTCGCTGCTCCCCGGCAGCAAACCGGAAACACGGCCGTCCGCGCCGACCGCCAAGACGGCGTCGTTTTCGCTATAGAACGAGACCCCATCGGCCGCCCCCAAAGGAATTTGCGACCCATCGGATAATACACCTTTCACCAGCATCTGCCGTTGATCGCCAAATCCGGCAAGCGTCGTCGTCGCCGCTCCGACGGTGGCTTCGATGCGATCGATGCCCAACGGCAGTATGTTCGCGACCGGATATAGCTCGGAATGCGTGATCGTATTTCCGAGCGCGTCAGTGCCGCTCACCATCAAATATAGCACCGCGCCGGCCGCGGGAGTTTCGCCGCGCGCCGTCCCAAAGACCGTGCTGAATACTTCCTGGCCGGGAATCGCCGGCCGCTGGACCTCCCCGCTCTTGTCCAAAAAAGAAACGACTTGGTCCTTGCGTCCGCCGGCTTGCACGAAAGCCGCCGGCGCGGCGCCCACCATCGAAATCTCCACTTCCGTAATCGGCGCTTCTCCAACGACCTTAGCTGACGCCAGATAGCTTTTCTCCTGCGGAAGATAATGAACGGACAGCTCCGAAATCGTCGGTTGCTTCGCGTGCATGGCCGCCGCGCCGGCCACGAACCCGAGAAAACATCCGCGCAGCGCGGCGGCATAGGAGCGTACATTCATCAGCATTGTCTCCCCGGTCCCTCTGCCACGCTCCCGAGCCCTGACAACGCGGTCGGCGCCTCAGGGCGAATCGTGACGGCCCAGGCGGGGAATCTTCGCAGCGCGGAACGAGTATTCAAAGGGAGGAAAGAGGGCGGCGCGTCTACGGCGTCACCCACACGTGGAATTACATTTACGAATCTAAGTTAACCTGACGGCCGCCGCTGGAGCGGAGGCGGGAACATGGCGAACGACAGCAAACTTTGCCGGACAGTCGCGCCGGAGCGTAAGTGGGTGACCGCCGAGAAACGGCGACGAGCACGTCGCTCAGGTCGCGTTCTGCGACCCTCGCTCGTCGTCGATGCGCTGGAGCGGATCGGCCAATACGTCAAAAAGCCAGAGCTAGGCTAGTACCTGCCGAAGGTTATGGGGGGGGCGATGCAAAGCACCTCGGGGCGCAGATAGTTGAAGGTAAAGGTTGAGGCTGGAGGACCCGGGGCACCGAAGCAGGCGAGCTTACGCTAGCCCAGCACCGGCAGAATCGGCGCCATTGGAGCGAAACGCCGAAACGGAGTAAAGATTTTGTAGTGTAAATATAAGGCGATCACGGCCGCTCCGTCTCGCGAAAATCAAACAACTACCGGAATGAAGTGGACTATCCGCCGCGAAATCGCCGCGAACCGCGCCAGACTTTCGGAGGCCTCGTACTCCGTCAAATCATGATAATACCCCAAAATTGGGGTATTGCATATTTCGTCGGCCCCCTTTTCCCGGGGGCCGACCGGGCGTCTGGCGCGCGAGCCTCAGCTCGCCCGACCCTGCCGTAAACGATCCACGAACACGGCCACGATGATCACGAGGCCGATGATGATTTCCTGGAAATACGTCGGCCAACCCATCTGCTGCGAACCGTTGCGCAATACCGCCATGATCAAGGCGCCGATCATCGAGCCGAGCACCGTGCCGACCCCGCCGTTCAAGCTCGCCCCGCCGATGATCACCGCCGCGATGATGTCGAGCTCGAGCCCCACCGCGACGGTCGGGTCGCCCTGACGCAAGCGCGAGAGTTGAAACAATCCGGCGAGCCCGAAGAACGCTCCCGCCAATACATAGATCAAAATCTTCAACCGCGTCGTCGGCACACCGCACAACCGCGCCGTCGCTTCGTTCGACCCGAGCGCAAACACGTGCCGCCCGAAGACGGTGTGGCGTAACAACAGCGACGTGATCACCGCCAATGCCAGCGTCACCCACACGCCGGCCGGCAACGCATAGGAGAACGGATCGACGGTCGTCATCCACGTGTTGATCGGCGAGCTGTCGTAATTGACGGTCTGATTGTCGGCGAGCCACTTGGCCGTGCCCCGCGCCACCCCGAGCGTGCCGAGCGTGATAATGAACGGCGTCATGCGCAGACCCGCAATCGCCGCGCCATTCGCGAGACCGATCGCCGCCCCGGAGAGAATCATCGCCCCGACGGTGCCGGCCGCCCCCCACCCTTTTTGAATCAACAACGCCCCCACCACGCTGGTGAGCGCAATGGTGGAGCCCACCGACAAATCGATGCCGCCGCTGACGATGATCATCGTCATCCCCAACGCCCCGACCGCCACGATGACGGTCTGCGTGAAGATGATTTTGAAATTATGATACGTGAGAAAGAACTCCCGCGTCTCGGTCGGGATCGCGAACAACACGATCACGATCACAAGGCCCAAAAAGGGGCCGGCTTTGGCCAGGACTTTCTTCAGCGTGTCTTTCATCCGAAAATTCAACTGCTGCCGGTCGCAACCCGCATGATCTCCTGCTCGTTCCACTCGGCCCGCGGCCGCACCGCGGCGAGTTCCCCGCGACACATCACCCCGATCGTGTCGCACAACCCGAGCAGCTCCGGCAGATAGCTGCTGATCACGACCACGGCTTTGCCGGCCCCGGCGAGATCGCCGATAAGTTGATAGATCTGCGCCTTGCTGCCGACGTCGATGCCGCGCGTCGGTTCGTCGAGCAGGAAGATCCGCGCCGGATGCTCGAGCAAACGCGCCAGCGCCACCTTCTGCTGGTTGCCGCCCGAAAGCTCGCCGATCGCCTGGAGAGGTCCGCGGCATTTCACGCGGAGATCGTCGACCCAGCGCTGCGCGGCCGCCCGCTGCCGCCGCCCGTCGATCCAGCCGAAACGCCCGAATGCCTCGTGCTTCGTCAGCGTGATATTGTCGGCGATCGATTGCGTGAGCATCAGCCCTTCCTCTTTGCGGTTCTCGCTCAAGAACCCGACGCCTTGCGACCAGCGCGCGCGCGGCGTCGGCCGGCGCGCCGGCGCGTCGACGATGCAGACCTCGCCGGCCTCGCAGGCGTCGAGCGCGAAGATCGTCCGCAGCAGGTCCGTGCGGCCCGCGCCGATCAATCCGCCGAGCCCGAAAATCTCGCCCGCCCGCAGTTGAAAGCTCGCCTGCCGCAGCCGCGGCGCATGCGCCGCCCCCTTGACGTCGAGCACCACCGCACCGGGCGCGTGCGCTGTGCGCGGGTACAAATCTTTCACTTCGCGACCGGTCATCATCGTGACGATGCGGTCGATCGTGACCTCGCTCATCCGGCCCGTGCCCACGGTCTCGCCGTCCTTCAACACCGTATAGCGATCGGCGATCCGGCGGCATTCCTCGAGGAAATGGCTGATATAGATCACGCTCACGCCCTGGCCGCGCAGGCGCAGAATCGTCGCGAACAGTTTTTCCGTGTCGGCCTGCGTCAGGCTGCTCGTGGGCTCGTCCATGATCAGCACCTTGGGCTTCGTCACCAGGGCGCGCGCGATCTCGATCACTTGCTGCTCGGCGATGGAAAACTCGCCCGCGAGCCGATCCAAATCGAGCGCCTCATGGCCGAGTTGCGCGAGGGCGGCCCGCGCCCGCTCGCGCGCGGCGCGGCGGTCGATCCAGCCGAGCGTCGCCGTTTCGGCGCCGAGCAAAATGTTCTCCGCCGCCGAGAGGTGGAGCGCGAGATTCAGCTCCTGGTAAATCATCGCGACGCCCTTCAGCCGGGCGTCGTGCGGCCCGCTCGGCAGATACGTCGCGCCGCCGAGCGTCATCGTGCCCGAGTCCGCGGTGTGCGCGCCGCTGAGGATCTTCATCAGCGTGCTTTTCCCCGCGCCATTTTCGCCGATGAGCGCATGCACCTCGCCCGCCGCGATCTCGAGCGACACGCCGCGCAAGGCGCGGGTCGCGCCGAAACTCTTGCGGACGTCGGTGAGACCAAGTGCGGGAGGAAATGGCGAGGTCATGCGGCGACGTTACTCACTCGGTTTTGCCCATACCTGTCATCCTGAGCGCAGCGAAGGATCCACCGCGTTTCGGTTTCGCCGCTTCCCATGGATTCTTCGCTCCGCTCAGAATGACAGTCAGGACGACCCGCACCGGGTCGCACGGACCATCGCGCGACCCTCGCAAGCCCTTCGCGCCGCCCGGCGGCCTCAGGCTCTTCCCGCCGCACGAACACCTTCCCCCGCTTGTCATCCTGAGCGCAGCGAAGGATCCAGGTTGGGGCGTGGTGCAAATGCAAATTCAGTTTCATGCTCAATCTCGCGCAGAGCCCAGCTCAGGTTCGTACCAGCCCGCGCTCAGATCGCGCCAGTCAGGGTTATCTTTTTCGAGCAACGCGATCTTTTTGGCGCGTAACCAACCTTTCAGCTCCTTTTCACGCGCAATCGCATTACTCACCCCGCGAAATTCCTCGAAATAGACGAGCTGGTGTACGCGATACATTTTCGTGAATCCTTCGACCGCGCCGGTTTTGTGCTGCCAAACACGGCGCTGCAGCGAATTCGTGGCTCCAATGTAGAGTGTGCCACGCCTCTTGCTGGCCAAAATATAGACCCAGTATCGGTAGGCACTCACGACGTCGAACGTGGCGACGAATCCTTTGCCGCACACGGGACGTCGCCATTCGTCATTGTGATCGCAGTGCGACCTCCAATCCGAAATGCGCGCGCCGGACCAAACATGGATCCTTCGCTGCGCTCAGGATGACAGGCGCTCCGAGGTGTGCGGTTCATTGTCGGTTCACGCCATTCACGTCGTCGATTGCGTCCTCTCTCGGAACCACCGGCAAAACGACGACGCTCGAGGAGCGAAAAGGAGATCGAACATCCCCCGCTCACTTCAAATACTTGTCCAACGGCGGATTCACCAACTCCGCGACGTCGGGGTCGTTCATGTTGTCTTTCGTCACGAAACCGACGCCGGTGTCGATCATCGGCTCGACTTTCTCGCCGCGCAGCACCGCGACCGCCGTCTTCACGCCGAGATAACCCATCCGCATCGGATTCTGCACCACGAAGCCGGCGATGTCGCCCGCCTTCAGTCCGGCATTGAGCGTCTCGCCCGAATCGAAGGCCACGAACTTCACCTTGCCGCCGGCGAGCCCCGCGTCACGCAGCGCCAGCAACATGCCCGCGGCCGACGACTCGTTCGACGCAAACACGCCGTTCACCTGCTTGCCGTAGCGATTGAGCAGGTTCTCCGACGCGCGCTTCGCGCTGTCGCGCGTCGCACCGGCATGCTGGTCGGTCGAGAGCAGCTTGATGCCGGGGAAATCCTTTTTCATCACTTCGAGAAATCCGGTCTCGCGCTCCTCGGTGCTCGCCGAGCCCACCGCATAACGGAGCATGATGACATTGCCCTTGCCGCCGAGCAGCTTGCCCAGATTGCGCGCCGCGATCCGGCCGCCTTCGCGATTGTCCGTGGCGATGAAGCTCGCCGGCGCCTTCGACTCGAGCGCCGAGTCGATCACGATCACGGGAATCTTGCCGCGGACCGCTTCCTCGACCGGCGCAACCAAGCCACGGCGGTCGAGCGGCGCCAGGACGATCGCGCTCACGCGCCGCCCGATGAAGTTTTCCACGACCTGCACCTGTTGCTCGCGGTCGTCTTCCTTCAGCGGGCCTTTCCAGATGATGTGCACGGTGACGCCTTTGTCCGCGAGCTCGCGCTCGGCCTTGATCGCGCCGGCGTGAATCGATTTCCAAAACTCGTGGGTCGTGCCTTTCGGGATGACGGCGATCTCGTAGGTATCGGCGCCGAAAACGCGCGTCGCGGCCGCGGCCAAAACAAACAGGGTGAGGAGTTTTCTCATGGGGGAAAGGGTTGCCAACTCGTGCGCGCCAATCGACGCGCGGCCGCATCAGAACGTCCGCTTTCGGGGCAGGCAATCGTCAAACGACGATCACGGGCGCCGAGTGGGTTTACCGTTGGGGCGCACGGGCCGCCATGGCTATAGCTGGACCGCATCGCCGTCGATTTCGACGACCACGACCACGCCCATCGTGTCGTTGATGTACCGCGACACGCCGACATAACGGCCGCCGTCGGCGGCGGTCTCGACCGGCAGCGGCGCGCGATCCACATCGTCCAGATAGTACGCGCGCTTGATCGCGTTTTTGAACGCCGGCAGCATCAGCGCGGCGTCGCCGCCTTTCGGCGCCCGGACCACGTGGAAAACCGTGAAATACAACTTGCCTGGCTTCGTCGTGCATCGCCAGTCGTTCAGCGGCAGAAAACGCGGTTTGCCGCTCGCATCTTTCGCATTCGCCGCGTAATCGCCGAACTCCTGCGTGAACGGCGAGCGCCCCGCTCCGTAGACCGCCTCGCCGTTCGCTTTCAGCCAGCGGCCCACCGAGCGGAGATTGTCCTGGCTCGCCGGCGGGATGACGCCATTCGCCATCGGCCCGACATTCAACAGGTAGTTGCCGCCTTTGCTCACGATATCGACGAGCTTGAAGAGAATTTCGCCCGGCGACTTCCAGTCGGTGTCGTCGCTGCGATAACCCCAGGTGTGATTGATCGTCGCGGGCACCTCCCAGTCGCCTTGTTTCGCCGACGAAGGGATCGCGTTGTCGCCGGTCGACTGGTAATCGCCGCCCGCGCCGCCCGGCAGCAGCCGGCCGTCGATGAGGGTATTGGGCTGCACCGAGCGCACCGCGTCGATGAACGCCTGGCCGCGCGCCTGCGTCATCTCCTGCGGCGTATCGAACCACATGAGACACACAGGCCCGTAATTTTGCAGCAGCTCTTTCACCTGCGGCACGGCTTTCTCGCGGATGTACGTGTCGTACGCGCCGCTCGCGCTCTTCTCCTTGTTCGACGGGAAATCCCAGTCGTTGCCCATCCCGCCCGGCTCGTGCCAATCCTGCGATTGCGAATAATAGAATCCGAACGGCAGGTGGTGGCGCGCGCATGCCTCGGACAATTCCTTGATCGGGTCGCGATGAAACGGCGTCGCGTCGTAAACATTGTACCGCGACGCCTGCGAACGATACATCGCGAAGCCGTCGTGATGCTTCGACGTGATCACGATGTATTTCATGCCGGCGTCCTCCGCCATTTGCACCCACGCCTCGGCGTCGAATTGGATGGGGTTGAATCCGCCCGCGAGCTTCTCGTACTCCGCGACCGGAACCTTCATCCGATGCATCACCCATTCGCCGATGCCCGGCGCGCGCTGGCCCTTCCAATACCCGGCGGGAATCGCGTAGAGCCCCCAGTGGATAAACAACCCATACTTCGCCTGCCGAAACCACTGGATTCGCGCCTCGCGGGCGGCCGGTGAATCGTAGTCCTGCGCCATGCCCGCAGGGACCGTCTCCGGCGCCGGCGGTTGCGCGACTCGCGCGGGCGCGGCGGGCGTTTGCGCAACGAGCGCAGCGCTGGCGGACGAGAGGATCGCCGCGACCGACAAGCGCCGCAGAAGGGTACGTGGTTTCATGGGGGATGGATAACTTTGTCCGCCGCCGACGAACAGAGGCGAGATCGTACGCCTGAAGCTGCCGGGATAGAATGGATAATCCTGGCTTTAGCATGACGACTTTTGACGCGGGAGTTGGCGCCCCCCATCGTTTGTCGTCCTGAGCGCAGCGAAGGATCCATCCGGAGATTCGCGCGCGGGCCAACCGTGGATCCTTCGCTGCGCTCAGGAGGACAGGTCTAGGCCGCGTGGTTCTGACCGCGAGCGCGGAATAGCGGGGGCCGCGTGCCACCGCATTAATACTGGCGCACCGCAACCGCCCGCGTTTGTGTGGCCCGGAATGTTTTTTTGGCTCAAGAAACTCATCGGCTACTGGATCATGCCCGTGCCGTTTTGCGTCGCGCTCTTCGGCCTTGGCCTCGTGCTGCTGATGACCAAACGCCGCGCCCGCGCCGGTCGTGCGCTCCTCGCAATCGGTGCCCTGCTCTTCCTCGCGTTCAGCCACAAGACGGTGAGTGCGTGGCTCGTTCGATCGTTGGAAACCCGTTATCCGCCGATCGCCGAGATCGCCGCCAACACCCCGCCCGCCACGCTCGCGGGCTGCCAATTCGTCGTCGTGCTTGGCGCGGGAAACGGCAACACGCCGGGCGTCGCGGCGCTCAACGAGCTTTCGACCTCCGCCCGCGGCCGGATTACCGAAGCCGTCCGCCTGCTCCGCGCCTTGCCGGACGCCAAGCTGCTCGTGAGCGGCCCGGCCGACGAGAGCCTGATCACGCACGCGACCGTCCTGGAGCGCGCCGCGGCTTCGCTGGGCATCGAGGCGAGCCGGATCGAGCGCATCGAGCACGCGCGGGACACCGAGGATGAGTCCCTCGCCGTGAAACACCTCGTCGGCGACGCCCGCGTCGCGCTGGTCACGTCGGCCTGGCACATGCCGCGCTCGGCCGCGCTCTTTCGCGCCGCGCAGGTGAACTTCGTGCCCTGTCCCACCGACTACTGCTCGCACTCCGATGGGCGTTTTCATTGGCGCGATTTGATCTGGGATGTGGAGTCGCTCGAGCGCAGCAGCGTCGCCGTGCGCGAGCGCGTCGGATACGTTTGGATCTGGCTGCGCGGCAAAACCCGCCAGCCAAAGCCCGACCGCCGCTGACGATGGTGGAGCCCGATGTCCCTATCGGGCTTTCATGTAGCGGAAGCCGTGAGGCTTTCGGAGCTTTCAACCGAAGCCCGGTGGGGACATCGGGCTCCACCGTTTCGGTGCGACGCCTAGAGGCGTAACACAGTTGTTCCCCTGGTGTAGCGCGAGTCCGTCACACGATCGTAACATTTGCGGGCTAGCCTCGGGCCTCGTCCTGAATTTTGTTTCGCCATCGTTACAATCGTCGCTAACTCAACTGCTCGATTATGTTCTCGCTCAAAAAGCTCCTCGGCAAAGACGACAAGTTCTTCGACCTGCTGGAAGCGGGCGCAGAAGAAGCCAAGGCGAGCGTCGATTTGTTCGCCGCGTACCTGAAGAAGCTCGCCAACAGCAACAGCGCGGGCGGCACGCTCGACGACTTCGTGCAGACCCGCCGCAAGGAAAAGCGCATTCGGCACCTCATGACCGAAGAATTGAGCAAGACCTTCGTCACGCCGCTCGAGCGCGAAGACATCGAGGCGCTCTCGTTCGCGCTGTATCGCATCCCGAAGCAGGTGGAAAAGATCGTCGAACGCCTCTCGATCTACCCCGGCCGCGTGCCGCACTCCGCTTTCCAACGCCAAGCCGAGCTGATGTCCCAAGCCGCCGAAGCCGTCACGTTCATGGTGAAGCAACTGCGGGGCGGCACGCACATCGAAAAAATCCGCGAGGCCAACGACCGCCTGCAGTACGCGGAAGGCGAAGCCGACAAAGTGATGCTCGGCCTGCTCAAAGATCTCTACACCGGGCCTTACGACGCCAAGGAGCTCGTGATTCTCCAGGAGCTGTACGAGATGGTCGAGCAAGCGGTCGACCGTTGTCGCAACGCCGGCAACATCGTCGTCCAAATCGTCCTGAAGTATTCGTAACGTCACCGGTGCCCAGGCCCTGCAAGCTCCGGTTCGCGCTCCGAGATTCTGCCTAGGCCCTCGGCCAGGGCGCTGTTTCCAGACCTCATGACCCTCTTCCTGATCGTTCTCCTCGCGGCGCTGGTGTTCGAATACATCAACGGCTTCCACGACGCCGCGAACGCCATCGCGACGGTCGTCTCGACGAAAGTGCTCACGCCGCGCCAGGCGATCACGATGGCGGCGGTCTGCGACTTGATCGGCGCCTTTCTCGGCACCGCCGTCGCGACCACCGTCGGCAAAGGCCTCGTCGACACCGGCGTCGTCACCATGGCGACCGTCCTCGCCGCGTTGGTCGGTGCGATTCTCTGGGGCCTCCTCACTTGGTGGCTCGGTTTGCCTTCCAGCTCGAGTCACGCGCTCGTCGGCGGGCTGTGCGGGGCGGCGCTGGCCACCGCCAACGACAATTGGGGCGTGCTCAAATGGTCGGTCACGGAAGCGAATGGCGCGCACGCCGGGCTATGGCCGAAAGTGGTGCTGCCGATGATCTCCTCGCCGCTGCTGGGTTTTGTCGGCGGCGTGATCTTGATGACGCTGCTCATGATCATCCTGCGCAAAGCGACGCCGCGGCGCGTGGGCCAGATCTTCGGCAAGCTCCAACTGCTGAGCGCCGCGGTGATGGGCATCAGCCACGGCCGCAATGACGCCCAGAAAACGATGGGCGTGATCACGCTCGCCCTCTTTACCGGCACTGCCGCCGGCGTGTTCAACCACCTGCCTGCGTGGGCGCACTTTCTCTACACGCCGGATTTCGTCGTCCCGAAATGGGTGGTGTTCGTCTGCGCCTTCACCATGGCGCTGGGCACCTCGTCGGGCGGCTGGCGCATCATTCGCACCATGGGCCACAAGATGGTGAAATTGCAGCCGGTGCACGGCTTCGCCGCCGAAACCACGGCCGCCCTCGTCATTCAAGGCGCCTCGCATTTCGGCGTGCCGGTCTCGACGACCCACGTCATCTCGAGCTCGATCATGGGCGTCGGCGCGACGAAACGCATCGGCGCCGTGAAATGGGGCTTGGTCGGCCGCATCGTCTGGGCCTGGGTGCTCACGCTGCCGGTCACCGGATTGCTCGGTTACGGCATCCTGCGGCTCTTTCACGTCTTCGGGATTTGAGCCCGGCTTTGATGTCGCTGGGGTCCCAGACCCCGGCTTTCATACTCCTGTAACTCAAGCCATCGCCACAGAGGACACGGAGCTCCGACACAGAGAGCACGGAGTCCAGACGTCTTGGGGAAAGTCTTCGAGGTAGGCGCGCCGCTCCGCAGCAGCTCTGGCTTCAAGCGCAAAAGTTGCCAGCGTCGTGGATCGGTCTCTGTGCATTCTGTGTCAGAGCTCTGTGCGCTCTGTGACCCCACGTATGCGATCGTTTGGAGTGAGAAATTTGCGGGCTAGACCCCGGCCCCGCCCCGCCGAGCTCACTCCGTCGCCGCCGGCACCGTAAAACAAAACGTCGCTCCCTCCCCCGGCACGCTCTCGACGTGCATGTCTCCGCCGTGGGCTTGCACGACGTTCTTCACGATCGCGAGGCCGAGCCCGGTGCCGCCTTGCTCGCGCGAACGCGCCTTATCGACGCGATAAAACCGCTCGAAAATCCGCTCCTTCGCTTCCGCGGGGATGCCGGGCCCATCGTCGGCCACCGCAACTTCGATCATCCCGCCGCCCGTCGCCCGCGCGCTCACGGCCACCTTGCCCTCGCTGCGGCCGTACTTGATCGCGTTGTCGATCAGGTTCGCGAGCACCTGGCGAAGACGCACGGGATCGGCCCGCGCCGCCATCTGCGCCGGCACCTCGTTGCGCAGCATGACGCCCCGACCGCTCGCCAGCGGCGCCGCGTCGTCCAGCGACTCCTGCACCGCGATGCGAACGGACACGGTGTGCAGATCGAGCTCGACCCGGCCGGAGTCCAGCCGCGCCAGCAACAGCAAGTCGTCGATCAGCAGCGTCAGCCGGCTCGCGTGCTTGTCGATGATCTCGAGGAAACGGCTCGTCACCGCCGGATCGTTCTTCCCGCCGTCGATCAACGTTTCCGCCGCGCTCTTGATCAGCGAAAGCGGCGTGCGCAATTCATGGCTCACGTTGGCCACGAAATCCTGGCGCACCGATTCGAGCTGGCGAAGTCGCGTGACATCGTGAAACACGAGCACCGCGCCCGCCCGCGCTCGCGCCGCGTCATGCAACGCGACCGCGCTCACCTGCAAAATCCGCGGCTCGGGCCGTTCCAGCCGCACTTCGTGCTCGATCGGCGCCGACTCCGCCACGGCGCGTCGCGCGATCGTCGCCACTTCATGGTGACGAATCGCCTCGAGGAGCGTGCCGCCCGCCATCATGCGCGAGAAACCGAACATCGTTTCCGCCGCCCGGTTCGCGAGCACGATGTGCCGCTCGAGATCGATCACGACCAAGCCCTCGATCATCGCGTCGAGCATCGCCTCGACGCGCGCCCGCTCGCCGCGCGCCGCCGCCTCGAAGCTTTCGCGCTGCGCCTCGAATTCCCGCTGCCGCCGCTCCTCCGCCTCGGCCATCGCGCGCTGCTGCCGTCGAATGACGACATACGCCGCGATGAGCAGCGCAATCAGGAGGAGGATGAAGTAGGTCACGACGTCGTGAAGGCGATTGGGAAACGATGATGAAAGCGAAAGGGAGAAGCCGCACGTTTGTGAGTCAACGGGCGACCTCTTTCTCGTTCTCGTTCTCTTTCTCGATGCTTTTGGATGAGAGAACGATTACGAGAAAGAGAACGACCTGACCGTCGTATCAGTCCGCATTGAAGCGATACCCCACCCCGCGAATCGTCTCCAGATACCGCGCGGCCTCGCCGAGCTTCTCGCGCAGACGGCGCATGTGCGTGTCGACCGTCCGGCTGTCGATCGGGTTGTCGTAGCCCCAGACGTCTTGCAGCAAACGATCGCGCGTCTGGACGCGGCCGCGACGCTGCGCGAGCAATTGCAGCAGCTTGAACTCGGTCGCGGTCAGCGTCACGGACTCGTCGCGGATACGGACATCGTGCTTGGGCACATCGATCGCCAAGTCGCCGAAACGCATCTGCGCGCTCACTTCCTCGGCGCTCGGCGTCCGCGCCAGCAGCTTCTTGATCCGCAGGACAAGTTCGCGCGGGCTGAAGGGCTTGGTGACGTAGTCGTCCGCGCCGAGCTCGAGCCCGATGACGCGATCCATTTCGGCGGCGCGCGCCGTGAGCATGATGATCGGAATGTTCGCCGTGCTATTGTCGCGCCGCAGGATCTTGCACACCTCGAGCCCGTCGATCTCCGGCAGCATGAGATCGAGCACGATCAACGCGGGATGCTCATCGCGCGCCGCGGCGATGGCGCGCGCGCCGTCTTTGGCAAAGAGCGGCGTGTAGCCCGCCTCCTTGAGTTTGAAGCCGAGCACCTCGAGCGCATCGGGCTCATCGTCGACGACGAGGATCTTAGGTTTCATCGTTTCGGTCTGCAGATTTAGTCACAGAGATCACGGAGCTCCGACACAGAGGCCACAGAGAAAAACCGATATTTTATCCATTTCGTGTCTTCCGTTATCGTGAATTGAAACTCCGTGCTCTCTGTGTCGGAGCTCTGTGCCCTCTGTGGCCATGGCTTGTTGCCCGTTCAACGTG
>CBINOT010000168.1:0-13581 GCA_966252355.1 uncultured Opitutus sp. | reverse complement strand
GTCCGGGCAGCCAGAGCTTGTCCTGGACGACCCCATTCTTGAGTCCGGCGGCTTGGCACTCCCGGTAGAGCGCCACCGCCGTCTCCGTATCCAGCGCGGTGGGCTTCTCGCAGTAAATCGCTTTTTTCGCGGCGATCGCGGCACGCACACCCTGAGCCCGCCGATCGGTCGTCTGCGCATCGAAGTAGATTTGGTTGCCCGGATCGCTGAGCGCTGCGTCGAGATCCGTCGTGAAACGAGCGACCGAATGCGTCGCGGCGAGTCGTTGCAGTTTTTCGCTATTGCGACCGACCAGGATCGGATCGGGCACGATCGTGTCGCCGTTGGCCAGTTTCACTCCGCCTGCATCGCGAATCGCCAGAATCGAACGGATCAAATGCTGATTCGTGCCCATCCGGCCGGTCACGCCGTTCATGATGATGCCAATGCGGTGCTGTTTCATAGGCATATAGAAATGAAGCGATCCGTGAGAACCGACCAGGGACATGAATGAACACCGAGAGGAGTCATCTTCGATTTGCTGTCGGTGGCGGTTCAGCTATGCGCGAGATACGCCGCTTTGATTTGTTCGAGGAAAGCGGCCTGATCGGAGGCCCAATGGCGCTCCGAAAACACTTCGACTTCGTTGAACCCGTTGAAGCCGGCGGATTCCATCCAGCCGCGGATTTGTCGCAGGGGAATGCAGCCTTCGCCCATCAGTCCGCGATCGTTGAGCACGTCGGCGAGCGGCGTGCGCCAATCGCAGAGATGAAATGCGAACAACCGCTCCTCGCGACCCAGGGCCGCGATTTCGTCCTTTAGATTCGCGTCCCACCACACGTGATAAACATCGACGACGATCCCGACGCTGGGCGAATGCAGCGCATCGCAGATTGCGCGGGCTTGCGCGACAGTGTTCACGGCCGATCGATCTGCCGCGTACATTGGATGCAGCGGCTCGATGCCTAAGCGGACGTTCGCGGCCACGGCGTGCGGCAACACGGCGGCGATGCCTTCGGCGATGTGACGACGCGAATCCGCCAGCGACTGTCCCGGATCCGAACCGCAAACGAGCACGATCAGCGGGGCGCCCAGCGCCGCGGCGTCGTCGATGCAGCGGCGGTTTTCGTCGATTGCGCGTTGTCGCTCGACCGCCGACGTCGAGGCGAAAAATCCTCCACGGCAGAGCGACACGATTGAAAGACCTTGGTCTCGGATCATCCGGCCGCTCGCTGCGGGGTCGCGTCCTTCGAGCGCTTGTCGCCAGACCGTGATGCCTTTCACCCCGGCGGCTGCATAGCGCGATACCGCCTCGTCCAGCGACCACGGTTTCGTGGTGATCGTATGCACGCAAAGCCGCGAAAGATCGGTCAGCGGTGCCGTCATCGGAGGCCGTCGTCGCCGAAAAACGTGTAGTACTTCCCCTCGGCCATGCGTTCGACGAGCAGGGCGACTTCGCGCAAGTGATAGTCGCCCCAGAGACACGATTCGTCGCACGGAATCTTACGGCCTCTTGGAATGTGATCCCAGCCGTTCGGTCGATGATACACCGCGTGGAGCAACAAGCCTTCGTGTTCCGGGTCGCCGCTGAGATAGGTGTCGCCCAACAATGTCCGCACGATCGTCAGTCCGGCGGCGGTGTAAGTCGCAGCCGCTTTTTTGTCGGACTTCGCCAAATAGCGGCCGAGGCGGATAAAACCCTGCGCCGCGATGGCTGCCGCCGAACTATCCACGGGTTCGTGCTCGTTGTAGGGGTCGGACGGCTTGCTCAAATAGTCGCCGAGATACACGAGGCCGGGCGCTCCGGTGTCCCAATACGGCACGCCGTCGGTCGGCGTGTTTTCGAGGTAAAAGTCCGCGGTGGCGCACGCCGCTTCGAGACAGGATTTCAGCGCGCGTCCTCTCTCCGCGCGAGAGGAGAATTCCGCCGGCGAAATGGACGACAAGAATCCCAGTTGCTCGGAGAATCCGCACAGCACCCACGCCAAGCCCCGCGTCCAGGTGGTAAAGGCCGAGAAACCCTGCTGCGAATTGGGGCAGCGGTATGCGCCGTCGTTGACGTTGAAGATCGATTCGTGTGCGACGCGCCCCCGAATGTCGTAACGATCGCGGTCGCGGCCGTAGTACACCGCGTAGCGCGCGGTCGTTTCGGCGTGCTGCAGCAGCCGTCCCAACAAGGAGACGCGTCGATCGCGTTCGGCCATCAACACGTGGCCCAGCCGATGAGCGAGCGCGAGCGAACGCAGCGACCGAATCGTGTCGGCGAACAACGAATGCGGGCCGTTGAACGAATAGATGTAGCCGAGAGTGTCGGGCAGCTCTGTCCAGCGCGCGGCCTGCACTGCGCCGCTCGCCTTCAATGCGAGTTCGTATAGCGACACCTCGCCGTGGTCCGGGGAAAATCGGCCGCTGCAGGCCAGCTGGCGGAGCACGCCGTACGTCGAAACGTTGTTGAACCCATGGTCGTGCACGCCGACGTGGGTCACGTGGCTGGCCATGTGGCGCACGGTCCCGCGGCGGCCGATGGTCAAGGCGGCCGTCTCACCCGTCGCGGCGAACTGCAGCAAGCTGGAGCCAAACTGGAAGCCTTGCGTCCACTCCGTCCAACCCCGCGAGGTATATTTGCCGCGCACGGTGAAAACCGGCGCGCCGCGTTTGGCGTCCCAACGACGATCGAGACGGGCGATCTTGACCGACGATAGCTTCCACATGCGCCGGATGGCGGGGCGAAGCTGCGCGGGCGTTAAAGTACGATCGATTTGGATCACGACGTGGCAGCGGAAACTAGAGTCGGCGAACGTGAAAGCCGCCGTCGATCGGAATGACCGCTCCGGTCGAAAACGGAAAACTCCCCGCGAGGATCGCGCCCACAGCCAAGCCCACATCGACTGACTCGCCCCAGCGACGCTGCGGCACCCCGCCGGCCGCGATGAGCGGATCGTATTTGGCGCGGACCGCCGAGGTCATGTCCGTGGCCATTATTCCGGGCCGCAGTTCGACCACTTGAATGTTGTCGGCAGCCAAGCGCGCCGCCCAAAGCTGGGCGGCCATCGCGAGCCCCGCCTTCGAAATGCAGTAATCGCCGCGCGAGGTGGAAGCGGTGTTCGCGGAAATCGACGTGACGAATACGATCTTGAAACCTGACGGGAGGGTAGGAGCGGGCCGGTCGTTCAACCAATGACGGACGACGGCCTGCGTGAGAAAATAGGGCCCTTGGAGATTGGTGCGGACGATTTCTTCGAACGAATCTTCGCTCGCTTCGGTGATGTCCGCCCGCTCGCGCGGGGCGATGCCGGCATTGTTGATCAGGGCATCGATCCGGCCGAATCGGCGTAATGTCTCGGCGACGAGGCGCGCACGATCGGCCTTGTTTCCGACGTCGGCTTGCACCGGTTGAAAAATCTGCTCGGAGGTCGGCGCGGCGCCGCGGCACGCGGCGCTCGTTTCATCCGCCGCGGCGACGTTGGCCGCGAAGTTGATCGCCACCGACCAGCCTTGTCGCGCCAGCTGCAAGGCGATGCCGCGACCCAAGCCACGGCTGGCGCCGGTGACCAAAGCGACGGGGGGAAGGGGCATGCAGCGAGCGTATCAGCTCAGGCGCGGCGCCGTGAGGATTTTATCGCTGCAAACTAGGACATTTTCGGCCTGGATGGAGTCCGAATGCGACGTTTTCGATCGCTCCTCATCGAGCGCGCCGAGTTGCGGATGCCGGGTTTGCAAGTCCTGAGCTTCGCGCTGCATCGCCATCTCGTCGAGCATGCCTCGGTCGACGAACACCGACATGGCTGGAGCCAGGCGATCGTGTATCTCAGTGGCGCCGGCGAGCAGACCGTGGGCCGTCGCCGCGCGCGCGTCGGGGCGGGCTCGTTGGTGCTGCTTCCTCCGCAGGTGAGTCACGCGTTTGTGCGTCGCAACGAGCACGCGCCGCTGTGCGTGATGGTCGATTTTCGTCTTCGCGGCGCGCGGGCCAAGCCTCCCGTCGTGTGCAGTCTGAGCCGTTCGGAATTGTTGCAGCTGCGTCAGCACGTCGCCCACTTGCTTCGTTTGCACCGCGGGACGCAAGACGTGCTGCGTTGGGAAGGAGCGGTCCCGGTATTGCAGGTCTTGCTCACGCTTTTGCGAGCCGCGGGTTGGATCGAACGCGTCGCCGATTCGCCGCGCGGCCCGCGGCAAAATTCGGCCGTCGCCTCGCTGCTTGGGACGCTGGGTCCCGCCGGTTCGCTGAGCGACGCCGTTCGGCGCAGCGGCTACCATCGCGATCACTTGAACCGACTCGTGAAGCAGGAGACGGGTTTGACGCTCGGTCAGTACCGCGCGCAGCAGCGACTCGCGAAGGCGAAGGAGCTGCTCGCGAGCGGCGTGCAAGTCGCGCATGCCGGAGCCGCGGTGGGTTTAGCGGATCAAAGTTACTTTGCGCGGTGGTTTCGGCGCCAGACCGGCCAAACGCCGTCGTCGTGGAGTGCGCACGAGGCTGGAAACCAGTAGCGAGGGCTTCAATCAGTCGAGGAAGAGTCATCGGCCGAAGATGGACCGCGAGCTCAGTGAACGTGAGCGACGACAGCGAGGTCGGGAAACTCCAAAAAAAGCCTTGCGGTCGAGCCGGCGTCTGGAGACGTTCCGCGCTCCTTGTTTGGTAGGATACTCAAGTGGCCAACGAGGGCAGACTGTAAATCTGCTGGGCTCCGCCCTACGCTGGTTCGAATCCAGCTCCTACCACCAGTTTTCGCCAGGCCCCTGCGACGGTCACAGCATGCCGGCTTCGCGAAAGCTAAAGTACCCGCGACGGAGCGGATCGGCCGAGGCCCGGCCGACGATCACATGGTCGAGCAGCTCGATATCGACCGCTTTGGCGGCTTCGCGGAGCTGCCGGGTCACTTGGACATCCGGTGCACTGGGCGCGGGATCTCCGCTCGGATGATTATGCGCGCAAATGACGGCTGACGCCGACTCGCGAATCGCCGTCCGGAACACCTCGCGAGGATGGGCGAGGGCCGCGGTGGCGGTGCCGGAAGTGATCTCCACGCACTTCACCAACCGGTTCTTTCGGTTCAGGCACAGCGTCCAGAACTTCTCGACTTCGAGGCCGCAAGCCACCGGCTCGAGGTATTTCGCCACCAGATCGGCGCGGTTGAGGATCGGCGTCTCGCCTTGCTGTTGGGCGATGACGCGCCGCGCAATCTCCATCGTGGTGACAAGCTGCAATGCCTTCACCCGGCCGATTCCTTTCAATTTCTGAAAATCCGCCGGCCACCAGGCGACCAGGCCCGCCAGCGAGCCGGCTGCCGCCATCAGCCGCGAGGCTAGCGTCAGGACGTCCTGGCCGCGCGTGCCGTTGCGAAGAAGCATCGCGAGCAGTTCCGTGTCGCTGAGGGCAGCCGCCCCGAATTTCTCCAACCGCTCTTGTGGGCGTTCGGCGACGATCGTCGCGCGCAAGCGATTGGGTGCATCGTATTCCGGCTGATCGTTCACAAATACGAATTGTAGATGTGAAATGATGTTGTCAACCGTTCGGAGCGTGCGCCGAACGTACGCATAAAAAAGGCGCCGGTGGAAACCGGCGCCCGAGAGAAAGGTGAGACGGCTCAGTAGTGCTTCACGTAGCCGTTGCGGCGCAGGCGCTCGAGCCAACGCTCCTGGTGGGCGTGCGACATCTGCGTGACGAGGACGCGTTCGATTTGATCGCGCACGTCGTCGAGGGGCTGAATGCCGGCGTATTTGCGGTCCTCGACGAAGAGGAGGAAGCAACCTTCAGGCAGCAAAATCGGTTCGGATACTTCGCCTTTCTTCAGGCCGAAAGCCTTGTCGCTGAATTCCTGGCGGAAATCGGAACGCTTCAGCCAATTCCAGTCGCCGCCCTTCGAGCGCCGCGCGTCGCGGCTATACTCCTTGGCCAAGTCTTCGAACTTCTCGCCTCCCTTGATGCGCGCAAGAATCATGTTCGCTTGCTGCTTCAGCGTGTCGTCGGATTCGCCTTCGGTGCGCGTGAGCTGGATCAGCCGCAGGTGAACTTGGTCTTCCTGGTAGAACGTGTCTTTGTGTTCGTGATAGAAGGTTTCGATCCGGACCGGGCTGACGATCGTTTCGTTCTTGCGCTGCTGACCGCGCATGTAGCTGTAAATGATGTCCTCCTCGACGTCGCGTTTGTATTCGCGGATCGTTTTCCCTTGCGTGCGCAGGTAGGCGAGGAACTTCGCGCGGTCGTTGTCGAACTGCTCGGCGATGCGGTCGGCGATCGCATTGTCCACGTAGCTGTCCGGGATGCGGCGCTTCTCGTCTTTGTGAAACTCCTTGATGATCAGGACGCGGTCGATGAGGTCCTGGATCACGCTATCTTCGAGCTGCTCCATGCGCTCGTCGTATTCTTTTTGGGTGCGGGCTTCGTTCCGAATCTGCTGCTGGAGCGGGATGATTTCCCGCATCACGTCGGCGACGGTGATAATTTTCTCCTCGGCGACGGCTACTATGCCGTTCGCAAAGCGCATGTTAAGACTATCGGCCGGGGAGGGCATCGACGGCGCGGGAGCGGCGGATTGGGCAAAGGCAACCGCGCCCGAAGCGGCGGCGAACACGAACGAAGCAAGGCGGCGGCGGAACGTCATGGACTCGGCAGATTGTTCAGAAACGAGATAATTTCCCGCAACCGTAGAAGTGGCTTGGGAGCGGTCAACCTTGGAAACCGGGTGCCTACCTGCACCCAATCGTCACGGCGGCCGGAATTGCGAAGACACTTCAAGCGGCTGGACTCGGTTTCGACGGAGACGATGCCCTTTTGTTCCGCGCGGATGCGAATCTCGGTAATGAGCAGCAGCGCACGCACTTCGTCGCCGAATTTCCCGAAGCGATCGCGCAGATCGGACTCCAACTGCTTCAAGGCCTGCAACGAATCGGCGAGTGCGAGCTTCCGGTAGAAATCGATCCGCAGCCTCGTTTCGGAAATATAGCTCGCCGGAATTCGCGCCTGAACCCTCGCCACCTCGACCGCGTGCTCGTCTTCCGCCGCTTTCAAGGCCGTGTAACCGTCGACATGCCGTCCGCGCTCCGTCGCGGCGGCCGCGGCTTCGGGCGCCGCACCTTCGCCGACGAACACGAAATCGAGCTTCACGCTCGCCCGAATCGCCGACGCGGTCTTTTCGCCTTTCAACCGCGCCACCGACTGCCGCAGCAGTTGGCAATAGAGCTCGAAACCGACGCCGACGATGTGACCGCTTTGCTCGGCGCCGAGGAGATTACCTGCCCCGCGGAGCTCGAGATCGCGCATCGCGATGCGGAAACCCGCGCCGAGTTGATTATGCTGTCGCATCGCTGTGAGGCGCTGCCGCGCGACGTCGAGCAAACGGGTGTGCCGATGCAACAATAGATACGCGTACGCTTGATGTTTGAATCGTCCGACGCGGCCGCGCAGCTGGTACAGTTGGGAAAGTCCGAACCGATCCGCGCCTTCGATGATGATCGTGTTGCAGTTCGGAATATCCAGGCCGCTCTCGATGATCGTCGTGCAGACGAGGACTTGGTAGCGGCCCGCGACGAATTCGGTCATCACTTCTTCGAGCTCGTGCGACTCCATTTGGCCGTGACCGACGCCGACGCTGAGGTCGGGCATCATCTCGCGCAGCCGCGTGGCGACGAGGTCGATCGTATCGATCCGGTTGTGGAGGTAGAAGACCTGGCCGCCGCGCCGAATTTCGTGACGCACGGCATCGACAACGACCTTTTCGTCGTACGTCTTGACCATGGTTTGGATCGGGTGGCGGTTGCGCGGCGCCGTTTCGATCACGCTCAAATCGCGCGCACCGGTGAGGGCCATATACAAGGTGCGCGGAATCGGCGTCGCGCTCATCGAAAGCACGTCGACCGTCGACCGCAGCTTCTTGAACACCTCCTTATGCTTCACGCCGAAGCGCTGCTCTTCATCGATGATGACGAGCCCGAGGTCCTTGAATTGGACGTCCCGTTGCAGCAGGCGATGCGTGCCGATCAGAATATCGACCTGCCCCGCGCCTGTCGCGGTGATGATCTTCGTCTGTTCGCCCTTGGTGCGGAAACGGCTGACCATCTCGACGGCGATCGGGTAACCGGCCATCCGTTCGCGAAACGTGTTCAGGTGCTGTTGCGCGAGGACGGTGGTCGGGACGAGGACGGCAACCTGTTTCCCGCCTTGCACCGCTTTGAAGGCCGCGCGAATCGCCACCTCGGTCTTGCCGAAGCCGACATCGCCGCAAATCAGCCGGTCCATGGGGCGGGTGCGTTCCATGTCGGCCTTGGTTTCCTTGATCGCGCGGAACTGATCGGGCGTCTCAGTGAAGGGGAATGACGCTTCGAATTCCTTCTGCCACGTGTTGTCCTCGGGAAACGCGAAACCCGGCTCCGCTTCGCGGGCGGCATGGATGCGCAAGAGCTCTGCCGCCAAATCGATCGTCGCGCGTTCGGCGGCTTGCCGCGCTTTTTCCCATCGACCGGAGCCGATGCGGCCAAGTTGCGGCTTGGTCTTGCTGAGTCCGACATAGCGGCTGATCAGATGTGATTCCTGCAGCGGCACGTGGAGCGTCACCTGGTCGTCGAACTCGAGCGAAATGACCTCGCGCATGCCCTGCGCCGTATCGAGCTTGGTCAAGCCGCGGTAGAGCGCGATGCCATGCTGGAGGTGGACGACAAAATCGCCTTCCACCAGCTCCGAGAAATCGAGCAACTGATCGATCTGCGCGCGTTGCGCGACCGCGCGTTCGTTCAATGCGGGCCGTCGCTGCCGTTTGCGCCCGAAAATTTCGGTTTCGGTGACGACGACGAGACCGGCGCCGCCGTGCTTTCTCTTGCCCGGCGGTCCGTCGCCGAGCTTCTTCGCGGCCGACTTTTCCGGGCGGGAAGAGCCGGTGCCGATCTCGCCGAAAGCGGCGCTTGCGCGATAGGTGATACGAAATCCCTCGTTCAACCCGCCGCGCAGCCAGCGAGGCTTGATGCCTTTGAGCGAGGAATCCGCCGCCAGAATTTCCTGGGAGCGCTGCTCCTCGCCTTCTTTCGAGGTGACGACCACGACCTCGTAGCCATTTTTGCTCCAGTTGGCGACTTGCTGGAGAAAGCGGTGCCGCGCCTCCTCCTCGACGTGCAACCGCTCCTGCGCCACGAGCGCATCGTCGGGATATGTGCGGTGGTGGGCGAGGCTCTCGCTGTCCCACGTGATTTCGTCCCCCGTGTGTTCGAACAACGCGCTCGCTTCGTCGAGATCGCTGATGCCGAAAGCCTCCGCGCACTTGTCCAGCAAGGGCGTGAGCGCGTCTCCGCTCTCTCGTGCAATCGCGCTGAACGCCTCGTCGAGGGCTGCGGGCTCGATCATCACGAGTCGCGCAGAAGTATTGAAGTAGTCGGCGAGACCGGTCTTCGACGGATCGAGTTTCACGCGCGGAGATGCCGCGATCGTGATGTTCTCGACGGCGGCGCCGGAGCGTTGGCTGACGGGGTCGAACTCGCGAATCGTCTCGATTTCGTCGCCAAAGAAGTCGAGCCGGTACGGCGTGTTCGCGGTAATCGGATACACATCGATGATGCCGCCCCGAATGGCGTAGTGGCCCGGCGCCTCGCAGACCGCTTCCGAATCGTAATCCAGTTTTTGCAGCTGTTCGAGCAACCCTTGGAACGACTGCGTTTGCCCCCGCGCCAACTTTAACTCGCGCGTGGCGAACTCCTCGAGCGACGGCACCGGTTGCGCGAGTGCGCCGGGGGTCGTCACGACGACCAGCGTATCAGGCGTCGATCCTTGGCCGCGGATGGCCCGTAAACGAGAGAGGACGGTCAGCCGGTCGCTCGACGCCGCGAAGGCTTCGCGCATATCGCGGCTTTCCTGCAGCGATTCCGGGAAAACCAGTGCGCGCAGCGGTCGCGGATCGCCGTTCGCCGCGTGAAAGAACGTCACGTCGTCGGCGATATGTTCGGCGGTGCGCAGATCCGCCGCGACCACCAGCCACACGGGACTTGCGTGCGTGCGACAAAGCTCGGCGACTACCGCGCCACGAGCGGGCGGGCAAACGCCGGTCAGCTTGTGGCGCTGAGCGGTTGCGACGGTCATGAAAGGCTACGAAAAAGCAGGAACGCAGGATTGCCGGAAGTGCAAACCGGCGCCTGCGCCCGCGGCACATGGCGCGAAACCCAATCCATCGCCACAAAGGTCACGGAGCTCCGACACAGCCCACAGAGAAGCGCCGGCTTTCCTGGCGGCGAGCGCCGTGAGCGGATTCGCTTCGCTGGCTTCCTAGAGGCCGGCTCCTCCGAATTCGCAAACGTCAAATGGCCGGGGTCCAGGACCCCAGCTACATCAAACCCTTTCGGTCTACGACCCGACGAGCGGCTACGCCGAGCTATCCGTTCTCTTCCTTCAGAACCCCCAATGCGACGCGTGCCGCCGCTTCCTCTGCGAGTTTCTTCGACGTGCCCCGTCCGCTGCCGAGGCGCCGGCTTAGAAGAAACACCGCCACTTCATACTCGCGGGCATGATCCTCGCCCTTGATCTGCACGATTTCGTAACGGACTGCGTTGTTGCCGTGCTTCGGTTGCACGAGTTCCTGGAGGCGGCCCTTCGGGTTTTCCACGTGTTCGACGGCGGCGAGTCGCGGGCCAAGATCGCCATAGAGCGCGAGCACGACGCGACGTGCCGTGGAGAAATCCGCATCGAGAAAAATCGCGCCGATCAAGGCTTCGAACGCGTCTTCGAGCGACGAGGCCCGCGTGCGTCCGCCGGTTGCCTCCTCGCTTGCGGCGAGCCGCAGGCAACGATCTAACCCGATCTCGCGCGCGAGTTGCGTGAGGTAAACGCCATTGGCCAATGCCGCACGCCGGCGGCTCAGCGGCCCTTCGCGTTCGGTGGGAAACAAGCCGAACAGCGCCTCGCTCAAGATGAGCTGGAGCACCGCGTCTCCCAAAAATTCCATGCGCTGATTGCTTTCCGTGAGTTCCGGACGCTCCTGCAACAACGACGAGTGCGTGACGGAACGCTCGAGCAACGTGACATCGCGGAAACGATAACCGAGGCGTTGTTGCAACGCGTCGAGCGGCGTTGCCGAAACGTCGGGTTCTTTGGAATTGCCGAAAGGCCAAAGGCGCATGCTGGACGAAAGCCTCACACGCGAATCGCGAAACGCCAAATAATCTTTTGCTCGCGGCTCGGCCGAGCTTCCGGAAACCGCGTGCGATCTGCGGCCGCGTTACGACGACGCGCTCGTGTAGCGCCGGAGCCCGCGATGAAAGACGAGAACGGCGAGTCCAAACCAAAGCGCGGCGAACAGAAAGAGCGCTCCGGTCCAATGCCAGTCGTACCCGAAGCGCGGCAGCAACAAACGGGCGGGCGCATTGCTGACGACCACGACGGGCAGGAGCCACACAAACGCCAGCCGCGCGATCCCTTTGAAAGCCTGCCCAGGCAGACGCGAAAACTCCGTGAGGACAAAATAAGTGCCTTCGATGCCCTGTGCGCTCGTTAGCCAGAATGCCAGCGAGATCGACATCACCAGAATGCTATAGTGAATGACGAGGCCGCAGAAAAGCATCGCGAGATACAGGAGGATTTCGTTCACGCCGGGATGGAGCCCGAGTTTGTTGGCGGCATAGATCACCACGGCCCCCGCGACGATCGAGTTGATGAGCCCGTCGGGATCGAGCTTCCGCGTCGTCGCCATGAACATCACGTTCCCCGGCTGCGCGAGGAAGAAGTCGAAATTGCCGGTGCGGATATTGCGGCCCATTTCGAAAATGCTGCTCCAGAAAAATCCCATCAAGAACCGCTGGATCAGCATCGAGGTGCCGAGCAGCAGAATCATTTCATGCTTGTTCCAGCCGGCGATCGATTGCGTGTGCTCGTAGATCACCGAAACCGTGAGCAGGTTCACGCTCATCCAGAACAGTTCCACGAGCGACCAGACGAAAAAATCGCCGCGGAACATCAGCGTCCGGATGATCGAATACCTGGCGCTTGCGAGCCAGATGTGCAGATAGCGGATCATGAGGGTTAAGGTCTAGGACGTAGGGTCTAGGATCTAGGGCGGAGCCGGTGGCGCTTATTCAATCCAAAACCCACAATCCAAAATCCACAATTCCATCAGCCTCCGACTGCGGTGTGCCGTCTCAGTCCGCGCACCCACAACAGATGCGCGATGCCGAGCAGCGCGATCACCCAGAAAATCTGGATGCCGATGCCTTGGAGCACCGCCGACGGTTCTTTCAGCCGACCCGTGAAAATCGCACCCGGAAAATACATCTGGTAATAGAACGGCAGGAACTTCGCGATCGAGTAGGCCCACGAGGGCAGCAAATCGAGCGGAAACATTTGCCCGCCCAGCACCGATTCGATGGCCATCGACAGGATAACGAACCCTTGGATTTCCAGAAACCAAAAGCTCAGCAGGCCGAAGCAGTACGCGATCGAGAATTGGATGACGGCCGACAAGAACATGGCCGGTAGTCCGAGCTCGAGCCGCCACAGCTCGTGCGGAAATGCCAGGTTGCCATACACGATCGGCAGCGCGATCACGAGCGGCACGAGCACGAGCGCCCCGGAGACGAGGCGCGCCGAAAGGAAGATCGTGAACCGATAGAAGAAGTAATTGATCGGCTTCAGCAGGAACTGGTTGATCAACCCGTTCCGGATTTCCTCGCTGATCTGGTAGTCCTCGTTGAACGCGCTGATGAAAAATTGCAGCACGAGCAGTGTGATGAAGTAGGTGAGCGTCTGGTTGAGCGTGAACCCGCCGATCTCTGCCTGCGTACCCGAAAACGCCGCGCCCCACAGGATGAACACGGCCGACAGGTGGAAGAGCGAAAAAAATCCGCGGACGGCAAAATTCCAGCGATAAACCAGATTGCTCTGCAGCCCCACCAGAAAGGCGTGTCGGTATTTGGCGAGAGAAGAAAACACGGAAAAGCAGCGAGAACTGAGCCGCGACTGACGCTCAGCGCAAGCGGCGAACGGCACGGGTGCGGTTTTGGGTTTTGAGTTCTGAGTTTTGGGTCAGGGCCTGCGACTTGCCAAATTGCCTGGCGGTAGGGCGAGGCGTCTCGCAAAGCCGTTTCGACAAGCCGCGGCTCACCGAGGACGGTTCGCCCTACCTCGGCGGCTCCAAACTCCAAACTCCAAACTCCAAACTCCAAACTCCCCGCCCCTAGCCGGTCGACTTTAGCTTAAAGCGATCGATGACCTCTTTCGCCAGATTGCGGTAGGCGGTGGCGCCGGGGTTGAGCTGGTCGTAGGCGAAAATCGGTTTGCCGAAGCTCGGCGCCTCGCTCAGGCGGACGGTGCGCGGGATCACCGAATTGAAAATCTTGTCCGGTAAGTGCTGCTTCACCTCGTCGACGACTTGCCGTGAGAGGTTCGTGCGCAGATCGAACATCGTCATGACGATTCCGCCGAGTTCGAGCGCGTCGTTGATGTGGGCGGATTTCAAGCGCTCCACGTTGCGCAGAATCTGGCCCAGGCCTTCGAGGGCGAGGTACTCGCATTGCAATGCGATCAGCAGGTAATCGGCGGCGGCGAGACTGTTCATCGACAACATGCCGAGGGCGGGCGGGCAGTCGATGATCACGGCACGAAACCCGCCCGAGGCGCGAATCGGCTCCAGCACCGTG
>CBINOT010000167.1:0-13662 GCA_966252355.1 uncultured Opitutus sp. | reverse complement strand
AGCCCGAGCCTCTACCCTAAGCCTCCTACCGAGCCGCGAAGTGCGCCCGCAAGTCCTCCGCGCGCTGATTCACCAGGTCTTTGGGAATGGTTCGGCGTAAACGATTCCGAACTCGCGCGGAAATGTGTTCGATCACCGCCTGATGAAATTCGGCCGGTCCGGCAAAATCCCAGGAAGTGTCAGGGCGGGCGGCCAAGAAAGTTTCGATTTCCGCGGCCACGTCGCGCGCTCGGCGCCGGCTTTCCTCGCGTTGCATGGGCAGGCGTTCGTCGATCGACATGCCTGCGCGGGCCGGGCCCGGGCCGGGTGCGCCCGCGGCCGCGGCTTGGTTACGCGAGCCTTGAAAGCGTCCGGCCATGGCGGTTTCCCGGTCGGTGTAGCCTTTGACGCCGGCGGGGAAGTCCATGGATTCGACCGGATCGAGCGCCGCCTCGCGCTGACCCGGCGCAGTGCGGACGACATAGATGCGGAGATGTCCTTGATCCGCCGTGATGAAATAATGGTCGCTCATGAGATTTAGTCGAAAGCGAGGGTGACATTGATGTTGCCCCGCGTGGCTTTGGAATACGGGCACGTTTGGTGCGCGAGATTCATGATGTGCTGCGCGTCGGTTTCCGACACGCCGGGCATGGCCGCGCGAAGCTCGACGTTGAGATTATAACCGCCGCGATCGTCTTCATCGAGATGCGCGCGGGCGACGAGCGTGACGCCCTGAAGTTTGACGTGCGCTTTCTTGGCCGCGTTTTCCAGAGCGCCCAAATAGCAGGCGGCATAAGCGCCGGCAAAGAGATGCTCGGGCGTCACGGCACCGGGCTCCTCTTGGCTGGAGAGCTCGACCCGAAAATTCCCGTCCGGCGCCTCGACGGTTCCGTCCCGGCCGCCCTGTGCAATCATTTCTGCAATGTGAATCGTCTTCATGTGGAATGAGGATAACTGGAAATGAATAGGATCTAAATGGGACCGCCCCGGTGTAACCGCGTGGGCGATTTTCCCAGGCAAACCCGTCGCGCTGCCGAATCGGCATCGCGGACCCCAATGGGTTTACCGCTTCGTTCGCTTAGATTTGTTCGCCCGACGGGGTGCGCCGCGCGGGAGAAGGCTTGTTTTCGATCAGGCCATCGAGCCGCTTTTCCGCTTCGGCGAGATCTTGTTTCGCCGCGTTGGACGGCGCGTTTTTTCCGACGTTCGAGCGTTGTTGTTCGTTGCGCAATTGCCGCTCGGCTTCGAGCCAATGCTCGAGGTCTCGGCCCGCGGGGCTGCCGCGGTGCATCCACAACTCCCGCGCACGCTCGGCAATGCGTTCGTGCGACAAGGCCGGAGCGGCGGAGGTGGAATTCGATGAGGACGATTGAGTAGCCATGATGGTGTTTGCGTTAACGGCGGCCGGAGCGGCTTGGCGCCTTGGCCTGGCGCTTGGCCTTGCGCCGCGTGACTTTCGTCTTCCGCGGGCGATTCGGCTTCATGTCGCCTTCGCCACTTCGTTGGGCCGACGGCGCGTCGAATCGTACCCGCGGTGACGCGGTCCGCGGTCGCGAGGCCAAACCCTGGCGCCGCGCCTTGCGAATGCGTTTGGCGGCGTTCTCCATGATGCTTAGCGGCCGGCCTGACGTTTCACTTCTGCGCCCGCCTTTTGGACTTTGCCTTCGACGCGATCGACGGAGCCTTCGATCCGCTTGCCGGTATCGCGAGTGGCTTTACCCCACTGCTGTTTAGCGGCTCCTTTGACGTCTTTCGCGGTGCCTTCGACTCGATCCTGAGTACTCGATTTCATAAGCGCCTCCTTTTCGGTTGAGGGCAAAACCGACCGAGCCATCGCCGCGGCGTTCCCGCCTGACCCCGAATTCCTCGGCTCGCCTCGCATATTTACCTTCGCTCCGAACCAACCCGTCGGACTTTTGCGCCGCAAAGTGGCTCGCCGGTTTGGCTTTCGGAAATTCTTGAGCAAAATTCGGCCGTAAACTCGCAAACGACGCGGAGACATTCGCCGGCCGGTCGTTTACACTGCTGCGACATCACCGCGCATCCCCCCGCGGCCCCCAACCTGACACCTCGGCTCATGAAAGATTATCCCTCTTCGGACCTGAGAAATTTCGCCGTTCTCGGTCATGCCTCGGCCGGAAAAACCATGCTCGCCGAAGCGATGCTCGCCTGTTCCGGCCGCATCGGCCGCATGGGCTCGATCGCCGGGGGCACGACGGTTTCCGACTACCACGAGAGCGAACGGAAGCACCAAATCTCGGTGCATGCCTCGCTGCTCAACACGGAGTGGCGCGAGAAGAAGTTCAACCTCCTCGATTGTCCCGGCTATGCCGATTTCATCAGCGAGGGCCTCGGCGCGCTACGCGTGGGCGATTTCGCGCTGATCGTCATCAACGCGGCGCATGGCTTGGGCATCGGCACGGACGCGGCGTGGGATTATGCCACGCGCTTCGGGCTGCCCAAAATCGTCGCGATCAACGGACTCGATAAAGCGAACGTGAAGTTCGACGAGATCCTCGCGAGCACGCGCGAGCATTTCGGCAAGAATGTCTTTCCGCTGACGATTCCGCTCAATACCGGACCGGGCTTCACGCACACGCTCGACGTCATGCGCAACGAGCTCGTCACGTATACGCCAGGCTCGACCGGCAAATATACGGAGACGCCTCCGGGCGCCCTGGCGGAGCGCGTCCAGCAGCTTCATCGCGAGCTGATCGAATACGTCGCCGAGTCCGACGATTCGCTGATGGAGAAATTTTTCGAGAAAGGGATTCTGGCGGAAGACGAGTTCCGCGCCGGCTTGCACCATGCGGTGCAAAATCAAGTTTTCGTCCCGCTCTTCGCCGTGTCCGCCGAAACGAATGTCGGCGTGGCGCGCCTCATGGATTTCATCGCCAAGTATGGCTCCTCGCCGCTCGATCGGGCCGAGGTGCCCGCCAAAGATGCCAGCGGCCTTCCCGGCTCGGTGCAGCTTTCGCAGCCCGAGCCGGTCGTGTATATATTCAAGACGATGAACGAGCCGGGCGTGGGCGAGCTGTCGCTGTTTCGGCTTTTCTCCGGCACGCTTAAATCCGGCGACGAATTGAAAAATACCACCCGCGGGGTTTCCGAGCGCGTCGGCCAATTGTATGTGCTCAACGGCCGCGATCGCACCCCGGTCCCGCAACTCCACGCGGGCGATCTGGGCGCGGTCGTGAAGCTGCGCGATACGCACACCGGCGACACGCTGTGCACGCCGAAATTCCAAGTCGTGTTGCCCAAGGTCGAGTATCCCGCGCCGAACATCCACGCCGCACTGCGGCTCCGGTCGAAAGGCGACGAAGACAAGCTGGCAGTCGGGCTCGCGACCTTGCACCAGGAGGATCCGACCTTCCATTACCGCGTCGACGACGAGGTGCATCAGACGATCGTCTCCGGCCAAGGCGAGATCCACCTGCAAGTCATCGTGGAGCGCCTGGCGCGCCGCTTTGGGGTCCACGTGGAGCTCGAGGAGCCGCATATTCCTTATCGCGAAACGATTCGCGGCCGCGGCGAGTCGCGCTATCGCCACAAAAAACAGACGGGCGGCGCCGGCCAATTCGCCGAGGTGTGGCTGCGGATCGAGCCCGGCCCGCGCGACAGCGGCGTCGACTTCAAGCAATCGCTCGTGGGCACCAACGTCGACCGCGTCTTCGTGCCGTCGGTCGAGAAAGGCGTCGGGACCGCCTGCAAGGAAGGCATCCTCGCCGGGTTTCGCGTCACCGACATCAAGGCTGACTTCTTCGACGGCAAGATGCATCCCGTCGATTCCAAGGACATCGCGTTTCAAGTCGCCGGTTACCACGCGTTCAAGGAAGCGTTCCAAGCCGCGCATCCCTGCCTGCTCGAACCCATCTACACCATCGACGTCACGGTGCCGGACGAATATGTCGGTGCGATCCTCGGCGACCTCTCGTCACGCCGCGGCCATATCCTCGGCGTCGATACCGACGGCCATTTCCAGATCGTGCGCGCGCATGTGCCGCAGAAAGAGCTCTATCACTACAGCACCGTCGTACGGTCGTTGACGAGCGGTCGCGGCCGGCACGCCGAGCGGTTCAGCCACTACGCGGAAGTCCCCGCCGAATCCGTCGCGAAGGTTCTCGCCGAAAAAGCGAAGCGTAACGGCGGAGCGACGCACGAAAAGTGAATGCCGTCCCCCGTTTGTTTTCGCGCCCTACCCAAGGTTTTTAACGCCGTGAGGCGCGTGCCCAACGCACGCGCGCCAGCGTTAACGTCATCGTCGGTCAAACGCCCCAGAATCCCATGACGACCTGGAAAATCGAAATCACCGAGCCGCATAGCGGCGAACTCGGCGAAGCCCTGCTCCACGAGGACCACGGCTTTGCCTTTGAAGAATATACCTATGAAGCCGGACACCGGATGGAGGTCGCGGTCCACGACACCCACGATCCGCATTGGCACATTTTCACGGACCTGGACTCAGGCCATCGGATCAAAGTCCCCCCGGAGAAATATCGCGTTTTGGACGTGAACACCGCTCAGCCCGTGTAAGTGGGCTCAAGGCTCCGCCGCGGAGAGGCGGCGCGAGCCCTTCCCGGCGTCAGCGTCCGCCGAAGTCAAACGCCGAAGGCCGTTGGGCTGCGCCGATCCGTCGGCGTGCCGAGCTCGCCGATTTCCCGGTCGCGCTCGGGATTAAGCGCCGGATCGGAATCGGCGTCGGTGCTGGCGGGGTCGGCGGGAATCGGATCGCGCGCCGACTGACGAGACGGATAGCCGCGCAATTGCCGCTCCGCTTCGAGCCAGATATCGAGATCGCTCCCCGCAGGACAACCGCGTTCGCGCCACAGCTCATGCGCCAAGGCCGCGATTTGTTCCTGGGTCAGCGGCGCGGGTGTCACCGCGCTGGGACGGACGGGTGTTGCTTTCATCCGGCACTATACGACGACATCGGACGGCGCGGTATGGGGAAAAAACCGCGGCGTAGCCTACCGAAGCTTGCGCGGACGTCCGCATGCAAATTCGCGGCCGAGGCCTAAAGGTTCATTACGGCGGCGTGCGGTGCGAAACCGACCGCCATGTCGGCGGCCTTCCGGTGTTATCGGCCGTAAGCGCCTCGCTGGTGCGTGGCCGGCTCGCGGTGTACGGTGGCATTTGCCGATCCAACGAACTTCTCCGGCTTCAGCGACATTGCCGCCACTGCGACGCGATCGGCCGTGGTGACGGACCAAACCAAACCCTTCGCACTCCCATGCCGCCAAAAGACCAAATTATCGCGTGGCTCCAAGATGCCCACGCCATGGAGCAGAGCCTCGCCAACGCGCTGCAGCAGCATATCCGAGACGCCCGCGACCTGCCGGAAATTCGCGAGCGGCTCGAACGCCATCTGGAGGAAACCCGTCGACACGGCCAGCGTGTCCAGACCTGCCTCGAATCGCTCGGCGCCGAGCCGTCGACCGTAAAGTCGGCCGCCGCCGGCGCCATGGGCGCGCTGCAAGGCATGTCGACGGGAATGTTTCGCGACGAACTCGTGAAAAACGCGCTCGCCGACTACGCCATGGAGCATTTCGAGATGGCTTGCTATTCCTCGCTCGCGTCCGCCGCCGAAGATGCCGGCTTGAGCGAAATCGCCCGCGTGTGCCGCGAGATATTCGGTGAAGAAGCGGAAATGGCAGATTGGCTGGAAGAGCAGATCCCGGAAATCACTCGGCTGCACCTCGAACAAACCGCCGCGACGCCGTAGGCCGGCGCCGCTCGAGGCTAGTCGCCGGCATCGCGAGTGGGCCTCCGCCCGCGATCGCGCCGCGGCGGCGGACTCGCGGATGGGTCGTGCCCGGGAACCGCTGGGCGCAACGTAGGTCGCTGGCCGGTACGGAGTCGCCCATCGTCGGGCGGCGCCGTGTCGTCATGACCCCCTCTGCTTCTGGCCCAATCGCCTGCCGCATGTGCGGTCGGCTGCATCGCGCCGTCCCGCTGCGAATCGGCGAGCGGGCGGCGTGCGTCGATTGCGGGACCACGCTCGCGCGACGACGGCTGAGCAAGGATTCGGCGCTCGCCTTCACCTTGACCGCGCTGATTTTCGCGGTGCCCGCCGCTCAGCTTCCGTTGGTCACGGTGCGAAAATTCGGCGCCGAGCATGCCAGCTATCTTTGGACCGGCGTCCGCGGCTTATGGAAAAACGGTATGCCGCTGTTGTCCGTGTGGGTCGCGCTGTGCGGTGTGGTGGTACCCTTGCTGCTGCTGGGCGTCCTGACGGTGATCGTCGGTTCGCCGCGGGTCGGCGAGCGTCGGCCGGCGTCCCCCTTTTGGCGGCGCCTCGCGGAAGCGCTCGAACATTGGTCCATGCCGGAGGTGCACGTGCTCGCGGTCCTCGTGGCCTTCGTAAAGATCGGCGTCTTGGTGAATGTCGATCCGGGCGCCGGGCTGTGGTTTTACGCGGCGATGACGGTGGCGATCATGCTCGCGTGGCGCAGTGCCGAGCTATCGGAGGGATGAGATGAATCTCACGATTCCCACTCGCATCGGCAAAAGCGATCAACGCGCGGCGGCGTTTGCCGCGGCGGCGACAATCATGCTCGTGCCGGCGAACCTGCTGCCGGTTCTCAGCACCGAACTTCCGGGCCAATCCCGCACCGATACGATTTTCTCCGGCATCATCGGTCTCTGCGAGGATGGCTCATGGGCGGTCGCGGCGATCGTGTTCACGGCCAGCATCCTCGTGCCGCTGCTCAAAATCGCCGGGATCGTAACGCTCTTGCTGGCGTCGCGGCGCAATCCGCCGAAACACCGCCGCGGACTGACCCGCCTTTACACCACGCTCGATTTCATCGGCCGCTGGTCGATGCTGGACGTCTTTCTCGTCGCGTTTCTCTGCGGCGCCGTGCAATTCGGCGCTCTCGCCAAAGTGCAGCCTCGGCCCGGCATCATCGCTTTCGCGGCCGCCGTGGTGCTGACGATGCTCGCGACCGAAGCCTTCGATCCGCATCGGCTATGGCGGCGCGAGACCCCCGAAGCGAATTCCACATGACGACACCCGCGACGCCCAAAATCTCGCGCCGACCTGCGCTCCCGCTCATTTGGGTGGTGCCGCTGGTCGCGCTGGTCATTGCCGGGTGGATGGTGGCGCGCCAGTTCCGCAATCGCGGCCCCGAAATCTCGATCGAGTTCGCGAATGGCGCGGGCGTCGAACCGGGCAAGACGGAACTCGAACACAACGGGGTCTCGGTGGGCGTCGTGCGCAATGTCACGCTCAAGCCCGATCTCACCGGCGTGGTGATTCGGCTGCGCTTGACGAAGCCCGCCGCCGGCTTGGCGCGCGCGGGCTCGCAGTTCTGGATCGTGCATCCGGAAGTGAGCGTATCGGGCATTCGCGGTTTGGAAACGCTCGTGACCGGCGTGCGGCTAAAAGTCCGCCCCGGCCAAGGGGAACCGGCGCTCAACTTTCGCGGCCTCGACCATCCGCCGCCCATCGAGGAACCGAGCGCCGGTCGGGCGTTCGTCCTGCGCACCGACAAACTCGGCGGCTTGAGCCCCGGCGCGCCGGTATATTATCGCGGCGTGAAAGTCGGCGCCGTCGAGACGACGCGGCTGTCGGACGATGCGACCGCCGCGATGATCCGCATCCGGATCTACACGCCGTATATCGACCTCGTGCGCACGAACACCCAGTTTTGGAACGCGAGCGGAATCGCGTTCAAGCTGGGGTTGAGCGGCGCGGAATTCCGCAGCACCACGCTGCCGACGTTGTTGGCGGGCGGCGTCTGTTTCGCGACGCCGGACGGCCCTTCCCTCGCGCCCACCGCGCTCGAGAACACCGAGTATTTCCTCCACGCGGACCCCGCGAAGGAGTGGCTGCAATGGCAGCCGAGAATCAACATTCATCCGATCGAAAGCACCCCGGAAGCCACGAAAAACCCGTCGCCCTCCGCGCTCGCTCCCTCGGTCGGCCAAGAACCCGCGCCCTGACCTCGGCCTTGCAGGCGACGCGCCGATGCGGTTTCGCCGGCCCGCGACGGGGAACTTCAGGCCAAGCGGCGACTCTGTGGGGCTGAGGCACACCGTGAAACTGCTCGAAATCCTTCAAGGCAAATGGCTCGGGCATCCTTTGCACCCCGCGATCGTGCATCTGCCGGTCGGCGCGTGGTCGATGGTCGCCGTGCTCGACATCGTTGGCTGGTCGCGGCCGGCGAATAGCACGCTCGCCTATCTGGGCGTGTACGGCGTTGCCGTGGGACTCGCGTCGGCGCTCGCCGCGGTGCCGACCGGAGCCGCCGATTGGGCGCCGATCAAAAAAGAAAAGCCGGCTTGGAAGCTGGGGCTTTATCACCTGGCGCTGAACCTTCTGGCCGCGGTCGTCTGGGCGGCGAATCTCGGGCTGCGTTGGCAAGCGCTCGACACGGCGCAACCCATCACGGCGGCCGTCCTTGTCACTTCGGTTACCGGCGCGCTGCTCGTCCTGCTCAGCGGCTACATCGGCTCGCTCATGGTATTCGATCACGGCGTAAGCGTGGCGCGGCAATCGAAGAAAAAGTGGCGTCGCATCGCCGAGCGCGCCGGCTCGCACTTGCCCGAAGCAAAATAAACCCACGTCGTCATGCCCGCGCTCAAGGATGTTCTCGAGGGCAAACCGTTTCGTTGCCCGATCCACCCTGCCCTGGTTCATTTGCCGATCGCGCTCTTTCCGCTCTCGCTGGTGTTCGACGTTGCGAGCCGCCTCGCCTCGCGCTCCGACCTTCCGCTCGTGCGGGCCGCGTTTATTTGCCTCGTCGCCGGACTCGCCACGGCTTTGCTCGCGGCCGTTTTCGGCTTCGTCGACTACTCTGAAATCAGGAACGACCATCCCGCGAAAAAGACGGCCACGGCTCATCTGATTCTCAACCTCGTGGCCGTGGGCCTCTATGCGGGCAGCGCCGGTTTGCGCTTCAGCGCCCTCCACGCCGCGAGCACCGCCACCATGCCCCTCGTGATTTCCTTGGTCGCCTTGGCCGTGCTTTCTTACTCGGGATACCTCGGCGGTTCGCTCGTGTACGATGATGGGATCGGCGTGGGGCGTCATCGGCGTCGAACCCGGACGCCGGAAACGACGCTGGCGGTGGAGACGAAAGATGGGCCTGTGGCCATTGCCGGCGCGGACGACCTGCGCGAAGGCGAAACCTTACGCGTCAGCATCGACGGCGTCGTCGCCGCTGTCGTCCGCTTGAACGGCGAAGTGTATGCCTTTCAGGAATTCTGCACGCACCGCTTCGGACCCTTATCCGAAGGATGCTTCAAGAACGGTGCGGTGGAGTGTCCGTGGCATCGATCGCGTTTCGACGTCGGCACCGGCAAGGTTCTCGCCGGTCCGGCAAAGGTGGACCTGCGCACCTTCCGCACCGCGGTCCGCGACGGGAAGATTTGGATTTATCCGCCCAATTAAAGCGAGGCGTGTTCCGCGGCGGTAGCAGGCGCGAGCAGCTTGCGGGCGGTCTCGACCAATTTCTGGGCCGGACCCGTCGCGGCGCCTTTGGTCACGAGGAAAAGCGGCGCGACGACATTGGCGTCGGTTTGGACCAGGCTGGTTTGTCCGCGGGCGTGCACGGTGCTGATGATCCCGATGGCGTTCGGTTCTTGCGCGACGACCACCGGAATCTGGGTGGCGTTGGCCACTCCGCGCGCAGTCGACGTGACGGACGCGCCATGCAAAAGCTGTTCTTGCAGAAGGTGGCCGCCGTTCGCGAGCGACACGACGAGGATCGGCGCATCGGCGCCGCCGACTTCCTTCCAATTCGCGATTTTCCCCAGCAAAATATCGGACAGCTGGGCCGAGCTCAGCGCGCGCACCTGGTTGTGCGGGTTGACGATGAAGATGACGCGCACCTCGCCAATGTGAGCGGCGGATAGGCTCGCGAGATCGACCCGTCCGGGCGTCTTCTCGTTGATGGAGCGCGCGACTTCGTCGAGCGGCGTCGAAATCATCGCCACGTCCGCGGCGCCGGAGACCAAACTGATCAGACCGGCATTGGTGCCGTTGCCCGAAAACTCGATCGAGCGACCGACGGCCAACTCCAGCAGCGATTGCTTCGGTTCGAGCGCTCCTTTGACCGTGGTAGATCCGGACAAACGGAGCGGCGTTTGGGCATGCAAAGTAAGCCCAACGCAGAGGGCCAAGACGGCGAGCGGAAGTTTCATATAGGGGATACTCCTGGTCCATTCGGTCCATTTATCGAAAATTTGAATCTTTCCGCATACGCACTACCCCCACCTGTCCGCGCGCCGCGCAACGAACGGGCGTAAAAAAAGAGGGGCGATGCGTCTCCGCACCGCCCCGTGTCCTAGGTCTGCGCGTTGCGCAGTAGCCAAATTTAGCGCCAATACGCCGGGACGTAGAAATACCCCGAGCCCTGGTTTTCCCAGTGCGCGGCGATATACGTCCGGGCGTTGGCCGGCGGGATTTCCCAATGGCCCGCGACCCACGCATAGCTGTTGCCGTCGAACGACCAGTAGCCGTTGATCCAGACGGCATTTGCCGCCGGAGCCGGCGGGATCGTTTCGGCCATCGGCGCCGGAGGCGCGGGTGGCGGAGCTTGGCGAACGACGCGATACGTCCGAGCGCCCGTCGGCGCACCTTCCGCATACGTCGTCCCATTCTCATGGTCGGCCGCGTTGCCCAGCGTGCCGCCCGCCAGGGCGCCCGCCGCGCCGCCGATGAGGGCGCCGCCCAGCGTGTTACCGCTGCCGCTATTGTGTCCAATGATCGCGCCGGCGATCGCACCGAGGGCACCGCCCGTGACCGCACCCTGCTGGGTGTTGGGGCCGGTGCCAACGCATCCGCTGAGCAAAGCGCCCAGCGCCACCGTTGAAGTCAGAAGTACCTTTTTAAGCATGTTCAAAAGTCCTTACCGCCAATGGTGATGATGATAACCGCCACCCCAGCCGCGTGAGTAACCGAACCCAAAGCTCAGCGAGACCGGCGGGTAATAATACCGCGGGTAACTGGGCCAGAAGGGATCGTACGATTCATAGTACACGACCCGAGGAGCGCTTTCATACACCACCGTCGGTGCGGCGCTGGGCACGGCTACGGCCGTTGCCGTTGTCCCGCTGGTCGTGCCTGCCGTCGGCAGCAGCTGATAAGCGACCGTATTCGTCTGCCCCGCATTATCGCGGTAAATGACCGTCACTTGGTTGGCGGTTTGGCTGATTTGCTCCACCGCAAGGCCCTGCGCCGCGGCGACATTCGTCAGCTCGGACGCACTCGGCAGCCGAGGCGCATAAATGATCTGATTGGGAGCCGGCGCGGTTTGCGGAGTCGTCGCAACCGGGGCGGCGGCAGGCGCCGCGGAGGGGGCCTGCGGAGGCGTCGTCGACGACGCCGTGCTGTTCATGTCCTGCGCGCGTAGTCCGCACGTAAGCAACGTGGCGGCAACGAGCACTGGTAGGAGTTTATGCTGCATGGTCTTTGGTAGAATGTCCGAGTGTGACCTTACCATAGCCGTATTGTGCCATTCGTGAATACGTCGTGCATCTATACCACCCGCGCCTTCGTTAATGCCCGAAGCGCAGAAAAAAAGACCTCACGCTTTTTCATAAGCGCCGGTTTTCATTCCCGTCGCTGGCGCTCGGCGTCTACCCCGTTGTGAGGTGCCACATGCCGCAGATCGGACACCGGTAAGGCTTACGCTGCCGCTCGAGTCCGAGCACGCTCACGGCATCCAGCGCGTCAGCGGCCGTGCGATAGCGCCGTTTGCGCGTGCACATCCGCCGTTGTTCTTCGCGCGTGGGCTTTTTCATCGCTCGAGCGGCGATCGGCGGCAGCCAACTTGCGCGCTTACTCGGACGCGGAATCCGTCACCGCGCTCGGCATCGCCGCGGGATCGCGATCGACGGCCGAAGGCATCGGCCCGCCCAGCACGGGCTCGGGCTGTTTCGGGTGCGCCGTCGCCATCCAAAGCGCCTCCGTCGTCTTTTCCAAACGCTGCGCCAAGCTGACCAAAACCGTCTTTGCGACCTTCGGATATTTCGCGACCAATTCATCGAGGTCGGCTTCGAAATGCATGATCGCGGTCGGCTCGACGGCGACCAACCGCGCGGTGCGCGGCCGCGCCAGGATGCTGCTGATTTCTCCGAACACCATGCCGCGCGTGGCGAACTCCGCCACTTGCGTGCCCTGTTTGAAAACTCCGACGCGGCCGCTCAACAGGACGTACCAGCCAACGCCGGGCGATCCTTCTTCGGCGATCACTTCGCCACGGGGATAGTTTTTTACGCTGTTGGACGCGTCAGCGCTCATCGTGGGGACGAAACGTTCATGCAGGTTTACCGAGGCCCGGCGAGCAAAACCTCGATTATCTCACGGCGACGAAATCGATAAAGCCGCGCTCGATGTCGACATGGACGAGTTGCACGCGAACCCGTCGGCCGACTTGCCATCCGTCGATGCCGCTGACGACTTTCCCTTCGACCGGCGGGTGAAACAGCCGCACCCACGTCCCCTTCTCCGCCGCTCCCGTCACGAGGCCATCGAACTTCTCGCCCACGCGCGTCGAAAGCAGCATGGCCGCGGCGGACTTGCTGACTTGCCGCTCCACTTTTTTCGCCGCGTCTTCCTGTTCGGTGCAGTGCCGCGCCAAAGCCGCGAGTTCCTCGGCTCCGTACGGCGGCTTGCCACCGTGCAGCGCCGCCTTGACGAGACGCTGCGTGATCAGGTCGGGATAACGGCGGTTGGGCGCGGTCGAATGCGCGTAATCCCGCACCGCCAAGCCGAAATGCCCCGGCGCTTTCGTCTGTGGCTCCTCCATCACGTATTCGCCGGCGCCCAACAATTTCACGACGCTTAGAGAGAGATCGGGAAACCGCAGCGGATCCGCGGCCCGGGCCCGCTCCAAGAAATCCGAGAGCGCCTTCGCATCCGGCGCGATCGGGAGTTTCGCCCCGTGCTCCGCCGCCAGCGTCACGATGCGGTCCCAATTCTTCGGCGTGCGCACGACGCGTCGCACCGACGGGAAACGCTTGGCCGCGAGAAACTCCGCGGTGACTCCGTTCGCCGCGATCATGAAGTCTTCGATCAAGTGCTTCGCGCGGTTGCTCTGTTCGGCCGTGAGGTCTTTGAGCGTCGAGCCGTCGAAGACCGGCCGAGCCTGAACGGTTTCGAGCGCCAACGCCCCTCGCTCATAGCGCAAACCGCGCAAGCGCTGCGCCACGCGATCTTGCAGCCGAATATTTTCGGCGAGGCCGGGCACCGCCTCGATCGCCGCGGGAGTCGGGCCCGTGCCGTCAAGCCATGCCGCCACGCTATTGTACGCGAGCTTCGCGCGATTGTGGACGAGCGCTTCGTAGACATCGGAACGCTGCAGCGCGCCGCCCGCGTCGAACACCATTTCGACGACGATGGCACAACGATCCACCGCGGGATTCAACGAGGTCAGATCCGTCGAAAGCCTTTCCGGCAGCATCGGAAAAATCGCGGCGGCAGTATACACCGAGGTCGTATTTTGCCGCGCGTGCTCGTCGATTCCCGAGCCCCGTGCGACCAGGGACGCCACATCGGCGATGGCGACGAGGATGCGCGTCGCGCCATCCGGCAGCGCTTCGGCAACCGAAAGCTGATCGAGATCGCGCGAATCGTCGTTATCGATCGAACACCATAAGAGGCCGCGCAGATCGCGCGCTCCTCGCCCATTCGCCGGCCCGGCGATCGCGTCGAGCTCCGCGCGTGCTCGGGGCGAG